>JBHJHJ010000049.1:0-2920 GCA_050330955.1 Elainellaceae cyanobacterium | reverse complement strand
AAGCGCCGTAAGTAAACGTAGCTGTCAGGGGGCCGCTCCCCGTTTCGTTTCGTTATGGCTACGGACTTAGCAGTCACACGCTTAGCAGTCACACGGTGAAAGCAGGGTGAAATTCGCGTTTATCATAGACCCGATCGATCGGCTCGATCCAGGGCACGACAGCAGCGTCGCGCTGATGGAAGCAGCCCAGCTTATGGGCCACGAGGTGTTTGTCGCATTGGCGGGGGGGCTTTGGGTCGAGGGAGGGCGAGCCTGGGGCAAGGTCCAGCCGCTGCAGCTGACGCCAGTGGCGCTGGTGGAGGGCCGGTGGGTCGTGCCCCAGCCGTGGCACCAGCTTGGCGAAAGTCTTTCGATGGCGCTGGAGTCCTTTGACGCAGTGTTCATGCGCATTGATCCCCCCGTCAATACGGCCTATCTCAACGCCACCTACATCCTCGACTACATCGATCCCGAGAAGACCCTGGTGGTCAACCATCCCAACGGGCTGCGGCTGGCCAACGAGAAGATGTACGCCCTGCAGTTTGCTGATGCCATTCCCAGTACGCTGGTGAGCCAGGACAAGGCCGTCATTCGAGGGTTTGTGGAACGGCACGGGAAGGCCGTGCTCAAGCCCCTAGGCGGCAAGGGGGGAGAGGGCATTTTTCTGATTGAGGCGGGGGATCGCAACTTTAACTCTCTGGTTGAGGTGAGCACGGAATATAACCGGCTGCCCATCATGGTGCAGCGGTACCTCCCTGCGGCAAAAGACGGCGACAAGCGAATTATTTTGCTCCACGGCACCCCCATTGGGGCCGTCAACCGCATTCCCACCGGCAGCGAGTTTCGCGGCAATATGGCCGTGGGCGGGCGGGTGGCTGCGGTGGACATCACCGAGCGCGATCGCCAAATCTGCGACATCGTAGCGCCTCGCCTGCGGCAGGACGGGCTAATTTTTGTGGGGCTAGACGTGATCGGGGGCTATCTTACTGAGGTGAATGTCACCAGCCCCACCGGCATCCGCGAGGCCGATCGGCTCAATCAGACCCAGCTCGGCCAGCAGGTAATGAGCTGGGTGGTGGAGCATACGCCTGGGGCATAGCCCAGAACGGCTTTGCTGAAAAATGGCGTAAAATAATGTGCAATCTTTGACCCCGTCAAACACGCCTTATGACCCAGCTATGGTATCCGCAAACTTGGACGCAGCTTAACCGCCGACGGTTCGTTAAGTATGGGGCGATCGCCTTAGGGACGGGTCTGTTGGCCGCCTGCAATCAGTCGGCTCAGCCTGAGTCAGAGTCTGCAGAGCCAGACGAGGGCAGCGGGGAACTCGACGCGGTCACCTTTGGCACCAACTGGTACGCCCAGGCGGAGCACGGTGGGTTTTACCAAGCGGTAGCAACCGGAATCTATGAAGACTATGGCCTAGACGTCACCATCGCCATGGGCGGGCCCCAGGTCAACGGCACCCAGCTGCTGATGGGCGGCGCAGTGGACTTTTTCATGGGGTATACTGCAGCGGCGATCAAGGCGGTGGAAGAGAGTATTCCCAAGGTGACGGTGGCCGCCATCTTCCAGAAGGATCCGCAGATTTTGGTGGCTCACCCCGACACGGGGGCTGATTCCCTCGAAGCGCTAAAGGGGCGTCCTACCTACGTGTCCTCCGCTTCTAGCACCACCTACTGGCCCTTTCTAACAGCAAAGTACGGCTATACAGATGATCAGAGACGCCCTTATAACTTCAATCCGGGGCCGTTTTTAGCCGATAAGCAAGCGGTGCAGCAGGGCTATCTCTCCTCCGAGCCGCTGCAAATTAAAAAAGAGGGCGGCTTCGACCCGGTGGTGTTTTTGCTGGCCGACTACGGCTACACGGCCTACGCCACCACCATTGAGGCCCGGCAGGAAATGGTAAACACCAAGCCCGATTTGGTGCAGCGGTTCGTGGATGCCTCTATTGCAGGGTGGTACAGCTACTTTGAAAACCCAGAGCCCGGCAATGCCCTAATCCAGCAGGACAACCCTGAGATGACGGACGAGCAGCTGGCCTATAGCCTCGAAAAGATGCAGGAGAACGGCATCGTCGCCTCAGGAGACGCTGAGACTTTGGGCATTGGCGCGATGACCGATGAGCGCTGGCAGGCCTTTTTTGAAACCATGGTAGAGGCTGGGGTGTTTAGCGCTGACACAGATTACACCCATGCTTACACCTTGGCGTTTGTCAATAAAGGGGCTGATGCCTACGCCAGCTAATCCCAGGCCAAACCAGCCCGCACCAGGCCAGCCCGCACCAGGCCAGCCTGCACCAGATCGGCCTGCACCAGAAGAACCAGAGCAACAGGCCGCGATCGCCCTCCGGCAGGTCAGCAAAGTCTACCCCAACGGCACTGTTGCTCTAGACAACCTCAGCATCACCGTGGGGGAGGGGCAGTTTGTCAGTTTGCTGGGGCCTTCGGGCTGCGGCAAAAGCACCGTCCTCAAGCTGATTTCTGGCCTCAGCCCGCTGTCGTCCGGAACGGTGGAGTGGCCCCAGCAATTGTCGCAGCGGCGTCTGGCCTACGTGTTTCAAGACGCCGCCCTGCTGCCCTGGCTTACGGTGTGGGGAAATATTCGGCTGCCGCTGAAGCTGTCGCGCCTGCCCCGCCTCACGGCCAACCAGCGCATTAGCGAGGCGATCGCTCTGGTGAACCTGGGCGGCTTTGAGCAGGCCTACCCGAGGGAGCTGTCGGGGGGGATGAAGATGAGGGTTTCAATAGCCCGGGCGCTGGTGACTCAGCCCCAGGTGCTGCTGCTAGACGAGCCCTTCGGGGCCTTAGACGAAATCACCCGCAGCCAGCTCAACGACGAGCTGCTCAAGCTGTGGCGATCGCGGCGCTGGACGATTTTGTTTGTCACCCACAGCATTTATGAGGCGGTGTACCTCTCTACTGAAGTCGCGGTGATGGCG
>JBHJHJ010000048.1:0-29852 GCA_050330955.1 Elainellaceae cyanobacterium | reverse complement strand
TTGGCCGCGATTTCAGCCGTTCTACCCCAGATCTCCAGGTTGAACCAGTCGGGCTCATCGCTATTGCGGCGGCGCCGATCAACTGCGAGCGTCAGCCGGCACAAAACGCTGCCCGACTCAAAATAGCGCACGTCCGGGTCGCGCCCTGCCCGACCCACCAAATTGACGGTATTTAGTCCCATTTCTAGTAACCTAGCCTCAAAGGGTAATCACAGCGTGATGCTGCTTTACCCTCTCAGAATACCGCGATGAAGATAGGTCTGTCGGATTTAGAACATCTGACAAGTGGTGGAGAGACATAATGGGTGTAGTCTGAAATGTATCTTCTGGGATGTATCTGCAGAAATGCGCGTGATTGACCTTAAATCAGCGCCCACATCATCAAAGTGGTGCTGGGTTACTGGACGGGGTCGTAA
The DNA here is from genome assembly GCA_050330955.1 of Elainellaceae cyanobacterium. Lineage (GTDB taxonomy): Bacteria > Cyanobacteriota > Cyanobacteriia > CAKZMO01 > CAKZMO01 > JBCCAG01. Next base: position 29,436 of record JBHJHJ010000048.1, on the reverse strand, counting down.
AAACGTAATAAAATCCTGACCGTTTAGGTCTTGTCGAACGAGCGGGTGTTGTGAGTAGCAAACCACTTGAGCCAGCGAGTCGATTGATCTCCAGAAAGAGCGCCACATCAGCATTAGAGTTCTCATGATTGAAGTGCTCATGCCTCTGTCGCCAGCGCTCTTAACAAGGATCAATTCCTGGCCTTACCACCGTCTAATTTTTAGCTTTTAGGAGAGTAAACTACGAGTGGGAATTCTAAATCGCTTCTCCCTGTCGCGCGACATGGGTATCGACCTCGGCACTGCCAACACCCTCGTCTATGTTTCGGGTAAGGGCATTGTTCTACAGGAGCCATCCGTGGTCGCCATTGACCAAAACGATAAGACTCCCCTAGCCGTGGGAGAAGACGCCAAGAAAATGCTGGGGCGAACCCCCGGAAACGTTCTGGCCCTGAGACCGCTCCGGGACGGCGTGATTGCAGACTTTGACACTGCCGAAATTATGCTGAAGCATTTTATCCGGCGGGTGCACGAAGGGCGGACGCTGGTTTCCCCGCGCATCGTCATCGGTATTCCCAGCGGCGTCACTGGGGTTGAGCGGCGGGCGGTCGAAGACGCGGCCCGAGAAGCCGGGGCCCGGGAGGTGCATTTAATTGACGAGCCGGTCGCAGCCGCCATTGGAGCTGGGCTTCCAGTGGCTGAGGCCACCGGCAACATGATTATTGACATCGGCGGTGGCACGACTGAGGTGGCGGTTCTCAGTCTTCAGGGCACCGTGCTCAGCGAGTCTGTGCGGGTTGCCGGGGATGAACTCAGCGACGCCCTGGTCCAATATATGAAGAAAGTGCATAACCTCGTGATTGGTGAGCGCACGGCTGAAGAGATCAAAATATCCATTGGATCTGCCTATCCCCGGGCTGACGAAGATGAAATGACCATTGAAGTGCGCGGTTTGCACCTGCTCTCTGGGTTACCTAGGACGGTGACGGTCAAAGCGCCTGAAATGCGCGAAGCGATGTCTGAGCCCCTTTCAGTGATTATTGATGCGGTTAAGCGGACCCTAGAGCGAACGCCTCCGGAGCTTGCTGCCGACATCGTTGACCGCGGCATTATGCTGGCGGGCGGCGGGGCGCTGCTGAAAGAGCTGGATACCTTGATCAGCCATGAAACCGGAATTGTGGTCCACATTGCTGCTGACCCGCTGAGCTGCGTCGTTCTGGGAACAGGTCGTGTTCTAGAGAACTTTAAGCAGCTTGCTCGCGTTTTTAAGTAATGTTAAGTAATATCGAACTGGGTTATTTGGAATCGAACCAATCGGCATGTATACCTTTAGACGTTGGTGGGAGCTTCATGGCCTGCGGATAGGGCTGATCTCAATGGCTCTGGTTTCGGCTTGGCTCATTCGGCAAACCAATGGGCTCCCCGTTCTGGAGACCTACCGGTGGATGCGGCAGATTTCTCAGGCTGTACCCTCCGATGCCGAGGCACTTGAAACTGCCCATGTGCAAGAGCTTCAAAGTCAACTTCAGGAGATGGAGCAGCAAAATCAACAGCTGCGAACGCTGCTCGAAGCCCCTAAGCTCAAGCCGGTCAAATCAGTCTTTGCGCCTGTAATTGGGCGCAGCACCGATCAGTGGTGGCATCAGCTTTTGCTAGGTCAAGGTGAGGCTGCAGGGATACAGGTCGGGGATGTGGTCGCTGGCGTCGGTGGCTTGGTTGGACGCGTCACCCACGTGACCCCCACCACAAGTCGGGTATTGCTCCTCAGCGATCCGGCTAGCCAGGTCGGTGTGACAATCAGCCGCTCTCGGGCCATGGGCTATCTCCGGGGGCAGGCGGGCGACCAAGCTGTGATGGTGCTGTTTGACAAGGTGCCAGATATCCGCCCGGACGATGTAGTGACCACATCCCACCTCAGCCACCTATTTCCCGCTGGCGTCCCCGTGGGGACAGTCCGCTCAATCGATTTGACTAAGTCCCCAGCGCCCGAGGCAGTCATCGAAATTTCAGCCCCTATTAGCCGGCTTGAGTGGGTGACCGTCTACGCCAACTCTAGCCGCGAGCTCCAGGATACAGGTTCAGCAAGGCCATCTAATGGAGAACCTTAATCCAAGCCTGAAGCGCGTCTTAGATTGGGCGGTGACGGTGGCTTCGGTGGCCATCTGTACGCTGATTTTGCCTGCGCGCTTTTCAGGGATTGAGCTGCTAGGGGCTGGGCCAAACTGGTTTTTGATCTGGGTTGTGGCCTGGAGCTTAAAGCGGTCTTTGTTTCAGGGGGCGATCGCCGGTCTCTGCCTAGGGCTGATTCAAGATGGGATGAGCATGGCGCAGCCCACCCATACCTTAGGACTAGTGCTGGCGGGGGTCTTGACGGCTCGCCTGCAGAAGCAGAAATACATCCAAGAAGACTTTATTTCGGTGGCGATGATTGCTTTTGCCATGGCGGTCTTAGTGGAGACAATGATGGCTGTCCAGTTTAGCCTCCAGTATCTGCTCAACGCAGTTCCCAAGTCGTACCCGATATTGACGCGCACCTGGCTCTACCACCAGCAAATCGCCCTGAGTTCGGCGATTTTGAGCAGCCTCTGGGCCCCAGTGATTTACTACCCGCTCAACCGCTGGTGGCGCCTTTGCCAAGCGACGGAATAGTCCCTTACCCGCCCCAGACTGCTATAGGCTGGACATAGTTCTGCTATGGCAGTTGCCCTGCTGCGATAGGGCAGCCGCAACATTACGCCCACACCACTATGCTTTTTCATTCTCTCTTTAATTGGGGACCCTTGGAGCGCCGCGCTGGCACGGGTCGCTTCACCACCATCGCGATCGCTATCGCCCTAATGCTTCAGTTTGTGCTGGTCCAGCCTGCGATCGCCTTAGGAGGTCCGCAGCCGCCCCTAAACCAGCCGGCTCCTAGCTTCACCCTACCCACCAACACTGGCGACGGCAGCGTTTCCCTATCTGACTATCGCGGTCAGTGGGCGGTGGTGTACTTCTACCCTAAAGACTTCACCCCCGGCTGCACCCTAGAAGCGCGGCGGTTCCAGCGGGATTTGCCTGAATACCTCGACCGCAACGCTCAGATTATCGGCATCAGCGTTGACGATGTGGATTCCCACGCTGAGTTTTGCGACTCGGAAGGCCTCACCTTTCCGCTCTTGGCGGATACGGATGGCGCGGTGAGCAAAGCCTATGGGTCATGGCTTGGTTATTCCGCCCTGAGACACACCTACATTGTCGATCCGGATGGGATCATGCGCGCTAGATTTTTAGGGGTCAAACCCGCTAGGCATAGCCGTGAGGTGCTGGCCCAGCTCGACGACCTGCAGCGGGGCTAGTGCAGAACGCGCCCAAAGCCGCGCCTAGACAGCCCTAGACGAACGGGGGGCGATCGCGCTGGGTTTGCAGCAGCAGGACCTCTAGCGCTGGCCAGTCTTCCTTTTCGATTAGGCTAGTGAGCTGGTCAAGCTGCTGCCGGTAGACCTGCAGCGATCGCAGCAGATTGTCGCGGTTGTGCTGGGCCATCATCACCCCCAGCTCTGGGTTACCCCCGCCCACCCGCGAGGTGTCGCGGAACCCGGAACTGGCAAGGGCCTGGGCGAGGGTGAGCACCTTGGCGTCAGCGCTGGTGCAGGCGGCAATCAGGCTGGCGCTCACCATCACGGGCAGGTGAGATATCCAGGCGACGGCCCGGTCGTGGGTGGCGGGGTCACACTGGTAGAGTACGCAGCCTAGGGGCTGGACCATCGCCTTCACCTGAGCGATCGCCGCCGGAGGCGTGGCTGGGGTTGGGGTAAGCACGTAAGGCCTGCCCACAAACAGGTCGGCGATCGCGGCGTCAAGCCCCTGTTCCGCCGTCCCGGCCATGGGGTGCCCGCCTATATAGTGGGGCCACAGGGTCGTCATTTCTGCGACCACCGACTGCTTAACGGAGCCCACATCGGTCAACACGGCGTCCTGCTTCAGGTGAGGGATGAGCCGCTCAGCGGTGGTGGCGATCGCGTGCAGCGGTGTGCAGATAACCACCACGTCTACAGCGTCCAAGATGCTGAAATCGACGCTAGCGGCGTCCACAATTTGTCTTTCGAGGGCGCGATCGCACACGGTCTGGCGGCGGCTGACGCCAATCACGGTGTGGGCGGTCTTAGCCTTCAAATCGAGGGCTAAGGAGCCTCCAATCAAACCGAGTCCAACGATGCCAATTTGCATGGGCTAAATTTACGTGGGCTAAATTTACAAAGGCCAATTTGACTGGCCAGCCGACAGAGCCCGGTCGATTTACCATAGATCGGGTCCATAATTTGGCCTAAACGTTCGTTGCTGCACTCCATCCAGCTCCTTCCGCATCGGGCCAATCCGGGTATGTCACAATAGGGTGCATTGTCTTGGAGACTACGCGTGATCGAGGTAGAGGTCCATCAGCAGCTCCGGGCGTTCTTGCGAGAGCAAGGGGAGCCCGTGTGGCCCCACCATCTGACGATGGCGAGGCTCGTAGCGCGTGCGTTTCGGCTGCAGCGCAGTGCACTGATTCAGGCAGGACCACCCTCTGGCCTCTACGGATGCTACCGCTTGAGCTACCTCCTTCCGGCCATGGCCTGGTCTGGTCCGGTGATTATCGTCGCCTCCGAAAGTTTACAGCAGCGACTCCTCAACGTCGAAATCCCCCGGCTGAAGCAGTGGATGACGACGTCAAAGCCAATTTGTCAGGGCGATCGCTGGCCGGGGACGGCCTTTCGCGGCATTCTCATCACCACACCCGCCGCTTGGCTGCGCGATCGCCTAGAGATTTCACATCTGCCGGAGGGTGTTCTCACCCTGATTGACGAGGCTGACCACTTAGAACTTCAGGTTCGCCAAGCCCTCTCGCATCATCTGCAGCCCGAACACTGGTCCGCGCTAATGCTGGCGCGCCCCCACCACAGCTCAGCGATTCATGAAACGCTGGTACAGCTCACCCACGACCTATTTCACCGTCCCCAAAATCCCTATGGATGCTATCTGTTAGACGCTTCGGAGAAGCTGTCGCTGTCGGACCTGGCCCAGCGCCTTAGAATATCAGACGCCGATCGCCATTTGGAAAGCTGCCCTGAGGTCTGGCAGCGGTTCTTCAAGCAACTTTCGCAGCCCAATCAGCTCCTCTGGTCAACCCTGTCTCGGCCGCAGGGCCAGTTCTCCATGCACAGTGCCCCCATCGACGTGGCTCCGCAGATGCAGCGGGTCTGGCGGCGACAGCCCTTCGTCCTTGTAGGCGGGGCCCTGGACAACCACAGTGATGCGCTGATCTACCGGGAGCGCCTGGGGCTAGATGAGTTAACCTACGTCAGGTTTGCCCCTGATCGCCGGCACGAATCGATTCAGCTCTACCTGCCCGATCGTCTGCCCATGCCAAACACGCCTCAGTTTCGGTCCGCCCTCTTAAGCGAAATTCGCGCCCTGCTGGCGATGGCTGCAGCGGGCAGCGGCCTGATTGTACTGCTGGTAAACGACGTTCCCCTCAAAGCTCAAGTCGGAACGACCCTAGCGGCAGAATATGGATCCCGCGTGCAGGTTGAGCGCACCTGCCTGGACGAGACGGGCATCCTGGTCACAGGATGGCGCTACTGGCAGGTTCATCAGTCTGTGCTGCCGGTGCCGCAGCTCCTCGTGGTGACCACGCTGCCGATTCCGTCCCTAGAAGATCCGCTGGTGGCGGGGCGAGTAGCTTACTACAAGAAAAAGCGCCTCAACTGGTTTGCCCACTATCTGCTGCCTGAAACCCTCAACGAGCTGCAGCGGGCGATCGCACCCCTGCGTCAGCGGGGCGTGGTAGCCCTGCTGGACAATCGGGTCAACTACCGCAGCTACGGGCAACAAATTTTGACTGCAATCAGCCCCTATAACCGATTGGGCTATCTCGATCAGACTTCCTTCACCGGGCAAAATTTGTCTTGCTAGCCCCCGTCAGTAGTCCATTGCCAGTAGTTTTACGCAGTCCACGTCGGGCCTTGCCTGGGGGTATCGCCCTCTCTTTCTGTAGATACGCGGTAGTAAAACTGCTGAGACCCCTTTAAGGTCTTCTATAACGATTGCTTGGCAAAATATGGGTCACATCGGCAGCCCCCCCACTTCCTTGAAACCATCTTTTATCCAAACTCCTCTGCAGCGCGATGATTCTCAGGCCTCTGGCTTGGACCTCGCTGATTTAAGTCTCTCTGACAGTGATGCGACTCATGTCTATGAGACAGCCGGCCTGACTGGGCGGACCAGCGCTGAGGAGGGCTATGCTAAGGCCTTACGTTACACCAAAACCAGTTCAGATGATGCCACGGGGGCTTTCTTTAAAGAAATGGCCCGCTACCCGCTGTTAACCGCTGAGGAAGAGGTTGTGCTGGCCCGCCGCGTCCAGCTTCTCACCCAGATTGACGCGCTTCGAAGTCAGCTCCAGCACGAATGCCGGCGCCCCCCTTCCGAACAGGAGCTGGCGATCGCCCTTGGCATCACCCCGGAAGAGCTGCAGCAGAGGCGGCGATCGGGCAGTCAGGCAAAGCTGATTATGGTGCGCTCAAACCTGCGGCTCGTGGTCTCTATTGCCAAACGCTATCTCAATCGAGGAATGCCCTTCCTAGACTTGATCCAGGAAGGGAGCTTGGGGCTCCATCGGGCCGCAGAAAAGTTTGACCCGGAAAAGGGCTACAAATTCTCAACCTACGCCTACTGGTGGATTCGTCAGGGCATTACCCGAGCGATCGCCAACGATGGCCGCACGATTCGACTGCCGATTCACGTCAGTGAAAAGATCAATCGGATGAAAAAGGCCTATCAGACACTAAGCCATCAGCTCCGGCGGCCCCCCACTGAAGCCGAAGTGGCTGAGGCGATGGCGCTCTCCATTAGTCAGCTTCGCCGCCTGCAGCAGATGCGACGCAAGGCGCTCTCCCTCAATCACCGCGTGGGCAAAGAGGAAGATACCGAACTCCTAGACCTGCTGGAGGACGGCACAGGTCGCCTGCCAGAGCACCACATCGACGACGCTATTCTTCGCCAAGACGTGCACCGCGTGTTGGCGGAGGTGCTTACGGAGCGGGAGCGAGAGATTATTGCCATGCGGTATGGCCTTGAAACCGGTCAGTTTCACACGTTGGAAGAGGTTAGCCAACACTGCGCGCTCTCTCGGGAGCGGGTCCGACAAATTCAGACGCGGGCGATGCGAAAGCTGCGGCGGCCCCAGGTGGCCGCACAGCTAGAAGGCTGGCTCCGCTAGATTCGCTGCCTTTGACGAATTAGCGCTAGGATGGCTAAGGACGTCGCGGGAAGTGTGAATGACGATTTGGATTAATGAGCAAGTTGATCCTTGTGGGCTGATCCATGCCTGCATTGCCACCTGCGATCGCCCTCAAGCGGAGGCTTGCCATGAGGAATTTAGGGCAAAGCTGACTGAAACCCAGCGTTCAGAGGGCTGGGTGGCGCGGCTCCGCAGCGTGGACTCTTGGGATGAGGTGCCCGTCGCGGCGCTCAAGCTGAGCTACTAGCGCCAGAGTCTACTCGTACCAGACACCTATCACGCTGAATCTGAGCACTTTATTTTTGAACACTCTATTTTTGAATACTCTCCCCACATGAAGAACCCCCAAACCCAAAATATCATCGCAGTTTCGCTGGGCATTGTGACTGCTGCAGTGCTGCTGCTGGTCTCTAGCTGCTTTGTCGTGATCTATCCAGGTCAAGCGGGGGTACTGAGCGTTTTGGGCAAAGCGCAAGATGGGGCTTTGCTGGAAGGTTTACACATTAAGCCTCCATTCATCTCCAACGTTGATATTTATGACCTCACGGTTCAAAAATTTGAGGTTCCGGCTCAGTCTTCGACCAAAGACCTGCAGGATTTGACCGCGAGCTTTGCAATCAATTTCCGCATTGAGCCCAAGCAAGTGGTTGACATTCGCCGCAGCCAGGGAACTTTAGAAAATTTAGTCGCCAAGGTAATTGCCCCTCAAACCCAAGAGTCATTTAAAATTGCCGCCGCTAAGCGCACCGCTGAGCAGTCTATCACTGAGCGGGAGCAGCTCAAGAGCGACTTCGACAACGCACTGAGCGATCGCTTGGAGAAATACGCAGTCACAGTACTCGATACCAGCGTGATTGATCTCAGCTTTACGCCGGAGTTTACTCGGGCCGTAGAGGAGAAACAGATTGCAGAGCAGCAGGCCCAGCGGGCGGTTTACATTGCTCAAGAGGCAGAGCAGCAGGCTCAGGCTGACATCAACCGGGCCCAGGGTAAAGCCGAGGCACAGCGCATGCTGGCGGAAACCCTCAAGGCAACGGGCGGGGACCTGGTGCTTCAAAAGGAGGCAATTGAGGCCTGGCGTTCGGGTGGATCGAACATGCCTCGGGTTCTGGTAATGGGGGATGGCGCTAGCGGCGTGCCGGTTCTGCTTGACCTAAACGGGATGCGGCCTTAGCAGGATACAGGCTGCGCTGGATGCGATCGCTCTTATAGACACAAGTTTTAGGTCTCCCGCAGATGGGAGACCTAAAACTACCTGCTTTTAGACTATCTAACCGCTGCTGTGGAGACAGAGTTGAGGTGAACCCTCGAGATTCAAAACCTGTAGCTTGTCTACTTCGGCTCCGTAAAGCCACGAAACTGCGCTAGCGCAGCTCGCCCGATGTTAAATACAGCCCAGCTAGCAGCTAGAATAATCGGAAATAGCACAATCACGACGCGCCAATCCATAGTTAACGTCCTCCCTAAGAATCCTAAAGTGGCCTCATAAACCAAAATCCATTCTGGGAAATGGAGTTTTCCCAGCCTAGATAAGGTTTATCGATATCTATTGTGCGATGAAACGACACATTTTCCTAGGAGTTCTCTCTCTTAAGCATCCGCTAACTCACCGTCAATATCAGCCTGCCCGTACTGATGGCGCGCCAAGATAGCTTTAATCTCCTCTGCCAATCGCTCAGGTTGCTCAATCATGGCAAAGTGACCACATTGGGGAAGCTTGATGACGTTTTGCCCTTTGTCTCGAAAGAGTCGATGAAAGCTCGCAAGGTGATCCACATACTTTGGCTCCATGATGTCGTCAGCCTCTCCCGCAATAAAGTAGACAGGCTGAGGCAAGTGAGAGACCACGTGGGGCAAGCGGTGAACTTCTTCTTCGGTTGTCGATTCGAGTAGTGCCCCTAAAGCGGCCTCAGGCTGAGCGGCGACCAAATCAAAGATGCGTTGTCTTCCCCACTGCCGCGCTATGGGCCGGGCCACATTCATGCGGGCCATCAGCAGATCGAGGAGGGGCAGCTTTTTAAGCCAGTGGGGCCGCAGCCGCACAAGCTGCTTTCCAGCGTTGCGAAATTTCTCAAACTCTTCTTTCAAGTAGATGCCGCCGCCAGAATTGACGCAGATACAACCGCGAATTCGCTCAGGCGACTGCAGCGCCGCCCAAAGTCCAATACTACCTCCTAGGGAATGACCAATCACCCAAGCAGCCTTGATATCGAGGGCCTCAAGGAGCCGATTGAGATCCTGCGCGTAGGCCGCTGGAGAGTAGGGGGACACCACTAAAGGGTGGACCGAGGGTGTCGTTGAAGCAGAGCGGCACTCAATCGCGATAGGCGCTGTCGCCTCGGACTTTGTGCCAATAATCTGAGGGCTCAACTCCGCTTCAGCCCTACCTTGATCCTCAGCTGTACCCTCAAGTGGCGAGAGTGCCACACAAGATTCACCAAAGCCTCGCAGGTCATAAACCAGGCATGCGTGATTCTGCAGATGACGAATTAAAGGCCGCCAGTAGGTACGGCTCAACAGCCAGCCGTGGACAAAGACCAGGCAGGTCTGATGGGTGGGGGTCGTTAGCTCGTAAGTATGCGGTACGCCGAGCACGTCAACAGTCTTAGCCATACTTCCATATTAGCCCGAACCCTTGGCTCAACCCTAGACCCCGAATAGCGACACTAATATCATTCAGGATTGCCACAGGCAAACATTTTGACAGATAAACCTTTAGAATAGTTAAAGCGGTAGTAGGTACATATACAGGGTAATTGAGTGGGAATGGCAGGTAGTGTCAATAAGGAGGCAGCGCTCTCTGAGCGAGAGCTGCAGATTGTTGAGCTTGTAACGGCGGGATTGACGAACCAGGACATTGCTGAAGCATTGAGCATCAGCAAGCGCACGGTTGACAACCATGTCAGCAATGTCCTGACTAAGACCGCGACAGCAAATCGCGTTGAGCTAGTGCGTTGGGCGCTCAGGTGGGGAAAGGTCTGCCTCGACCAAGTCAACTGCTGTATGCTTCCTGTTCCGACGGACGCTGTTAGTCCTGACAGCAGACTGTAGCTAAGCTTATGACGCCTTTCATTCCGACACCCTTTTCTCAAGACATCGCGCCGTCGTCCTCTGAAGGGGCAGCGTGTGTTGAAGTATGCTGTCCCGGACTGCCCTTAGCCGTGTATCGAGAAATCTCTGCTCACCTGCGCCAGTGTACTGGCATTGACGCTGTGGTCTTGCCTCAATCCGCGGAGACCTTTCATTATGGCCAAAGTCAAGCAGGCGGTCTCAGAATTGAGTATGGACCCGATACAGCACAGCTGGAGAGACAGCAGGTCCAGGCTGTTCTTGAGTATTATGGGCAGCGTTATGGTGGGTGGGAGCGAATTGGAGCGGATTCAAAATAGGCGCCGTGGTTTTGGCTTATGCTCGACAAGTCGTGTGATTTAGGACTCAATTGATGGAAGTGGTTAAAGCCGTTCGGGGCACGAGGGATATTCTGCCTGACGATATTGCCTACTGGTACAAGGTTGAGGCAACCGCTCGGAATATCCTGACTCGGGCCGCCTACCGGGAAATTCGGACGCCGATGTTTGAGCAGACCAATCTGTTTGAGCGTAGCATTGGCGAAGCCACTGACGTGGTCGGCAAGGAGATGTATACCTTTAGCGATCGCGGCGATCGCTCCCTCACCCTGCGCCCGGAGAATACCGCCAGCGTTGCGCGGGCTTTTATTGAACACGGTCTCCACGCCCAGGGGCTGCAGCGGCTTTGGTATCTTGGCCCCATGTTTCGCTACGAACGCCCCCAGGCGGGCCGTCAGCGCCAGTTTCATCAAGTGGGAGTGGAGGTGCTAGGCAGCGACGACCCTCGCGTCGATGTGGAGGTGATTGCCCTGGCAACCCAGTTTCTCCAGGCGCTGGGGCTTACGGATCTGAAGCTGGTGTTTAACTCCATTGGAGACCTCGGCGATCGCCAACGGTACCGACAAGCCTTGGTAGACTATCTCACTGGCTATAGGGATGAGCTGGACAGTGACTCTCAAGATCGATTGGAGCGCAACCCGCTGCGGATCCTAGATTCAAAAGATAAGCGGACGCGGGAGATTTTGCAAACGGCCCCCAGTTTGCACAAGTATTTAGGGGACGCCTCCCAGCAGCGATTTGAGCAGGTCCAGGCCCTGCTCCAGGATTTGAATATTTCCTACACCCTCGATTCGCAGCTCGTGCGCGGCCTGGATTACTACACTCACACGGTGTTCGAAATTCAATCTGAGGCGCTAGGCGCCCAGGCCACGGTGTGTGCTGGGGGCCGCTACAACGGTTTGGTGGAGCAACTCGGTGGGCCAGATACCCCCGCTATTGGCTGGGCCAGCGGCATAGAGCGGCTGATTTTACTGCTTCAGCAGGAGAGCGAAACCCAAACCGCCCCGCCCGACCTCTACATTGTTTCTCGGGGCGATCGCGCTGAGGCTCAAGCCCTAGTGCTGGCCCACAAGCTTCGTGAGTCGGGGTTTGCGGCTGAGCTAGACGTCACGGGCAGCGCGTTTGGGAAGCAGCTCAAGCGGGCAGATCGCAGCGGGGCTGTAGCCTGCATCATGCTCGGGGAGTCGGAGGCCGAGAGCGCCAGCGTCCAGCTCAAATGGTTGGCCTCAGGGGAACAGGAAGCGATGCCGCAGACTGAGCTGCTGGAGAATACCAGCGATCTGCTAAATCGGCTGCAGGGGGCGAGATTCGAAGCGGCTAAAGAGAGCTAGAATCCAAGCTCTCTGCCTCGCCTGCAGTCTTGGGCAAGTGCAGTCCGCACTCCTGCTTGACGCCGTGGAACCGCGTATCCCTTGCGTCATCGTCAGACGCAGTAATGGGCCGGCTCGAATGCCAGTCCCCCACGCTCATATAGCCCTCGTCGAACAGAGGATGGTAGGGCAGATCATTGTCCTTTAAGTAGTAGTAGATCTCTTTTGAAGTCCAGGAGAGAATGGGTAGCACCTTATAGACGCCGGACTGGCGGTTGACCACCTCTAGCGATCGCCGGTGTTGGGTTTGCTCCGCCCGCAGTCCTGCCAGCCAGGCTTGGGCATTAAGCTCGCGCAGCGCCCGCTGCATGGGCTCAACTTTTCGAATGCGATCGTATTGATTGAGCGACTCTAGATCGGTCTGGGCCCAAAGTTTGCCGTATAGCGCCTCCATGCGGGCCGGACTCAGTTCAGACTGGTAGACGTGAAGATTGAGATCGAGGCGCGTCGTCAGTGATTCAGCAAATAGATAGGTTTTTGCGGGCAAATAGCCCGTATCTACCCAGACTACTGGAATATTAGGTTTAACTTGAGTGACTAGGTGAAGCATAACGGCAGACTGAATGCCGAAGCTTGTACTCATAATCAGACCATCGCCGAATGCTTCGATCGCCCACCGAACAATTCGCTCCGCATCTGCGCGACTGAGCTGTCGATTGACTGCTGTCAGGTCTAGACCATGATCTAGCTCACGCGTCTGCGATGTCACACTCGTCATAAGCACCATTTCACCCAATCAGAATCACCCGCACCATACTTGGCTCGCTCTAGGCGAGGCCCTGTAGCGCTATACCCTGGTTGCGGGTCGCTGCGTCAATATTCATCATAGGTCAACATCATCCAGATTAGCGTCGCGGCCTACGTCAGTTGATCTTCTCCATCTGCCAGGTCGCCAAGGTTCCAACCGGGCTCCAAAGCAGATAGGGTACGAGAAGTAGGCTGGCCCAAAGCGAAATTGGACTCACGAGTATGGCTAGGATGAGCGCCAGCACAAATCCTGTTCCCCCAAGTACCGTCCCAGCTCGGAGGCGATGGGTCCAGAGCATGACAGGGGTATAGGCTACCGTTACGGCCTCAAGCAGCGCGTACAGCGCCATGCGTAGCCAAGTGGAGATCTCACCCGGTTGACTGGTCCAAACAATGTAGGCCGACCAGGCCCCGCAAATAAACACCGTGATCCAAATGACGGGGATCAGCGGCTCAATGGTCAACCAGCTCGGACGCTCTAATCGCCGGAACCACTTAATATCCTTGGGCCGAATTAGGTTTCCAGCGAGACCAATCAGCAGCGTTACCCCTCCAATCACAAGCCATGGCGGTATCATCGAGCAGCACCCCTTTACGTGATGTCACAGGTTATCTGAGCAGCGCTACAGCGATCGCACGAAGTTTGGATCGACGCTAGCTAAGCTTTCCGAGTCCTCGGCCTTAAGCTCGGGCGCGCTATCCTGAAGATGCTGCTCAAGCACGGCGAGGTTGCGGATGTTGGCCTTGAAGAAGGCGTCGAAGATGTCTCCAACCACCGGGACAGATCCCAATATCCCTTCTAAGGCCACATTGAAGATCATCCCGCGCAAAAGCGGCATTGGCAAGCGGAAGCGGGCCGCCATCACCAAAATATAGACCGACAGCCCAGTTGTGATTAAATCCCCTGCCCCAGGCAATAAACCGATGATGGGGTCGAGGCCAATGCGAAACTTGGTCCCCGGAATGCCGATGGCGGTATCCATCAGTCGGCTAAATTTGCGAATGCGGTTGAGGGTTTTGAGGCGATCGCTGACGGTATTCATTAAGAGTCACTAAGTCAAAGAAAAAATTAGAAGTTACGAAAGTAGTTCCGGATGCGCTGCGGATCGAGCTAGGTCCAATATAAGAGCTGCGCCTGGGGAAATCGCCGCTCAATTTCCGCTGCGAAGAAGGACTTGAGCGATCGCATGGTGTTGCGGTCATACACGTACTTGACGCCGCCAAACTTGTTGCGCTTAATGCTGCGGCGGCTCTCGTCTAAGTCTAGCCGACTCTTGGGATACCACACCTGCAGCACCGCCTTCGACCCTGGCGTAAAGCGGTGAGAAATCAGCTCAAAAGTTAGATCGCACTCAAAGTTGAGGGCGTCTTCGATTTGATTAAACAGCTCACCATAGGCCTGTTCCCAATTCTCTAGAGGCATGATGGGCGCAATCACTAAGCCGACGGGGTAACCGCCACCGCCTTGAGCGCGGGGCAGGGCCAGGGTCCTTAGGGCCGCGAGGCGCTGGGAAATGCTCGCCGTTCCCCCTTCGAGGAAGTGAGACACCTCATGGGCGTTGACGCTAAAGCGGCAGCGCGTTTGGCCATTGTGGGGCAGGTTCACTAGACCTTCTACCGCGTCAAATTTGCTCACCCAGCGCAGGTAGCTCTGCTTTCGGGTGCCAAAGTAGCGAATGCATTCTGCCAAGCTACCGGTGAGGTGCTCAATCCCTAGGGGATCGGTGTAGCAGCTTACTTCGAAGGATGTAGGGCTGTCAGTCTCTTCGTAGTGCTGCAGGTTGTCCAAAATTTGGGGAAGGTTGGCGTATGCACGAATCACGGGCGGCCCCTGCAGACTTCCGGCCAAATAGCAGTACTGGCAGTGGGCCGGACAGCCCTGCGCTAGATGGAACTGCCAGTCAGCGGAAGGCGGAATGGGGGCAAGCTTGAGCTGACCTGCAGGGGCGACCACAACTGCTAGGGCGCGCTTAGCGACGCTGTAGGTTTCTCGCTCGGTTTCTCCCCGCAGACCAGTAATTCGGTTTTGGGTCAGCTTTTTCACCGGCAGGCCTAATCGTTCAACCCGCTGCATAATCTGCTGCCCCCAAGACTCCTGCAGGGCAGCGGGTGTAAATAAGACCTGATCTGGCATCCACAGCGGCGATCGCGATTCGCTTGTCTCGAAGGAGCGAGTTTCTGAGCTTTGCGTAGCGGAAGCAAGAGGAGTCATCGCGATGGGAGTAGACCTATCCAATCGCCATTGTCGATGTTGGCAGATGCCGCGGTAAGCGCCCGTTGAAAGACCTGGTCCGTACCAAAAGATAGAGATTTGGGTGCGATCGCGTTTAACGATTAGCCATCTCTACCTCATCGCGCACAGCATCTAACGCCAAAATCGCCTCTTTTTTTGCCAGTGACACTACTCGGCGCCCCTTTTCTTCACGACCTCGTATGGGTGCCTCGCTTACCAAGATTTGTGCGATTCGGTCTTGATCAGTAGTGACTCTGACTGCAGCGCCGTCACCAGTCAAGCACAGGCCCACCAGCTGATCGGATTTCACAGAAAATGGCATCGCTTGAATACCCAAATCGCCCCGGTGACCCAAGCGTACTTGGTTAAGGCGGAGCCGCTTGGCATAACCTTGGGCAGTCATGAGAAGCAGCGTATCCTCAGTCGAGGCGGATTCAATTAAAGCCCACCCCACCAGGCTTTCTCGGCGGCTAAGTCGAATGCCGGCTTGGCCCTGAGTCGTTCGCCCTGTGTAGGGAATCTGCTCCTCGTTGAGGTCAAACCGCAGCAGGCGCCCGCCTGAAGTGGCTAGGACAAGCTGGGCGTCATCGGCCACGATCATCACGTCAACAAGGCTGTCCTGTACTTTCAGCTTCAGCGCCGTTAGGCCACGAGCGGTGAGGGAGGAAAATTCGCTCAGGGGCAGTCGCTTGATTCGCCCCTGCTGGGTCAGCAAAATAACGTCTTTATTTTCAGCTTGTTGAGGATAGATGAGCTGCGCCGCACTGACCTCTGCATCGCCGTCGGACTGGGCCGACGGGGGCAGTAGCGTCACGATGGGCGTCCCCCGAGAATTGCGGGGCGTCGCTGGGATATCCCCAACCTCTAAGCTAAAGGCCTTGCCGCTGCGGGTAAAGCTGAGTAGCGATCGCCCTGTGGTAGTTGGGGTCACTTGGATAACCACATCCTCTACAACGGGTTCTAGGGTGCTGGACAGCGGCTCAGCCTTGGTCTGTCGCCGCTGAAAGGCCCGGGGAGATGAGCGCCGAACGTATCCTTGGCGAGTAAACTCCAAAATAACATCATCCTCCGAGACCTCTGCCTCAATCTCGGCTAAACGCTCTTTTTCCTGGGCTCGCTCCTCGGCGCTGAGGATGCGGGTGCGCCGCTCGTCACCAAACTGGCGCTTGAGGGCCCGCAGCTCCTTTTTCAGCGCCTTGAGAAGCTCTCTTCGATCGTTAAGCAATTGATTGAGCTGAGCGATGCGCGCTGTCAGCTCGTCGTGCTCAGTCTGCAGCCGCTGACGCTCTAAACCGGTGAGCCGGCGCAGGGGCATGGCCAAGATAGCGTCACCCTGGCGATCGTTCAGGTCCAGCTCGGCCTGCATTTCGGCTTTGGCCGAGGTGCCGTCGGCTGAGTTACGCAAAATGTCGATTACCGTATCTAGATTCTCTAGGGCCACCAGCAGCCCCGACACGACGCTGAGGCGCTGCTCAGCCTGGGCCAGCTCGTGGCGGTACTGCCGCGTCAGGGTTTCTTCCCGAAAAGCTAGAAAGGCGCTCAGGGACTGCTTTAGGGACATCTGCTGGGGCTGTCCGCCAGACAAGCAAAGCATGATAGCCCCAAAATTGCTCTGCAGCGGCGTCATGCGGTATAAGGCATTGAGCACCGCTTCGGCTGAGGTATCGCGCCGCAGCTCAATCACAACCCGCATCCCCTCGCGATCGCTCTCGTCGCGAATGTCGGCGATGCCCTCCACCCGGCCATTGTTCACCAGCTCGGCGATCTTTTCGATGCAGCCGGCCTTGTTCACCTGAAATGGGAGCTCGGTGATAATAATAGCCGTGCGTCGATGCCGCCCCCGCCCGCCAGGAACCTCCTCGATTTGGGTGACAGCCCGAATGGGAATGCTGCCGCGACCCGTCAAATACGCATCGCGGATACCCTTTGTGCCCGTGATTTCGCCCCCTGTAGGGAAGTCAGGACCAGGAATGAGCTTCAGCAGCTTTTCATCCGGCAGATCGGGGCGATCGATGAGGGCGATCAGGCCATCGACCACCTCGCCAAGGTTATGGGGGGGAATATTAGTGGCCATACCGACAGCGATCCCCGACGAACCATTGAGCAGCAGAAACGGCAGCTGGGCGGGTAGGACAACGGGCTCTTGCTGAGAGCTATCGAAGTTGTCGATGAAGTCTACTGTGGCCTCACCGATTTCTGTTAGCAGCGCGTCATTACCCACCGGAGACAGCCGGGTTTCGGTATATCGCATCGCCGCGGGGGGGTCATTATCCACAGAGCCAAAGTTGCCGTGTCCAGCCAGCAGAGGGTAGCGGCTTGAGAAGGACTGCACCATGCGCACTAGCGCGTCGTAAACCGCCTGGTCGCCATGGGGGTGGTACTTACCCAACACGTCTCCCACAACGCGGGCGCATTTGCGGTAGGGGCGGTCGGGAGTGAGTCCCAGCTCGTGCATGGCGTAAAGGATTCGCCGATGTACAGGCTTCAAGCCATCTCGCACATCCGGCAGCGCCCGACCCACAATGACGCTCATGGCATACTCCAGATACGATCGCTGTACCTCAGAGTGAAGCGGGGTCGGAATGACCTGCCCCGGAGAAATAATTTTGAGCTGTCTAGCCATGAGCGGTGATCCTATCTGTACAGATAAATAGCAAAAGAGCGGGGCGATTATGTCACCAAAACCGCGTTCAAAGCTTGCGGGGCTTTAAAGGGGAATATGCATTATCAAATGCTCCGTCAGAGCCAACCTGAGACTAGGCTCAGCGCGTCCTTATCGGTGTTCCCATATGATGAAGGTAGCTGATTTGGTCCTATTTGGTCTGAAGAGTGATAATGTTGGGTGCTATTTCTATCTAACTCTCTATTTCATTTGATTTCAATCGACACACCATATTGATGCAATGGATCTACATGGGCAAAACATCTGCACTAGCATCGATGTCTGCAGTACTATCTCGCGCAAAAGTACTATCTCGCGCAAAAAATGTACTCCTGCTAAAAGACGTACCAGTAAATTCAAGTGCCTATATTAAAAGCGCATAAACCTTGTCTGGGCTTGGAAGTGAGGCTCCCTCTGGGTGGAAACCCACTTCCCAAAAGAGTTTTGGTTTATCTTAAAATTCCTGTGTGTTCTCGTTGTGGCTAGGCTCATTCCATGAAAACTGTCTTGATTGTTGAAGACGATCTAATTAATGCCCGAGTATTCTCAAAGATTTTGACTAAGCGAGGGGGGCTTGCGGTACAGCACACCGAAGATGTTGAGGAAGTCCTCGCGGTAGCTCAATCACGCACAATTGATATTATTCTGATGGACGTCTCCTTATCTCGCAGCGTATACAACGGCAAACCTGTAGACGGGATTCGCATTACCCAGATGCTCAAGGCAGACCCCAAAACGGCTGATCTACCTATTATTTTGGTTACGGCCCACGCGATGCAGGGCGATCGCGAGAGTTTTCTGCGGCAGAGCGGGGCCGATGCCTACATCTCAAAGCCTGTGGTTGACCATCAGGACTTTGTAGATAGAATTACGGCGCTGCTCCCCAAAGAATCGTAACTCTAGATAGATCGAATGTACTATAAAGCTTTGCTGTTGTAAACTGGGCTGCTAACTGCGTTAACTTCGGCAAGGCTGTCGCAAACTGAGTCACCGCATGCTGTCTATCCCCAAATTGCTCTCCCGTCGCTGGGCCCGTCGCGTTGCGATCGCCGCGCTGGGTCTCCTGCTAGCGATTGCTTGGTTTGCCCCCGCACCAGCCCAACTGGCTGAACCTGGAGCACCGCCCGGCCAGGCCGCCGCCACTCGGCAAAGCCAGCGCGAATTCCGGGGCGCATGGCTGACCAACATTGACAGTGGCGTGCTGTTCTCGTCGGTGCAGACGGCGAGCGGCATCCAGCGGCTCGCCCAGCTGGGTCTCAACACCCTCTACCCCACGGTTTGGAACTGGGGATATACCCTCTATCCGAGTACGGTCGCCGAAAGCGCCATCGGCTCAGCGGTTGATCCCCACCCCGGTTTAAGCGATCGCGACCTGCTCGAAGAACTCACTCGGCTGGGTCACGATGCCGGGATGTCGGTTATTCCCTGGTTTGAGTTTGGTTTGATGACCCCGTCCTATTCTGAGCTAGCGCGGCGGCACCCCGACTGGCTAACACAGCGGCAGGACGGCAGTCGGACGTTTATGCAGGGCCGTCATCCTAGGGTATGGCTCAACCCGCTGCATCCGGAAGTGCGGACCTTTCTCGTTGATCTAATCACTGAGGTGGTGTCCCGCTATCCCATCGACGGGATCCAGTTTGACGACCACTTTAGCTGGCCCGTGGCGTTCGGCTACGATGCATACACCGTTGCGCAGTATCGCCAAGCCCACGCAGGCCGCAATCCCCCAGACGATCCCCAAGATGCGGACTGGATGGCTTGGCGGGCGGAGCAGCTGACGTCTCTCATGGAAGAGATCACTGCCGCCGTAAGACACGTTCGCCCCGATGCCATCATTTCCCTTTCGCCCAACCCGCAGCCGTTTGCCTACGAGCAGTATCTTCAGGCTTGGGACCGCTGGCAACAGCGGGGCTGGATTGATCAGCTTGTGGTGCAGATTTACCGGCCGACTGTAGATGCGTTTGCGGAAGAGCTTGATCGCTTAATGGCTATGGGGGCGCAGACCCACTCTTCTGTCGGTGTAGGTATCTTAGCTGGCCTCAAGAACCGTCCGCTCGCGCCAGACCTTATTGCCGATCAAGTTGCCGCAGTCAGAGATCAAGGATTGGACGGGTTTTCTTTTTTCTTTTTCGAATCTATGCGTAACGCAGCCTTTCAGCCTCTATTTTCATCAGCGCCAGCCTCAAAGCTCCCAGGCAGTCTGCAAAATAATGCCGCAAAATGCTGGGGTCACCCAGTATGATCAGTATCAGCAACCTAATTCATCAGCAAATTTAATCTCAGTAGTCATGGGCGATTCTAAACGGCGCAAGGATAAGCTGGGCGAGCAGTACGGACAAGAGCCTAATATTCTGCCTTGGCTCCCCATCAAGAAGAGCCAAGCGAGTGCGTTTGTCAAACTCAGCACCCAGGGCGCCTGGATCGGCATTGGTGGCTTAGTGGTGTACTGGATTACCGTTCGGTTTGTGGGTCCAGCGCTAGGGTGGTGGCAGCTCAGCTAATAGACCTGTGTCGCCGTACGCCATAGCAGGGGCCTGCCCTCAGGGCTCGAAGACTATCGCTCCGCTCCACGGCTGATACTCAGTCTGCGGCGATCGCCTTACCTTGGAGTGAGGCTCATACTGCTTTTTAGTGAAGCAATGCAAAGTTTTCTAAAACTTTCTTGCCTTTGGGTCGTTCCTACACAAGGCTCGGGTGCTAACCTGAATGCAGACTTAGAGCGCTAAGACTGCTTCGGTATCACCTGTTGCTTATGGGTGCTCTGAAGCACATTGCTGGTTTAGGCTGTCCGGATTGAGAAGGCACTGGGCTGTATCGTCTGACAATTGGGCTATACTCAAATAGACTTATTAAAAAATTGTTAAACTTATTTGGCGTCGTTAACGTTGGTGTCAGGAGTCAAGCATGTTTCTAAGACTTGCAGAACAGCATCGCCAGTTTGTTAGGGATCTTGTCATGAATCTGCAGGCCCTCGCGACTGTTTTAGAGCGACGGGGTTACTTGGCATCTTGCTATACCTGCGGTGCACAGATGAACAGCGCCTCCTTCATGGTGAGCTTAGGCGAAGATCACCTGATTCGATTCTTGGTTTCCGACTATGGGATCACCTGGACCGAGATGCGAGACGATCGAGAGTTGATGAAGCTAGAGGGAGCTGAAGCCGTTAGTCAGCTCCAGGAGCTAGCCATGCGGGTCAAGCAGCAGCCTATCGCTGATGCAAACCTTCACGTCGGCACCGATCACCACGCCCTTCGCTAGCCCTGGGCGACTGTGCTCTCTACCTTAAAAACAGCTCATATAGAGACAGCAGAATTTCAATTACGATCAGCGCAACAATGTACCACTCAACCCGCAGGCTAGTGTTGTGCTGAAGCAGCTCTAGAGCCGTCTCAGCGGTCTGGGTAACCAGCGATAGCTTGCGCTCAAGGGTGGTGTGCCGCTCCTTAATTTCGTACTCATCTTCAAGCCTGAGGTAAAGGCGCTCTAGACTTGGCGCATCCCAAAGCACGTCGGGCTTGTCGATAATCTCAACGCGCCCCACAATTTTGTGCTGAATAGATAGGTTACGGCCGAGCTGCCTCAGGAGCTCCTTGCTCCACCGATTGGTTTTAGTATTGTCCTGCAGGTTTTTGGAAAATGGCTCTAGCTGGTCAAAGATAACCGCAATTCTCGACTCATAGTGGGCTAGCACGACGCTCTTCGACAAAATATCGGCGACTAGCTGGAGTTGCTCGACACCAAAGTGCTGGAGCCAAATCTTGCCGTTTGCGGCCCGGGCTGCGTCAGCATGAAAGTGTAGCTCGACTCGCTCCGTCTCTGTTTCTGCGAAGGTACCGCTGACAAAGTTCTGTAGTTGAGCGATGAGGCTTGCTTCCTCAACGGGCTCTAGCCCAAACAGTACTGCCGCTCCATACGAGAACAGCACGCCATAGCCCTGCCGTCCCAGCTGGATGGTCAGGGGATCGTCTGCTAAACAGTTTGCATTTTCAAAAGCTTTTGTGTCGAGGCGTTCGCCTAAAAAAAGAGCGACCCCGTTTAGCCTCTCGGGCTCTGCCGGTCTCGATTCTGTCGAAAGATTGGCTTCAGTAGCCGATGCAGGGGGCTGCGAGGCATCAACGGTCTGTGTGTCTAGATCTGGCATAATGCGCTGTGTGGATATAGCTTGAGTGCTCGTTCATGACCTGCAGCCATCGAAATTACTGCCCTGAGCACAGAATAAAGTCACTCTTAGCCGAGCTGAGAGGATTTGTTAGGGTCTTGGTTGATGCAGCTCGGCTTGTCAACGTGGCGACATATCTTTTCCCATAAAGTTTTTCGCGTTCCGGGTGGCCCCACCGAAAATAAAACGCGATCGCCCCCCACCAAAGGAAGAATCTTGGCACCGCACACCGGACATACCTGCTCTGTCACTGCTTTTGGCTCAACTCAATTGCATTCGTAGAAGGGTGACGCGGCATATCCTGGCGCGGTCATACTCTTATTATGGGCGATCGCATCCCATAGGTGACCCATTCAAAATTGGATTTTCGTGAGAGGTTTTAGCTCAAAGTCCTAAGAGGGTGGACAAAACGGCGCCTATCCTCGGTAGTATGGTGTCGGCTATAATCGCTGCCCAAGTTAGGTTGCTTGAGCGAGCTACCAGACCGACCACGATGTGTCTACTCAATTAGGCTCAAGAAGTGCGTCAGTTCAGCAGCCACACTAGTAAGTACTTTACTGAGCGTATTGCGCAACTGCCATGACCAATCCCAATTCTCAGCCCCCGCGCGACGAACGCCAAGACGAGCTTATTGCCAGCGTTGTTGCCTTTGCCGCCATTGGCACTGTTTTGTTCCTAGGTCTAGGTCGATTAGGGGGGAACCAGGTTTTCTCCACCCAACGCATTGAGGGAAATGGGCGATCGCGGCAGCCTGAAGAGTCACTTTTCGGGTTTCTCCAGCAGCCTGACCGTAATGAATTAGACGGTGATGAGCGAGACAGCAACGATCAGCGTGGTACAGCGGCTGGTTCTGCAGACGAAGCCGCGCCGCGTCGCGCCGAATCTGACCGTGAGGCAAGGCGAGAGCTAGACGCTGTGGAGCAAGCTAATAGGCAGGACTTCCGAGCGCGAAGACCGAGGTCAACTGGTTCAATTCCGCCTGCGATCATTGCAGTTCCCGACTCGGTTGAGGACGTAGAGGTGCCGGTTTCTGCTGCAGATGTGGATGGGGACGCCGCTGAAGTGCCCGCTGATGAGGCCCCCGCCGCAACAGCGCTCCCCGAGAATGAGGCACCGGCTGGGGAGCCTGTCGAAGAAACCCCTCCAGAGCTGACGGACGTGAGTTCCAACTATTGGGCTGCTCCCTTCATTAACCGTTTAGGAGAGGAGGGAATCGTCGCAGGCTTTAATGACAATACTTTTAGGCCGGATGAACCTGTCACTCGCGCACAGTTTGCGGCCCAGCTTGCTCAAGCGTTTGCCAGCCAAACTCCAAATGAGACTGCCAGCTATACCGACGTTGATGCTGACTACTGGGCTGCCGACCCGATCCAGCAGGTCAGCAACGCCAATTTCATGAGTGGTTATCCGGAAGGAAACTTTCTTCCTGGAGAATCTGTAACCCGGCTAGAGGTGCTGATTTCTTTAGCGAGCGGCCTGGAACTCTCTGAACCCGGAGCACCGCAAGAGCTGCTCTCGGTCTACACAGATCAAAATCAGATTCCAGAGTGGGCCATTCCAAAAATTGCCGCTGCCACTGAGAACGAGCTAGCCGTTAATCATCCTGAACCCAGCACGCTTAATCCTTCGCAGCCCGCGACTCGAGCGGAAACCGCCGCGATGATCTACCAAGCCCTTGTTCAACAGGGACAGTTGGCTCCTGTGGAGTCAACTTATATTGTCAGCCCTGAGTAACCTGCTGACAGCTAGCTGAGCTTGTCGGGGATTTGGCGTTACCCACCCCCGACAAGCCTGCAGCATATTAAGGAGGCATTACTGACGCGCTCGAGCAGCCAAACTTAGGACTTTTTGGGGGAGAGCATCATCATCATATTGCGCCCCTCCCGCTTCGGTGCCTGCTGCAGTTCAGCAAGCTCGCCGAGATCTGTCGCGAGGCGATTGAGCAGCACTTCCGCTAAGTCAGTGTGCTGAATCTCTCGACCTCGAAACATCACCGTTGCCTTCACCTTATCCCCTGACTTGAGGAAGCGTTCCGCCTGGTTGAGACGCACATTGTAGTCGTGCTCGCCAATCTTATATCGCATCTTAACCTCCTTAACATCAGAGGTATGCTGCTTCTTGCGCGCCTCGCGAGCCTTCTTTTCCTGCTCAAACTTGAACTTCCCGTAGTCCATAATCCGGCAGACTGGGGGGGTTGCCTTATCGCTGACAAGCACTAGGTCGAGCTCTTTTTCCTCAGCAATCTTGAGGGCGTCAAAAGGCTTCATAATGCCGAGCTGGTCGCCGTTCGTATCAATTACCCGAATCTCTGGAAAGCGGATACGCTCGTTTATTGTTGGCAGATCCCGGGTCTTACGGTTTTGTTTGATTAAAGCCATCGACAAAAAAATTTACGCTGTAAAAATTTCGATCGTTAAGTGGTTTCTTAAAAGCTAATCCGCTAAAGCGGTGCACTGAATCGTCTTTACAGGGAGTGGTAAAGAACTTGGACTGCGGGGGACGAATAACTTACTACATCAGACTGCTCACACCGTTGGTGACCTACTTCAAAATCGTCCCTATGAATGTGCCCATGATAATCGATTCAGACGCGATCGCCCCTCTACTAGCAGCAAAATGTTACCGATCGACTATATTGCGTCAGCGCTGTGGGTCGATCGGCGCGTGTAGGCTGTGAGACCCCGATATCCCAGTTATGGCTGCCGTCGCTTTCGGGAATGCTGTGGACAACTACCGCAGTACCGAAGTTATGGCGTATCGACATCAGGTCAATCGGGTCGGGGCATCGCTGCTCGATTTCATTTTTCAATCTCCTTGCCCACTGTGCGATCGCTCAGCAGCGGAGTTGATATGCGCCACTTGCCAGCGACAGATTCACGCCCAGCAGTACTCGTCTAGGCAAACTTTCTGGCGTTCGGATCTCCCTATCTATCCTTGGGGACGCTACAGCGGGGCGCTACGACAGTCCCTCAGCGCTCTAAAATACGAGCGTCAGCCTAGGATTGCTCAACTCTTGGGTGGCTGGCTTGCCCAGGCTTGGCTTACGTCAGCAGAATATGCTAGCCTGCCCCGGAAGTCTCGCATTGTGGTTATTCCTATCCCAATGTACGCCGAGAAAAGGCGGCAGCGCGGCTACGATCAAGCCGTGCTGATCGCTCGTCAATTCTGTACGGTTACCCGACTGCCGCTGCGGCAGCGCGGCCTAATCAGAGAGCGGGCTACTACTGCCCAGTTCGGGCTCTCCGCAAAGGAGCGGGAAGCTAACCTATCTGGAGCGTTCTGTGTCAGTTCAGGCCTCTTGCACTCTAAAGTATCGGTCTTGCTCATAGATGATATTTACACCACTGGCGCTACGGCGCGGGCTGCGGCAGACGCCCTGCGGCAGGCCGCCCTGCCTGTTTCAGGCTTGCTCGCCGTTGCATCACCACAGCTCATAGGCCATACGGAGATCTCAACTTCCGACGTTCGGTTGTGAGGCTACTGTAGATCGCGATCAGCCCATATGCTTAGAACATAATTAGATACGGCGTTGATGGCTTTGCTTATAGCAGTTTCAATGCTGGGCTGAAGGATCTTGGAGCCAAGTGATCATAAATGCTGAACAATTAAGACCGGGGCAATTTGACATGCACCGATGGTACCTACCGACTCTAAGTGAAATTATTTTGTCTGAGGAGCCTTATGGCTTAGGTCAGGGTAAGTCTGAGCAGGGCAACTGTTACTGGTACGGCTCGATTGCAGCAATAAAGGCGTTACTGGAGCAGCTTGCTGAGGGCGACACCACGATTCAAGCAAATTCTCTGCTGCCTCAGGAAGGCGTAATTTTGTCCGGGCCGCTTCCGGTTATCCATGACCCCCAACTCATGCATCGGTTCTCAAATTGGACGTTCATGGGCAACTGGACAACTTCACTGCGCAGGCAGCTACCTGCCGCAATATCCTCAGAGGGCTGTGAGCTTTCAAGTTCAGTGTCTCTGCTGGCGGGTGACCCGTTGGCTACCGAGCCGTTTTATTTGGTCCTTACCGCTGAGTTCAGCTTGGTTGCTAGCTTAGGAGGTGAACTGATTAAAACGCCTGACGCTTCAAGTTCGCCTTCTGGGGATGCTGCTTCTGGCGATCGCAAGCAGCTGTTCAACTTTTCCTTCGATCCTGAGGTGGTGTCGCAGTGCTGGCAGGTTTTGAGAACGCGAGTCAAGCTAACTAATCCTCAGGTCTTGGCCCAATTAGATCCGCTGGTTCAGCAATTCGCTCCCAGAGCGCCAGAGTATCAGCTTGTCGCAAACTTCAGCCGCAGACTGCTGGCGGCCATGGAATCTCCAGCGGTTACCCCCCGACTGGTAGAGCAAGTTGGCAGGCCCCGCCAGTCTCTAGCCCAAACGAAAAGCAATCTTAACGCCATTGCCAGTCCCGACGTTACATACCATCGCGTCAAGGTTGACGAGGCTCCTTTGGATAGTGCGTCCGCCCTCGACGGTAGCCATCTGCCCGACCGGGCTGATTCTGATGCTGAGCTTCTGAAGGCGATCGCCCATGAGGTACGTACGCCCCTGTCCACCATCCGCACGTTTACCCGCTTGCTCCTGCGACGGCAAGACTTACCCGCGCAGGTCATTAAGCGACTCAACATGATTGATCGCGAATGCACCCGTCAGATTGAGCGGTTTGGCCTGATCTTCAAAGCGGTCGAGCTGGAAACCAGCACCTCACAGCCGGTAAGTCCTCTAGCCAAAATTTCTTTGGAGGAGCTGTTCCTCCGCAATCTAGATCGGTGGAAGCAGCAGGCGAGCGAGCATGACTTGACCCTAGACGTGGGTTGGGCAAATGCGCTGCCAACGGTGCTGAGCGATCCAGCCATGCTGGACCAAATGCTGACGGGGTTGATCGATCGAATTGTGCATGCCCTTCCGGCTGGGAGCCATATTCAGATGCGCGTCATTCCCGCTGGTGACCAGCTCAAGCTGCAGCTCTACTCCCGGAACGCATCAACGACTCCGACAAGCAGCTCAGAAGGTTCTTGGTCTGGCAACCCTCTATCCAGCCTGTTCTCCCCCTCTCTTAGCCTCAAGTCCATCGGTCAACTGTTGATGTTTCAGCCGGAGACGGGAAATCTCAGCCTCAACTTAGACATTACCAAAAACCTGTTTCAGGCTCTAGGCGGGAAGTTCACGATTCGCCGCCACCCTCACGAAGGGGAAGTGGTTACCATCTTTTTGCCCTTGGAGCAGGCTGAGGCGAGCTAGCAAGCCTTTAGACCGCTACTCAGTCGTCCCAAAGCCTGCGGCGATCGCTACCCCCAAGACGCTTGTCGGCGTCCAGCAGCAGGTGGGGAATCGATAACCCTTGGGGGCAGCGGGGCAGACAGTCCCCGCAATCGGTGCAGCGACTACCGCGACGCCCCTCAAACCAGTGCCCTGCATTCTCAAACATGCCGTAGCGGTAGCGGCCATAGGAGGTCATGTCGTGGGCCACAGCTAGATTTCGCAGCCGCAGCACCTCCGGAATATGGATTGCCTCTGGGCAGGGCAAACACTGATAGCACTGGTGGCACGCGTCTGCTCCTAATCGGTCTGCGGCCTGGGCTTCGAGCTGCAGCAGCGCGGCAGCTTCTTCCGCCGTAAGCTCGCCAGGGTGCATCAGGGCCAGCGGGGCTTCAAGCTCTTTTGGGGTAGCGGGCCCTACACTCAGGGTTGTAATTCTCGGATCGCTGAGCAGAAACCGGTAGCTGAGGCCTAGGGGGGAATAGGGGTGGCAGGCTTCCACTAGACGCTGCGGTGGCGTATACAGTAGCCCACCTTTGTCGGCGGGAGAGATAATGAAGACGCCTAGATCTTTTTGATGGGCCAGGGCGATCGCCGCCGCGTTGCGCTGAAAGAAAAGGTAGTAGTGCAGGTTGACAAAAGAGAAGCGATCGGTTTCGATCGCCTTCAAAATCACCTCCAGCGGGCCGTGGGTCGAGAAGCCGACGTGGCGTACTCGGCCATCCTTTCGCGCTCTTTCCACGGCGCTTAGGCATCCTGCAGACGCTTTCATGCCCTGAACATGCTCAAACGTGTTGACGCCGTGGAGGGCAAGGCAGTCCAGGTAGTCTGTTCCCAAACGCTTCAGCGACTGCTCGATGGCCTGCTCGGCCCCTTCAGCGCTGAGGGTCGGTAAGATTTTGGAGGTGATGTGAATGCTCTCTCGAGGGATGCCCAGAGCGGCCAAGGCCTGCCCGACGTAGATTTCGCAGTCGCCATACCCACGAGCGGTTTCAATGTGATTGATGCCAGAGGCGATCGCGTCAGAGATCACCCGCTGGGCTATTTCTGGCGAGCGGAGGCGCATAGTCCCCAAGGACGCAACCGAGAGATTGAGCCCTGTACGCCCAAAACGCCGATAGTGCATTGGTTCAGAGCGCTTCTTGAGACGCGCGCCTAGGCTCCCTCGCTGCTGAGGCGCCCGCGCTCAGCAAAATCTTTAGGGCTCAGGTTAGCGACAAAGCTTCTAAAGGCGAGTCGCTCGGCTTCGTCTGCGTCCCGATCCACCGGCATCGCGGCCTCGGCCACCACTTCCTCCACCACCCAAATGGGGCTATCTGTGCGCAGGGCAATGGCGATCGCGTCGCTGGGGCGAGCGTCAATCTCTTTGCAGGCTTCCCCTTGGCGCAAAATCAGCGTGGCGTAAAAAGTGCTGTCCTGAAGCGAGTGAATGACGACCCGCTCAAGCTCCATGTCCCATTCGTCAAAGACGTTCACCATCAGATCGTGGGTTAGGGGGCGGGGTGGGGCCTGGTTGTCTAATGCGTTAATGATGGAGCGGGCCTGGTCCTGGCTGATGAAGATGGGGAGCTGCCGCCGGTCTCCAATGTCTCGCAGGAGGACAATGGGACTGCGAGTTGCTGCATCGAGCGCATTACCAGCGAGCTTCATTTCTAGCATTACTTAGCCTCCAAAATTCATTGAGCAAGGACTACCAGCAAATGAGAGAGTATTCACCGACCCGACTCATTAACGATATGTCAAGGATAAACGCAAAATTACGGTCTGGGTACTCTGAATTGCCCAATTGCTAAGTAAATTTAAATCCACATCAAGCCCTGATCCCCACCGTCCCCAGAATGCCCCAAACGGCTGCGCTAAGTCGCCATACCGTTGGAATTCCTGTGCAGTCGCTAAAATGGCGAGGGGAAAACCCAATGGCGGTCCCCAACTATCAGCCCACATGTTTACTGGTCTCATTCAAGCGCTTGGCACGATCAACGTCATCGACGCTCACCACATCCAGCTTTCCTGGGCCTCATCCCATAGGCCTTCCGAAGCGCTCGGAGCGAAAGAGCGTGGGGCAGAAAGTCAAGCAGGCGCGGGCCAGCGCAAGCTCCCCTTTGATGATATTTCCATTGGTGACAGCATCGCGGTGGATGGGATCTGCCTCACCGTGACCCAGATCCAGACCCGGGGGTTTACCGCCGCCGTTTCGCCAGAAACCCTAAGGCGAACAACGCTGGGTAAGCTCTTGCCTCGTTCAATCGTCAATCTAGAGCCGTCGCTGCGGGTGGGCAGCAAGCTTGGGGGCCACTTCGTCACGGGTCACATTGACGGTGTCGGCTACTTCCAGCAGGCAGTCCGTACGGCCAACGCTTGGG
>JBHJHJ010000047.1:0-40783 GCA_050330955.1 Elainellaceae cyanobacterium | reverse complement strand
GGCGCTGCTGGCGGCGTTATGATGGGCTGAGCCTGGTGGGGCGATCGTCTATCAGCACGCTGCGCGAATAGATGCAAAATTCGAGGCGATCGCCCTTGAGATGGCTTGCTGCTGGTAAAAGACAATGAGGTGTGGCGATCGCTGATCAATCGCGTCCATCTCGAGAACTGGAGTTTCCCAGCTTAGTTCCTTAAGGGAGATAAAGCTGTACAGGCTAATATTCCGTTCTGTGCTCAGAGATTGACCTTAAGGCGCTGCCGCCCTACAGCCCTGACCTTATGCCAGTAGAGCATCTGAGGCACTGACTGCGCGAGGAGATGAGCTACCACGCCTGCTATGCCACTGACTCAGAGCTAATCCAGCAGGTTGAGCATTTTGAGCAACGCATCAACGAGAACCCATTCACTCTAGTCGATCGCTTATGGGTACAGTTCCATCTTGACCGCAGGTAGAAAAACTACGGGTCTCATCCTAGACAAAGCTTAGCAAGTCGGTATCGCTTTATACCCATTCGGCTTTACTATGGCAACCCTGAACCACCCAGCTTGCAGAAAAAACACGTTTTCCGCACAACCACTTAGCATTGCTTCATGGTTTGGTGGGTACACAAAGACTGTTCGACAATCGCGCAGTAAGTTTGCCAAGCCGAGTTGTGCAGCTTCCTATCTAGGGCACTCGGAGCAGGGCAACGCAACAGTCTACTGCCAGGGGCATCTGCCATGATGCGTTACGAATACCAGAATCATGCAACATGGCAAACCAGTACCGTCTTGCGGTGCTCAACTCTATCCACCTACAACTCAAAGACCTGATTGCTGGGGCGTTTCGCCGTCGCTGATGTCCCAGCCGACGCTCGTCGTCATCGATCCCAGCGTGGAAGACTACGAGATTTTATTGGCTGGGGTTAGACCCGACGCCTGGGCCGCAGTGCTGCAGCCAGGACGAGATGGCGTTGTGCAGATCACAGCGCTGCTTCAGGCGCTACCGAACATCAGAAGTCTGCATGTCTTGGCCCATGGTTCGGCTGGGGCACTTTATCTGGGCAATAGCGAATTCAGTCTCGCTACCCTCGATCGCTATGCCAGCGAACTGACGACCTGGTTTGTGCCCAGCCCCTACCAGGATAGTTCCACGCTCCATTTCTATGGCTGCAGCCTAGCCGACGGATTGAATGGGGTCGCATTCATGACCCAAATTCATGGCTTAACTGGTGCCACTGTTTATGCTTCTAAAACGAAGGTCGGCAGTGCAGTACTGGGCGGTAGCTGGCAATTAGATGCGATCGCTCCCCCAGCTCAAGACGTTAACCTTCCTCAGGCTCGATGCCATTGCAGCGTAGATGAGATTCAACAGTCGCTTCCGCTTCACTCCAGCGTGCTGACGGTTTACCCCAGCGTTTTGATGGCAGATACCGATGGCGACGGTATTGACGATGCGGTTGATTTAGACGACGACAACGACGGCATCTTAGATACGATAGAGGCGGCCAACGCGCTGCAAAACCTTCTTGCCCAAGCTGCCCGCCCATTCAGGGTCAGCGGCACGTTTCAGACCGCTTCAGGGGCCGAAAATCAGACCTTAGGCAGCATTGCCCTATATACCCTCGTGGACGAAGTCGGCGGCGCCACGGGCTATCTCCGAGCTACCGTCACCGATATCGTCAGCAATACGGGCATTACAACAATCCGATGGGGAACGCTGGACGGCCAGCCCCGAGTGAGCGTCCAGAGCCGCGACGGCAATCTCTCGGACACCGAATCTGCAACGGTACGGTTCGAGTTCTATGACCTTGACAGCAACGTCGATATTTTGCTCAGCGGTGGGGACGGCAATAGGGCGGAAGCGGTATTCACTGCCATCATCGGCGACTTAGATGACAACTCAGGACTCCGCAGGGAGTCTGTCGCGGCTCCACTGGAGAGCATCACTGGCTACACGCTAGACCAGCAGACCATCCTAGACGTATCCACAACTGAGCTTCCGGGCTTTGTGCTAGCGACAGGCACGGCGAACGATCCTGGGGATGTGATTATTCCGCCCGATTCGATTCGCTTTAACTATGTGCAGCGCAGCGAGTTTACCCTGCAGCTGAGAACGACCAATGGTAATGCCGGTTTTCAAATCGACCTGAGGAATGCGCTGCTCTACCCCAGCCCAGAGACCACAGCCTTTTTTGGCGCCGACAGCGACGGCGATCGCCTCAACGACAGCGTTGACCTCGACAGCGACAATGACGGCATCCCCGACAACATTGAGGCACAGACGACGCGTGGCTACCGGGCTCCCGTGGGTAATGACGCCGACGGTAACGGTCTAGATGATGCCTACGAAACTACCCCAGGCAGTGGCGAAGGGCTAGTGCCCATAGATTCTGACGGCAGCAGAACCGACGGCTCTGGCACCCAGAGCCTGCCCAACTACCTGGACAACGATTCGGATGACGACGGCGTTCCTGACGTGGAGGAAAACGGCGTCGATGCGCTTGTGACTGCCGACGACACCGATGGCGATGGCCTACTTGACGTCTTTGAAGGCGGCAACGTCAACGACGGCTTCGACGCCAACGACGAGATCGATTCCCCGTTCAATGGAATTCTGCCGGATAGTGACGGCGATGCCACCGCTGGTTCGTCCCTGTCCTCTGGCCTCGACTATCTCGACAACAACACCCTGCCCATTGCGCAAGACAACGGGGTTAGCCTGGCTGAAGACACTACCCTTTCAGGCAACGTCATCACCGACGACGACCCCACTGCCGGGCGCGATCGCGACGCCGATGCCGACCCGCTTACGGTTACCGGCGCTAGGGTTGACGTGAACGGAGACGGCGTTGAGGATACCTTACCCCTGGGGATGGCGACTGAGATTAGCGCTGGCGGTACGCGCCTAGGAAATCTGACGCTGGAGAGCACCGGGGCTTATACGTTCACGCCATTTGAGCACATTAATGGAGCGATACCCGCCGTAACCTACACCTTAAGCGACGGCGTGGGCACTGATACAGCGGTACTTGCTATCACCGTTGAGCCAGTGAACGATGTCCCCGTCATCAGCAGTGGAACTATTACCGTTGAGGAAGAGCGCCCCAGTAATTCCTTGGGGCTGATCCTGCCAACGGATGCCGATGGAGATGCTCTGACCGTCGCCATTGGGAGGCTGCCGAGCCTCGGGACGGTAACGCGGGCAGACGGCACGCCGCTCACTGTGGGCCAAGTCATTGCGCCTGCTGAGCTGAGTGGCCTGCAGTACAACGCCCCTGAAGAGTACGACGGCGCCAGCGACCCCGGTGACTTTACCTACACCGTTACTGACGGGATCAGCACAGTGACTGGAACGGTGGACATCACTGTGATTGCAGTCAACGATGCGCCAGTGGTGAGCAATGCTGCGATCGCTGCTGACGAAGAAAGCACTGGAATCGGGCTGGGCCTGACGGCCCCCACCGACGCTGAAGGCGAGGCCTTGACTATCATCGTGACCGGGTTGCCGACCCTGGGCCAGGTGACGCGGGCAGACGGTACGCCTTTGGCTGAGGGTCAAGTCCTCACCCCAGCAGAGCTAGAAGGGCTGCGCTACGATGCCCCTGCCGACTATGACGGTGTTGCCGACCCCGGCACGTTCTCCTACTCGGTGACTGACGACGCAATTACTGTCACCGGTACCGCCACCGTTACCCTCACCGCCATCAACGACGTTCCCGATCTGGGCGAGCCAGCCGCGATCGCCGCCGTCGAAGAGAGCCTGGGCACAGCCATCGGCCTAGCTGCACCGACGGATGCCGACGGGGATCCGCTGACCATCACCGTCACCGAATTACCCGCCCTCGGGACGGTGACGCGGGCTGACGGTACGCCGCTCACCGAGGGGCAAACGCTCACGCCAGCGGCGCTAGCGGGCCTGATTTACAACGCCCCTGCCGACTACGACGGCACCAGCGACCCCGGCGACTTTACCTACTCGGTGACTGACGGCATCGCTACCCTAACCAGCCGCGTGGATATTGCCCTCGATGCGGTGGATGATGTCCCCATTGCCAGCAGCTCAGCCCTCACCGTCCTTGAAGAGAGCGCAGACACTTCCCTGGGTCTGACAGCACCGACCGATGCCGACGGCGAGCCCCTAACTCTGACGGTCACTGAGCTACCCACACTGGGCCAGATCACCTTGGCCGACGGAACTCCCATAACGGTTGGCCCCTTAACACCTACTGAGCTAACGGGGCTGCTTTACAATGCCCCCACCGAGTATGACGGCGCTGCTGACCCCGGCCAATTTGTTTACTCGGTGACTGACGGCAACAGCACCGTTACGGGCACCACAACCCTCACCGTGATAGCCGTCAACGATCGCCCCATTTTAGGGGAAGCATCCCTCCTCACCGCCCTGGAAGAGAGCAGACAGATTCCCCTGGGTCTCGCAGTTCCAACAGACGCCGATGGCGATGCCTTGACGGTGACGATCACTAGAGTGCCGGACCTCGGCAGGGTCACCCTGCCCAACGGAATGCCTGTGAGGCTGGGCCAAACCCTTAACCCCAGTCAGATTGTAAATCTGCAGTATGACGCACCTCTGGACTATAACGATGGGCGAGATCCCGGCGAGTTTGCCTACTCGGTAACCGACGGCACGGTCACGGTCACGAGCGGGGTCGACATCACCCTCATCCCCATCAACGATGCGCCTATTGCCGTGGATGACGCCTACACCGCCGTCGAAGATGTGCCGCTGATAGTGGGGGCGATCGCAGGCGTGCTTAGCGCCAGTGAGAATAGCGGCAACATTAATACTGACAGTGACGCCGACGGCGACCCCCTCCGCGTTATCCCCCTCACCCAAACCACTCGCCAAGGCGGAACGGTAATCCTGCTCGCTGATGGGGGGTTCACCTACACCGCAGCCCCAAACTACAGCGGCCCCGATAGCTTCACCTACGAGGTGGTCGATGGCAACGGCGGCAGCGATATTGGCACCGTTACCCTCACCGTGCGCTCTGACGCCGATGGAGACGGCATCCCCGACGCGCAGGATGCAGACGACGATAACGACGGCATTCCCGACTCAGTTGAGCAGGGCGACGACCCCGCCCGCGACACCGACGGCGATGGCCTGATCGACAGCCTTGACCTTGACGCCGACGGCGACGGCATCTTCGATCGCCTAGAAGCGGGCTATGGGTCAGTCGATGGCAACGGGGACGGCCGCTTGGACGGCAACCGGGCGGACTTTGGCACCAACGGCTTGTTGGATCGCCTCGAAACTGCACCTGATAGTGGCGCGATCGCCGCGGCACCCGTCGATACAGATCGTGATGGGGTAGCGGATTTCAGAGATCTGGACAGCGACAATGACGGCATCAACGACGTGGAGGAGGGCGGTGGCCGCGACGCCGATGGCAATGGCCTAGTCGACGGTCCGGATGCTGATGGTGACGGGGTGTCGGACGTTGTCCGTCAAGGCACGCCCCCACCGGATACGGATGGGGACAATCGCCCTGACTTTCAGGACCTCGACGCCGACAACGACGGGGTGCCAGACCTAATCGAGTCAGGCGTAGATCCAGCCCAAGACCCGGACAGCAACGGCGCTATTGACAAACCCGACAGCGACGGGGACGGCATCTCGGATCCGCTAGATGCCAGGCCTGGCTTTGGCGATGGCCTCAGCGATTTACCCCTCGACAGTGACAATGACGGCATTCCAGACTTTCAGGAGCAGGACAGCAACGACGACGGCATCGCCGATCGCTTAGTCTTCAAGTTGGCCACTGGGCCGGGCACCCCAGATGCCGACGGCGATGGCCGGGTGGATGACCCCACTGACAGCGACGGTGACGGCATTCCAGACGCCATTGACTCCCAGCCAGGCCGGTTCGGCGGCTTTGAGGACAGCGACGGCGACGGGATTGCCGACGATCTCGACCTCGACGACGACAACGACGGCATTCTTGATGTAATAGAGCAGGGTGGCGATCTGCTGCGGGACACCGACGGCGATGGCTTATTGGATAGCCTGGATACGGACGCCGATGGCGACGGTCTATTCGATGTGGTTGAGGCGGGGCACGGGCTCGTGGACGCTAACAACGATGGACGGATAGACGGCCCTCCTGAAAGCTTCGGCACCGATGGCCTAGCTCCCGGATTTGCTGGCATAGCGTTTATACCCGTGGATACCGATGGCGATCGCCGCCCCGATTTTCAAGATTTAGACAGTGACAACGACGGCATCAACGACTTGGTGGAGGGCGGTGGCCTTGACGCCGACGGCGATGGCCTTGCCGACGAGCCGCCCCTACCGCCCATTCGCGATACCGACGGCGATCGCCGCCCTGATTTCCAAGATTTAGACAGCGACAACGACGGCATCCCCGATGTCGTAGAAGCGGGCATTCCTTTGGCCGCAGATGCGGACGGCAACGGCGTTGTGGATGGCCCCGACCAGGATAACGACGGTATCCCCGACGCCGTGGACGCACGGCCCAACACCTTTGGCGACGGCAACCCGACGCCGCGCCCCGATACCGATGGTGACGGCATCCCTGATGGACAGGACTTGGATCGCGATGGGGATGGGGTTTCTGACCGGGCCGAAGCTGGCCTGAGCATCGGGTCCGCCGACGCTGATGGGAATGGGCAAGTCGACGACCCCACCGACGCCGACGCTGACGGCATCCCTGACGCAATTGACTCCCAGCCGGGCCGGTTCGGCGGCTTCGAGGACAGCGATGGGGACAACGTTATCGATGCGGTGGACCAAGACGATGACAACGACGGTATCCCTGACGAGGTGGAAAATCAGGGCAACTCTAACCGCGATACTGACGGGGACGGCATTCTCGACCGACTTGACTTAGACGCCGACAACGACGGCATCTTGGATTTGACCGAAGGGAACAGCGGCCTAGATCCAGACCCAGACCCAGACGGGGACGGTCGGCTCAGCGGTCCCGTGGGCCATAACGGTCTCATTGACGTGCTAGAGACCACGCCGGACAGCGATCGCCGCAGCACCCCGCCACCGGATAGCGATGGGGATGGCATCTTCGACTTTCAGGATCCCGACAGCGACAATGACGGCATTGCAGACGTCACTGAAGCCGGGGGCGCTGACCCCGACCGCGACGGCGTGATTGGCCAAGGGCCAGTCCGCGTGACGCCCAACGGCTTGACCCCCAGCGGCATCCTCCAACCACCGGATCAAGACGGCGACGGCCAAGCCAACTACCGCGACACCGACAGCGACAACGATGGCCTGTTTGACCTCCAGGAAGTGGCCGGGGGAATACCCGACCGTAACAATGACGGACGCCTTGACGGCAGCGATGGTGATGGCGACGGCATCCTCGACGTCATCGACGCCGCAGTCGGCGTTCCTGGCACGACACCGTTTAGCTTTGCCGTTCCCGAAGACGCCAACAGCAACGGCATCCCTGATTTCCTAGAGCTGCCGCAGCAGCGCCGGCAATCGGCCCAATCCCCGCGACCCGCCACCAACGGTGACGACATTATCAACGGCTTCAGCGATCCCGATCGCCTCAGCGGCGGGGCCGGCAACGACGTGCTCAACGGCGGCAGCGACGCCGACCAGCTTGTGGGCGGGGCCGACAACGATGTGCTCAACGGCGGCAGCAATGGCGATCGCTTACGGGGCGGCGGCGGCAACGACATTCTCAATGCGGGAGGCGGTGACGACATCCTTTTGGGGCACTCGGGCCGTGACGTGCTCAACGGCGGCAGCGGCAGCGACAGACTCCGGGGCGGAGCGGGCCGGGATATCCTCAACGGCGGGTCAGATCGCGATCGCCTGTTGGGTGACCGGGGGCGCGATACGCTGCGGGGCAGTCGCGGTGATGATGTGCTGATGGGCGGAACGGGGCGCGATACCCTCACCGGCGGACAGGGCAGCGATCGCTTTGCGTATAGCCGAATCAATGAGTTTGGCGACGCTATTACTGACTTTGAGATCCTCAAAGACCGCATCGACCTGCGGCAGGTGAGGAGCGTGCGCACGATGGACGACATTGCGCTCGGCCAGCGGGGGAATGATGCGATCGTACGCGCGGCGGTCGGCGATGGTTTTAGGACCCTCGCAGTACTGGAAGACGTGAACGCTGACAGGCTTGAAGTAAGTCACTTCAGATTCTGACAACGCAATATTTTGCCTCAATGACGACCCGTAAACCGCGAAGGAGACAAGCATGGAACTCAACGCTCGCACTCCTAATTCTGGAATGCAATCGATCTTTTTATCGGGCTTATCTGCACCGAAATTCGAGCCCGAGTCGCCACAGGCCGCACTGCCGCTGCCGTCTCGGTCTGTCCTGGTGGCGATCGATCCACAGGTGAAAAACTACGATGTTCTGTTGACTGGCGTTCATCCCGGCGCCAGAGTAGCTGTCCTAGCACCCGATCGAGACGGCATCGAGCAAATCACGGCGCTGCTGAAGTTTCTGCCGAGCAGCAGGCATCTTCACGTCCTATGCCACGGCTCTCCGGGGTGCCTAAATTTGGGCAGCACTCAGCTCAACTTGGCAATCCTAGAGCAGTACGAAACTGTTCTACGGTCATGGTTTAGCAGCAGGGCTAACCCGGCCCTTGTGATCTATGGCAGTCGAGTCGCGGCGGGTGCGGCGGGGGCAAAGCTCACTGCGGCGCTCCATAGGGTTACAGGGGCAAGCGTGATGGCCTCTAGTCTCTCGGTGGGCCACACGAGCTTGGGGGGGTGCTGGGAATTTGATGTAGTGCTGGGGGAACCTGTGCCGCTGGCGATCGCTCCCAGCGCCCAAATGGCCTATGACGGTCTTCTAAGCTTTTGACCCATGCAGTAACTGGAGCACGCCAAGATGAGCCTCTCTGTATACCTATAGCCATCGCCACAAGTCTTTGTGCGCGATGGCTCGCCGCTTCGCTCCAGTTTTTTTTCAGCGTCAAGAACGTCCTGAGCGAAGCGGCCAGCGCCATATTTACAGCGCTATATTTACAGGCCAAAGCGATGACGGGCCACATCACTTGACGGGTACTTTGATTAGCAAAGACTCGAAAAAATCAGCGCACCCTGACGCTAGGTTTTTAGCTTTGTGTCCATCATGTCGTGTTGAAGACATGAGACTGTATAACAGTACAGGGCATTTTTTATTTGTGTGACAGCACAGGGCATTTCTGAACGTCCTGGTTCACATCTGCGTTTACCCCCCTGTAGTGGCCTGAAAATCGTCGGGGTGCGCTCTCTAAACCAATATATTGAGGGATTCCGCATGAAATCGATCGCTTTTGCATCTATATTCTCTATTACGACCAGCCTTGCTATCGGCGGCCCAGCAATAGCACAGACGGCGCCAGGCGGTACGCCAGCGCCCGCCACCTCGGCCAGCCTGCTGATTTCACCCCGTCTCAGCGTTGGCCACACCACTTCCGGGGCCGGCTTTGATGGCACCACCGAGTTCGGGGGCTTTGTTCCGCTGCAGCAGGAGGAGGGCCGCAACATCACATTCTTCGAACCCCAGTTTCTGCTCGACAACGATGGGCAGGTGGGCGGCAATCTACTCATCGGCCACCGCGCCTACAGTCGTAGAGACGATCGCATCTGGGGCGGCTATGTCTCCCTAGATAACCGCCAGCCCGAGGAAGACGACTTTTATCAGATTGGTCTGGGCTTAGAAACCATAGGACGCGTGATTGACGCCCGCATCAACGGCTACATTCCCATTGGCGACACCAGCCACGTCATCGACGAAGACACCTTTACCTCAACCAGCACCTCCAGCGGATTCGAGGGCAACCTCCTCGTGCTCTCCAGCACCATCACCGACCGCACCCGCCGGGTGGAAGAGTTTGCCCTCGGCGGATTCGATGCCGAAGTCGGCGCCAAGCTCTTAGAGTGGAACGAAGGCGATGGCGACCTGCGGGGCTTCGCGGGATTTTACTTTTATGATTCAGACGATGTGGATAGCAGCCTAGGCTATCGCGTGGGCTTAGAGGTACGCCCAGTCAATCAAATTGTGCTGGGGGTATCGGTCCAGGAAGACGACATTTTTGGCACCAACGTAGTGGGCAGCTTCAGCCTCAGCTTCCCCCGCGTCCGCCCCAAGCAACCCATTGCCGAGGAAGATCAAGTGGTGGCTCGCCTGGGTGAACCGACGCGCCGCAACTCCAGCATCGCGGTTGAGACCCAGGAGAGCTTTGAGGACAACTCTGAAAGCTTCGAAATGCCGCTGATGAACCCGGAGGAGGAAGAAGCCTATCGGTTTGTTCACGTCACCTTGGGGGCAACGGGGGGCGACGGAACGTTTGAGGCCCCGTTCGGTACGGTGGAAGACGCGATCGCCGACACCATTTCCGACGGCAACAACATCGTCTACGTGGACGCCGGCAGCAACCCTGACATTCCCGCCTTCACGATTCCGGATCGGGTGAGGGTTCTGTCCCAGGGACCAACCCAAACGCTGGCGGGTCTGCCGTTCCCGGGCTTCCCTGAAGACCCCTCTCGTCTTCCCTTTTCCCCAGACATCAACTTCGAAGACGGCATTCTCGTAGAGCTGCCGCTGTCGGGTGACGGCAACTTCCCGCTGATTCAGGAGGCGGGCGCGGCCAACCTCGTGACGCTGCAAAACTCAGCCGTGCTGTCGGGCTTTGTGATTAACGGGGCGACAGAGGGCGCCGTAGTGGCGACAGGAGTCGAAAACGCCGAAATCCGCGACAACTTCATCACCAACTCAGGCCAAGGCATCGCCCTGACTGACGTCTCCGGCAGCGTCATTTTGTTTGACAACGCCATCAGCGACACCACCGGGGGCGCGGGTTCTGGCCAGGGTATTGCCATCACCAACACCCTGAGTGACTCTATTGAGGTGAGCATTGCCCGCCAAGACATTACGGGCACTCGCGTCGGCATCGACATTACCGCTAACGGCGACCTAGCCGCAGCCCAGGATCCGCAGCAGATTGTCACTATCAATGACACGGGCATCGCCGATAGCGATGAGGAAGGTCTACGCATCGAGGCCAGCGATTTGGGTAATCAAGCCGTAAGCTTTACGGGCGGTACCATCGACGGCAGCGGCAGCGATGGCGTGCTTGTGCTGGCCACTAGCATTGGCTCCCAAGAAGTGACCATTGAGGAAAGCGACATCACCAACAGCGGCGGCAACGGCATTAGCGTCGTGGGCGGTACGCCTGATGGCTTATCGACGGCGGCGCAGGAGGTGTTTATCAATGACAACACTATCGCCGACAGTGCCGGGGCGGGTATTTCCATTGTGGGGAGTGAGGTGGTGGCCCAGGAGTTTGCCATCGGCGGCAACGTGATTACGGGCAACGACGGCGGCGGTATTGTGGCGATCGCCCAAAACCTAGCCTTCCAGGAATACGTCACTGATGCAGCCAACGACTCCCTAGGCATTAGCAACAACCTAATCTCAGGTAATGGCGGTCAGGCCATCTCCCTCAGCGGGTTTGATTCAGCCACCGTCATTGCCGACATTCAGGGCAACGTTTCAGAAGACAACGATGCAGCGGGAGCCCCTGACGTGGAGGTCACCGCTAACGCCAACACCAACGACGTCTGCGTTTTCTTGGATGGCAACACCACCGCTAGCAGCATTCAGTTGAATAACAACAGCGCTGTACCCGCCTTCTTTGAGGTGGTGAATCTACCGGGTGTGTCGGCCCTCAACAGCAGCGGCGTGACGTTCTCGCCGAGTGAGGCGGCGTTTACCAATGTCGCTGGGGTGATGTCTTGCTTTGGGGCGCTGGATAACTGATTGAATCGATGGGACAACGCACCGGAGGGGTGACTAGCCGGTCGCCCCTCCGGTGGGGCATCGAAGGGGGAATTAATCCGTGCGGGGACGAGGGAAATTGGTGGGGGGAGCAAACTCTTCGACCGGCACGCCCTCCAAAGCCTGCAGCATGAACGATCGCCAGATGGGGGCCGCAAATTGACCGCCAGTGGCTCTCCCGGATAGGGGCCGGTAGTCATCGTTACCCACCCACACCGCCACCGAGAGCTGGGGCACGTAGCCAATAAACCAGATGTCGCGCTCGGAGGAGGTGGTGCCCGTCTTCCCGGCGGCGGGGCGACCAATCTGGGCGTTTCTACCGGTGCCCTGGTTGATAACGCCCTGGAGCATCTGATTAAGGGAGGCCACGGCCCAAGGGTCTAAGATGCGCTTGGGGTTGGGGCGATTATCTAGCAGTAGGGCTCCCGTGCTGTCAGCCACCTGCACCACAAACGTCGTCTCCGAGCCCCAGCCGCCGCTAGCGAAGGTGGCGTAGGCTCCGGCAATTTCCATAGGGGTGAGGTCGACAGAACCCAGCGGGAGTGAGACCACCGGCTCAATGGGGCTGACAATGCCGAGCGATCGCGCCACCTCAATGACCTTGTCGATGCCGACCGACTGACCCAGCTTAATGGCAGGCACGTTACGTGAAACCTCCAGTGCCCGCTGTAGGGTCATGCTGCCCCCGAAGGTGCCGTCATAGTTGCGGGGGGAGTAGAGTTCGTTGCCGTCGGGGTAGCTGACCGGGGCGTCGTTGATGATGGAGCCTGGCGCGTACTGCCCCGTTGCCAGCGCCGTGTAGTAAACCAGAGGCTTGAAGGCCGATCCCGGCTGGCGGCGGGCTTGGGTGGCCCGATTATATTGACTCGCAGAATAGTTGACGCCTCCGACCATGGCTTTGACGAAGTGCGTCCGGGGGTCCACCGCCACAAGGGCAATCTGATCGGCGTATAGCCCCCGCCACTGCAGCCGCTGATACTCCTGC
This sequence comes from Elainellaceae cyanobacterium, assembly GCA_050330955.1. Lineage (GTDB taxonomy): Bacteria > Cyanobacteriota > Cyanobacteriia > CAKZMO01 > CAKZMO01 > JBCCAG01. The sequence goes on along the minus strand of JBHJHJ010000047.1, from coordinate 28,022 downwards.
TGGACCACCTCCTCCGCCATCCGCTGAAAGTTGACGTCCACCGTCGTCTGGACGCGCATCCCTCCCTTCAATACGGCCTCTTGACCAAACCGGTCGATCAGCTCTTGCCGCACCGCATCGGTGACGTAGGGGGACTGGCTTTGGCGAAAGGAGGTCACCTGCCCCAGCCGGATGGGCTCTTGTTTGGCGGCCTCATATTCTGTTTGGGTGATCCAGGCAAGGCGGCGGAGCCGTTCTAGGACAATGGCCTGCCGCTGCTTAGCGAGCTGGTAGTTGAGGAAGGGGCTGAAGTCTTCGGGGGCCTGGATCAGCCCCGCCATCATGGCTGACTCCGCTAGGCTGAGGTCGGCGGCAGACTTGTTGAAATAGCTTTGGGCAGCGGTCTCAACGCCATAGGTGTTGTGCCCCCAGTACACCTGGTTGAGGTACATCTCAAAAATCTGATCTTTTGAGAAGATTTGCTCTAGCCGCAGGGCCAAAATCGCCTCCGCCACCTTGCGGCTGAGGGTGCGCTCTGGGGTGAGAAACAGGTTCTTCACCAGCTGCATGGTGACGGTGGAGCCCCCTTCCACTGTGGCGCCTTCCTGCAGGTTGGCTAAAAATGCCCGGGCAACGCTGGTGGGGTTGACGCCCCGGTGGGAGAAGAAGTGGCTATCTTCAATGGCCAGCACCGACCGCTTGAGGTTGGGGGTGATGTCCCCCAGGTTGACCACCTCGCGGTTGACTTCGTCGTGGAGGCTATCAAGCAGGGTGCCGTTGATGTCATAAATGTAGGACGTCTCCGTCGGGATGTAGCTGCGCAGAGCCCGCACGTCTGGCAAGTTGCGGAAGCTGACGGCTAGCCCCACCAGCCCGCCTGCGACCACGGAGCTGGTGAACATCGTAATGCCCAGCAGGGTCCCCACCGCTGACTGGCCGACGCCTAGCACGAAGCGGGCGGCAGAGGAGGGCGATCGATGGGGGGCGGCGATCGCTTCGGGAGTAGTGGGTTGACCGAGACTTCTGGAGGACACGGTGGGCTTAATCGATCCTTGCAGCTAGAGTTTAGCGTGCTGAAATGAGCAACTTGGATTAGGGGACGTCGGCACTATGGGGCGGCTTGGCTTTTGGGGTACCTTGAATCACTCAGATAACTTACAGTTTATACAGTCTATGCTGTTTCGCTGAATAGGCGTTGCCGATTTGATAGGTGAACTTCGCGCGGACACAGCAGTGCCATGTCCCTACAGCTCAATCTCTCCTGCCTTATATAAACGTAATCTGCTATGTCACACCCCTCGTCCTGGCTCTATCGCGGTATCAGCGAGATTTTTCCTAGTAATCCTGATTCTAGCGACCCCAACAGTAACTTAGAGCAGCGAATTCTGCAGAGCGATCGCCCGCTGCGCATCAAGCTGGGCATTGACCCCACAGGAGCGGAGATACACCTTGGCCATAGCATACTATTCCGAAAGCTGCGGGCATTTCAGGACGCAGGTCACACTGCAGTTGTGCTCATTGGAGATTTTACGGCCCAGATTGGCGATCCGACGGGCAAGTCAGAGGTGCGTAAGCAGCTCACGCCGGAGCAGGTGGCCCAAAATGCCCAGACCTACCTAGACCAGGTGAAGCCTATCTTGGATTTTGACACCCCCGACCGCCTAGAGATTCGCTACAACTCGGAGTGGCTCTCGAAGCTCGATCTGGCTCAGATTCTAGAGCTGTTGGCCACGATGACCGTGGGGCAAATGCTGGCCAAGGAGGGCTTTGCCGAGCGCTACGGCCAGGAGAGCCCGATTTACCTGCACGAGTTTCTCTACCCGCTGATGCAGGGCTACGACTCGGTGGCCCTAAAGGCCGATGTGGAGCTGGGGGGCACAGACCAAAAATTCAACCTGGCGGTGGGGCGCGACCTGCAGCGCCACTTCGGCCAAACGCCCCAGTTTGGCCTGCTGATGCCGCTGCTGCTAGGGACAGACGGCGTGCAAAAGATGTCAAAATCCCTGGGGAATTACGTGGGGCTGCAGGAAGACGCGCTGTCCATGTACTCCAAGCTGGAGAAGACCCCGGATGCCCTGATGGCCGACTACGTGGAGCTGTTGACCAACCTCGCGATGGATAGCCTGCCGGAGAATCCCCGAGAGCGACAAAAGCAGCTCGCCCTAGACGTGGTGGGACAGTATCACGGCGAGGATGCCGCGAAAGAGGCCCAAACGGCGGCAATGACCCTGGTGCAGGGGGACGCGGCCCAAGCCGAAGCGGTGCCGGAGTTCTCCTTGGCTGAGGTGGAATTCCCGGCCAAGCTGTTCTACATCCTGGGGGCCAGCGGCCTGTGCAAGAGCAGCGGCGAGGGCCGACGGCAGATTCAGGGCGGTGCGGTGCGGCTAGACGGCGATCGCGTCGAGGACGTCAACCTAGAGGTGAGCGCTGCCGATGAGCTGGCGGGCAAGGTGCTGCAGGTGGGCAAGAAGCGGTTTGTGCGGCTGACGTCGTGATGGGCTCTGCCTCCCCTGACGGTCTACGGCTCATTTTGAATTAGACTAGAGGCAGCAATTCTCCTAACCGCCCATGGAATTCGTTCAAAACAACCTCCTCGTCCTTCTGATGTACGCTGGCCTCGGCGGAGCCTACCTCCTCGTTCTGCCCCTGGCGACGATGTTCTACCTCAAGACCCGCTGGTACGACGCCAGCTCCCCTGAGCGCGTGCTGATGTACTTTGCCGTTTTCTTCCTCTTCCCGGGCCTACTCATCCTCAGCCCCTTCATCAATTTCCGCCCCCAGCGGCGGACCTCCTAAACCCATGCGACGCATCGACGTAATTGGCATTGGCGTTGGCGTTGCCGTTACCGGTGGCGTCATTTATCTGCTGCTGAGGCTAGGGGGCATCGATAGCGCCAGCGCTGGCATCTGGAGCCAGGTCATTTTTCTGGGCGGCCTGCTGGGCTGGGTGGTCACCTACGTGACGCGGGCCACCAGCGGCAACATGACCATCCATCAGCAGATTAAGGACTACGAAGACGCGGTCCTGCAGAAGCGCCTAGAGGAGCTGACCCCTGAGGAATTTGCCAAGCTCCAGGCGGAGTTAGAGGCCGAGGTGGCCTCTGAGATGGCCTCTGAAGCGACGTCCGAAGCGGTATCTGAGGCCGCTTCTGAGGCGGAGTAGCCAACGCTACAATTACAAACTTGTCATTCAAAGCCAGGGTGTTCCGTCATTTTCACCTGACGTAATGGAATCATGCACAGGTCACCAGCCTCTGCATCCCTTTACTCGGAGATGACCATGAACTATCGATTTACCGTTGCGATCGCCACTGCCATTCTACTGGGCGCGATGGGCTACGCCGACGTCAGCACCGCTGCCCCCAGCCTCAACTCAGAGGCCCAGCTAAGGGTGCAATATGCAAAAGGCCACCACGGTGGCTCTGGCCGAGGCCGCCACCATCGCATTGACTTTGCCGCTGCTGCCGCCGAACTGGGCACCACAGAAGCCGAGCTGAAAGCGGCTCTGGGCCTGCCCGAAAACCGTGAGGAAGCCGCCCGCGCCCGCTTCCAGGCCGCAGCGAGCGAGCTGGGCGTCACCCCTGAAGCGCTGCGCGACGCCCTCGGTATTACTCTCGATGCGGAAGGGCGGCCCCAAAGGCCCCGCACGCGCCCAGACCTGGCAGCAGCGGCGGCCCAGCTTAACGTCACGGAGGCAGAGCTGAGGACGGCGTTTGGGCTACCGGAAGACGGACGTCGAGGACAGCGCCCACGATTGGATATTGCAGGGGCGGCGGCGCAGTTTGGCGTCAGCGAGGCGGAGCTGATTGAAATTTTGGGCATTCCGGCTCGGGCAGGTCGAGTAAGTCCTGAATAAATCTGATGCCGATCCTGAATAAACCTATAGGTTTTCGGGATTTTTTCTGCCAAGGGGGCCTGCAATACTTGGGCCATGGAGAACACCACTGTGCGCCTCCGCAAGTCCCCCTTAAACCCATACCGCACTGGCCCTGTTGCCTCGGGTAGATTAACCCAAAGCGTCATGTGTGTTTCAGAGGCGACAAGGGTCCGTAGATATCCTGACACATCAGACATTCACCTGTTTTTTCGTTGGTTACCTAGCGTCTGTCCTTAGCTTTATAAGCTAGGGGCAGACTTTTCTATTGGCTTCAAGGCTTTCGCCAGGTGGCCCAGCGCACCGTAATGCTGCTCAGCAGCACCAGCAGCACCAGCACCAGTGAAGCAGCCCAGGCGATCGCCTGCTGGTCGGGGTAGGGGGAGGTAGCAAAATTGTAGACCATCACCGCTAGAGAGGCCGTTGGTTCCCAGAGCCCTGACGGGTAGTAAAACGAAAACAGCGCCGTAAACAGCAGGGGAGCCGCTTCCCCCGCAGCCCGAGCGATCGCCAGCGAAACCCCAGTGACAATCGCCGGCAGTGCCGCCGGCAGCACCACCTGCAGCACCACCTGATAGCGCGACGCCCCTACCGCGATCGCGGCCCAGCGCATATCTTGGGGCACGAGCCGCAGCGCCTCATCGGTGGTGCGCACCACAACTGGCACCATCAGCACCGACAGGGCAATTCCCCCGGCGATCGCTGAGAACCCTCCCGTATTCAAAACCACAAGGCCGTAGGCAAAGATGCCCGCAATAATCGAGGGAACGCCGCTCAAAACATTGGCGGCAAAGCGGATTAAGCGGGCCACCGCCGGAGCGCCGGCCTCCGACAGGTAGACGGCAGCCAATATGCCCACAGGAACGCTAATCAAAGTGGCGATGCCCACCATTGTCAGCGTTCCAAGAATGGCGTTGGCTGCCCCGCCCCCCACCATGCCCGCGGCAGGGGGCAGCGCTATAAACAGCGCCCCGCTGAGCCGGCTGCTGCCCCGCTGCAGCACATAGCCCAGCACCGCCACAAGGGGCACCAGGCAAAGAAGCAAGCAGAGGGCAGAACCCAGGGTCAAGAGCTGATTGAGGGTCCGGCGCCGCGCAATCGAGGGCGCCCATGCGCCTGTCTGGTTGTGCAGAGATTTCGCGTAGGGCTCGGCGGGATAAGTCATGGATTAAAGCCCCTGATAGCGGCGCCTGACGCGCTGAAAAATCAGTTCTGCAGCAATATTCACCGTGAGCGTCAGGGCAAACAAAATCAGCGCAGCATACATCAGGGCGCTGACCTGCAGCCCGGAAGATTCAGCAAACTGATTGGCCAGCAGCGACGACAGGGTAGTCGCCGGGGCAAAAATTGAGCCGGGAATGCGGTTGGCGTTGCCAATCAGCAGGGTGACGGCCATGGTTTCCCCCAAGGCACGACCCAGCGCCAGTATGACGCCTCCGGCAATGCCTGAGAAGGCCGCAGGAATAAGAATGCTGATCAACACTTCCCACCGAGTCGCCCCCAGGGCAAACCCGGCCTGCCGCAGGTCTGGGGGCAGGGCCGATAGAGAATCGCGGGAGATGGCGGTGATGATGGGCAGCACCATGACGGCGAGAATAAGCCCGGCGGGCAGCAGACCCGGTCCGCTGGGGGGAGTGCTAAACAGCGGTACCCAAGCGAAGTGGTCGTATAGCCACTGCTCGATTGGCCGAATCAAGGGAATCAAGACAAAAATGCCCCACAGGCCATAGACCACGCTGGGAATTGCGGCCAGCATTTCCACCAGAAATACCAGCGCGGCCTGCAGAAGAGGGGGCAGGAAAGCTTCGCTGAGGAAAATAGCGGTGCCTAGGCCCACGGGAATCGCCAAGCCCAGGCCAATGGCAGAACTCGCCAAGGTGCCCACCACCATCGGCAGAACACCGTACACATTGCGGGTGGGATCCCAGATGCTGCTGGTCAAAAAGCCCAACCCGAAGGTTTGCATCGCGGGTAAGGCCCACCAGCCGGCGGTGAGGGCGATCGCGAGCAGCAGAATCGCGATCGCCATTGCCATGCCCTGGGCTAGGGCCGTAAAGCCCGCATCGATGCGCCGATGGCGATGGCGGTTGGGGGCGAATACACCGGATGGCATTGATATCACGCTCACGGAGCTGTGTCAGCGTCAAATTATAGTCTGGGGTGATGGGTTGGGCAAGGTTGAGTTTGAGGGGACTGAGGACCAGTGCCCCCGTTGCCCCATCTTATAAAATCCTCAATCATCGAGAGCGCGAAGGCTATAGACTCTCAATCATCTCGATAAGAATGGGGCTGGAGTTATGCTGCTGCGGCGCTGTGGCATCTTCCACCGTGACGGCGATCGCCTTGACCCAGCGGCTGTCGCGATATACCGGGGGGAGGGGAATGGACTCGCCCTCGTCTGCGCCAGTGAAGATATGGGTGAGAATCGCCCCCTTGTCGTCCGTCGTGAAAGGCGCATCGGGCTGCAGCACAGTCCAGAGCACGTACACTTGGCCTTCAGGCAGGGGCGGCAGCTCCGCCTCTAGCAGCGCTTCTAAATTGGTGGGGTCAAGCTCCACAGTGACTGCACCGGCTGAAGAGTTTTCTGCAGCATCGTCCTCGGCTGGGGTGAGGGAGACGGTGCGAAACGCCGGAGCTCGCCTTTCGGCCTGCAGGGTCTGCAGCGATCGCCACGTCAGATAGTTACTGATCCCCAGCCCCACAATCAGCATCGCCGCGATCGCGCCCCATCCCCTAATCCAAGAGCGTGGGGCGGGACGGCTAGGGCTAGACCATTCGAGGGAGCGCTGCACGTCCCTCACGGGGCGAACATTTGAGGCGGCTGCAGGTGAAGCAGGGCCCGCGGACTGATGGGCACTTAAAATAGACGCCCGCAACCTAGCGGGGGGCTGCACCTCGGCGGGGGCATAGGCCGTCTCCAGCGCCTGCTGCATTTGCTCGACGCCTTGAGCAACAGCTGAGTTTGCGGCCATCAGCTGCTCAAAGATAGCCGCCTCATCTGGGCTCAAATCGCCCAGAACATAGCCTGCAATTAATTCTTGCTGCTCCTCTGGAGACATCAACCCGGTCACGTTATCCTCACCCCCAATTGCATGTTTACTGATTTCCTTCCTCGATGGCCTGGCGCAGATTGATTAGCCCTCGCCTTGCCCTAGACTTGACGGTTCCCACTGGGATGTTGAGCCTTTCAGCGATGGCAGTTTGAGTAAGGCCATCGTAGTACGTCATCTGTAGAACCTGACGCTGATTATCCGATAGGGTCCCTAGGGCCGTCTGAACCTCTTGACTCTCCTCGCGCTGAGAGGCGGCATCTATGGGGGACGGCTCTGCTGAAGCAGGCTCCATTTGGCCAGACGATAGGGTGTCATTTGGCACGCCTCGGATTCGCCTGGCCTTCCGCTGACGCGATCGCACGCGGTCTAAGGCACGCGATCGCGTCAGAACGGCTAAGAATGTCCTTAAAGCGCCCCGCTTAGGATCATAGGACGCTCCCCCAGCCAGCTTGAGAAAAATATCTTGAGTGAGATCTTCCGCCTCTTGAGCATCCCCTAAAACTTTGAGCGCGATACCGTAAACTAGCGGCGCATGGCGGTCGTAAATCACACCTATCGCACTGGTGTCTCCCTGCGCAATTAAATGGCACAGGTGCGCATCTGTCAGAGCCCGAGGGTTAGGATGAGACTGGCCAGAATCCATAAACGAGCAGACACGCAAACGTTACGGGCCTATCTTATCGCTTGAGCAGTGAGTGCTGTAAATATCTGCGGGGCTATTAGTCAGCAAAGAAAACAATTTGCCAGAGCAGCAATATCAGCGGACTAGCAATCATAAGACACAGCGTCTCTTGTGAAAGATAGCGTTGAATATTTTTGCCCTTTTGCATCAGCGATGCCCCTCCCTAACTTTGTGGACTCAGTTTAATGCAGCACTCTCCCTTAGTACGCCGCTCCAGGCAATAAGGATCCATGCGCAAATGTCATATAGCAATTCCTGCCTCCTAGGTGCTCATACAGTTTGTGATTTATGAGAGGAGGAGTGGGCTGAGCCAACCCCTCCTCTCACTTCACGGTTCATAAGCGATCTAGGATCGCCATAGGGGACTTTTGAATCTAAATCGCGACCTTGGGCGTAATAGAAATAAGCTCAATGTTAAGGAAAAAGCTCAATGAAAATTTGTTCAAGCGGTTTCAAGCTCGCAATTGGTACGCTCGTGATAGGTCTTAGTGCGGCCCTGCCCCAAGTGGCTCGGGCAGGACACACAAACCCTGTACTCACGACGTCGTTAGACGGCAGCGCCGAGGTTGCTGGCACCGGCGACATGAGCCAAATTGTTGGCGACAGTACAGGAACAGGTCAGGCTTACGTGTTTGGCGTAGACGGCGATGAGACCACCCTCTGCTACGTTCTGGAAGTGTCTGGAATTCAGCAGGTGCCGGTAGGTAGCGGCATGGCGGCCCACATCCACGAAGGCGCAGCGGATGAAAACGGCCCCGTCGTAGCGGCTCTGGCTGGCCCAGAGGATGGCAATGCCGGTGACTGCCTGACGGAAGGTGAAGAAGGTAAGTTTCCCACGGGTGAGGCTGGCATCGTCCAGCGCATTCTCAACAACCCTTCTGATTTCTACATCAATGTGCACAATCCCCAATTTCCAGATGGGGCGATTCGAGGCCAGCTCCGGGGTAGCCAGGGGCACACCCACTAGCACTTAAATTCTCTCTAAGCTAAGGCGCGGCGCTTTTCCTATGAGAAAAGCGCCGCGCCTAATATTTTTTGTAACTTAAAATAGTTCAGCCTAGCGGGGCACAAGGCCAATGACTCGCGCCGGACTGCCTGAACCGCCTTTAATGGGCCAGCCGCCGATGACTAGGGTTGCGCCTACGGGCGGCAGTTGGTCTAGCCCGCCCAAGCATTCCAAGATCATGCCGTCCGCCGAATACATCGCAAAGCTAGCGCCAAAGTTCTCTTCGTTACCGGGGTCAGCGCCGTGGGTGTCGGTTCCCAGTCCCACGATTTGGCGCTGCTCAATCAAGAATTCTGCTGTGTCTGTCCCAAAGCCCGGCCAGTGCAAGACGCCCTCCTCGTCTGCGTTGATAAACGCCTCAGGATCGCTCCATCGGTCTTGCCAACCCGTAAGAATAATCGCCACGCTGCCGGCGGGAACCGGGCCGTGGGCCTGCTCCCACGCTTCAACATCGCCCAGGGTCAGTCGGTAGTCTTCGTTTTGCTGCACCTGTTCCCGAATATCCATGACAACGGCGGGAACCACGAGCTTCTGGGCGGGCACCTGCTCGGCGCTGGTTGCCCCTTCAATAAATGTATTGGGCGTTCCCCAGTGGGTGGCGCTATGTTCGCCGATGGAGACGCGATTGATAAAGTAGCCGTCTTCCTCGTAGGTGGCCCAGGGCTCAATTTCGTAGGCTGGGTCGCCCGGCCAAAGGGGAATGTTCTCTGGCATGGGCTGGGTTAGGTCGACCACTGTGAGCGATTCGATTGTCGCGTGGGGCCGGGCCCGAGAGGGCGTCGCCGTGGCAATAGCAAACCACAATACCCCTGCGAGAGCGATAAAAAACCAGGCAGATAGCTTCATGGCGGTCCCTTGAGTCCATAGATTCAGCCTGCCAGAATCATATCAGCTGGGCTAAGCTGACGCTCTATACTGGTATGCTGTGGCCCTAAAATTCGTGCCCCCATCTGTGACCTATGCTTAGAGCTGGAATTGTCGGATTGCCCAACGTCGGCAAGTCAACCCTATTCAACGCCGTTGTCGCCAACGCCAAGGCCCAGGCGGCCAACTTCCCTTTTTGCACCATCGAGCCCAACGTGGGGGTGGTGGCAGTGCCGGACGAGCGGCTCGACGCCCTGACCCAGATATCCGAGTCGGCGCAGACGGTCCCCGCCCGGATTGAGTTTGTGGATATCGCGGGATTGGTCAAGGGGGCGAGCCAGGGGGAGGGACTAGGCAACCAGTTTTTGGCCAACATTCGCGAAGTGGACGCCATCATCCACGTGGTGCGCTGCTTCGAGGACGACGACATCATCCACGTATCGGGGTCCATCGACCCGGTGCGGGACATTGAGGTGATTAACCTGGAGCTGGCCCTAGCGGACCTCAGCCAAATTGAGCGCCGCATCGAGCGCATTCGTAAGCAGGCCCGCTCCAACAAGGAGGCCCAGGTCGAGCTGGCGGTGCTGGAGAAGTTTCAGCCGGTGCTGGACGCGGGGCGATCGGCGCGGCAGGTGGAGCTAGAGGAAGAAGAAGAGCTAATCATCAAGCCCCTGGGGCTGCTGACCCGTAAACCCATCATCTACGCCGCCAACGTGTCTGAGGAAGACCTGGCCTCTGGCAATGACTGGGTGGAGCAGGTGAGAGGGGTGGCGATCGCTGACAGCGCCCAGGTGGTGATTGTGTCGGCCCAGGTGGAAGCGGAGCTGGTGGAGCTGCCGGAGGAAGAGCGGGCCGACTTTCTGGAGGCCCTGGGGGTCACTGAAGGGGGCCTGAAAACCCTGATTCGCGCCACCTATGCCCTGCTGGGGCTGCGCACCTACTTCACCACCGGGCCGAAGGAGACGCGGGCCTGGACCATTCGCGCTGGCATGGTGGCCCCCCAGGCGGCTGGGGTGATTCACTCCGATTTTGAGCGGGGCTTCATTCGGGCGGAGACGGTGGCCTACGGTGACCTGGTGGCGTCGGGCTCCATGGGGTCGGCCAAGGACAAAGGCCTAGTGCGCAGCGAAGGAAAGGAGTACGTCGTCAATGAAGGGGACGTGATGCTGTTTCGGTTTAACGTTTGAGCTAAAACCATGTCAAAATCGCTGCGAGACTTGAAGGCATCACAAGGCGCGTCGTTTGAGGGTGACGTTGCCCAGAGCTTCGGCAACGACGAGGCCGCAAGGCAAGCCGCTGCCGCTGGCGTCGCCCTGTGCGATCGCTCCCACTGGGGCCGCATCCAAGTGTCGGACGGCGATCGCATTCGCTTTTTACACAACCAGAGCACCAACGACTTTATGATCCTGCAGCCGGGGCAGGGCTGCGAGACGGTGTTTGTCACCTCTACCGCCCGCACCCTAGACCTGGTGAGCGCCTACGCTACAGAAGCGGCGGTGCTGCTGCAGTGCCACCCCCGCTGCCGGCAGTCGCTGCTGGCCTGGATGGACCGATTCATCTTCTTTTCGGACAAGGTGCAGCTTGCCGATGTGACTGACAAGACCGCAGCCTTTAGCCTGATTGGGCCCGAAAGCAATGGGCTGCTGCGATCGCTGGGGCTTGAGGCCATCGTGGGACAGCCCGAGCATGCGCACCAAGCGGTAGCGCTAGAAGGGCTGACGCTGAGGGCAGCGGTGGGCAGCGGTCTGGCGTCACCGGGGTACACGCTGACTATTGAAGCGGAGCAGGCTGCTGAACTGTGGCAGAAGCTCACGGCAGCGGGCGCAATCCCCATGGGCGATCGCCTCTGGGAAGAGCTGAGGGTGGTGCAGGGTCGCCCGGCGCCGGGGCAGGAGCTCACGGAGGACTATAACCCGCTGGAGGCGGGGCTTTGGCAGGCGGTGTCGTTTAACAAGGGCTGCTACATCGGCCAGGAAACCATTGCCCGGCTGAATACCTACGGCGGGGCAAAGCAGCAGCTTTGGGGCCTGAAGCTGGCAGGGCCGGTGCCCGTCGGAGAACGGATTACCCACGGGGGGGAGCGGGCAGGCGTGGTGACGAGCGTAGTGGAAACGCCAGAGGGCACTGTGGGACTGGGCTATGTGCGATCGAAGCTGGGGGGTGAGGGGCTGAAGGTGCAGATTGGCGGGGTTTCTGGAACGGTGGTGGCGGTGCCGTTTTTGACGCGGGAAAGTGGGATGCCGCTTGAGCGCTAAAAATCCAAGTCGCGAAAAGCTGACAACATCACATTGAGGAAAAACGCCCGAAACGCTGATTGAGCAACAGCCCTAAGAAGAAGTTAAAGCTTAGATTAAATCGAAGCTAATTTTGGGTTAATTCTAGATTCATCTGCCCAGTTGGTTTTCAGCGTAAGGTCCAGTCTACGGTGGTTTACCCACCGCACAAACTAGACCTGTGTGAGAGTGAACTTCATGAAAACCAACGCATTTGGCCCCTTGGCGCTGACGGCTTCTGTCCTCGCAGGGCTTACTTCAGCTTCTGTCCTAGCCCCTAAGGCCCTGGCTAGTCCCGACGAGAGTCTCACCCTCTCAGAAATCTCTGCGTACAGCGACAGCGATTCAGGCGCCGTGTCTCAAGTTACCTCTGTGTCCCAGCTCTCCGACGTGCAGCCCACGGACTGGGCCTTTCAGGCGCTGCAAAACCTGATTGCGCGCTACGGCTGTATTGCGGGTTACCCGGACGGCACGTTTCGGGGCTTCACCGCCCTCAGCCGCTACGAGTTTGCCGCTGGCCTCAACGCCTGCTTGAACAACATCACTGCCAACCTAGACCAAATCCAGCTCAACCAGCAGGACATCGCCACCCTCAACCGCCTGCAGCAGCAGTTTGCCGCTGACTTGGCCACGCTGCGGGGCCGGGTAGACTCCCTGGAGGCCCGCACCGCTGAGCTAGAGGCCAACCAGTTCTCCACAACGACCAAGCTGAACGGCGTGGTGATTTTTGCCCAAGAGTTCGCCATTGACGAAGACGAGGACTTTGACAACCAGGCCACCTTTGGCTACCGGGCCAGGCTCAATTTCGACACCAGCTTTACCGGGGAAGACCGGCTGAGAACGCGGCTCCAGGCTATTGACCTGCCGGAATTTGAGGGGGACCCGCTGGGCCGGGCGATTTCTGACGGTGAAGACGGGGGCAGCTTTGTGTTAGACCAGCTCGCCTACACGTTTCCCCTCGGCCCGGCTGAGATCAACGTGGCGGCCAATGCGTTCGACATCGATGACTTTGTCTCCAGCACCATCAGCCCCCTCGACGACACCGACCTCGGCACCATCTCCGATTTCGGTTTTCCGCAGCAGTACCTGCTAGCCGCCCCCAGCGATGCGGGCATTGGCGCCAATATCGCCTTAAACGAAATCTTCAGCATTGACGTGGCCTATTCCGCTGGCGATCCAGAATCTCCTGAACCCGGCAGCGGCCTATTTAACGGCGCCTACAGCGCGCTGGGGCAGATCAACGCCCTGGGGCTGTTCGGCGGAAAGCTGGATGCCGCATTCACCTACATCAACGCGTTCGACCCTGAGGGGGATTTTCGGTTTAGCGCTGGCGATGGCCCCGCCATCGGCAATACCTACGCCGGGCAGTTTAACCTGCGGCTGTTTGACAATGCTCTAGAAGTCGGCGGTGGGGTTGGCTTCGCCGACATCACCGGGGTTGGGGCAGGCGAGGACTTTGAAATTTGGACCTACCAAGGCACCTTAGCCGTGAATGACTTGCTGGGTGAAGGGAACCAGCTCGGCGTGGTCGCTGGCGTGATTCCCTACACGGCGGATTTGGGGGATGACGACACAAGCTTTGCCGCGGAAGTGTTTTACCGCTATCGCATCAACGACAATATTTTCATTACCCCCAGCATTGTCTTAATCGATGATCCCGACGATGGGGCGATCGCTGATTTTGACGACAGCATCATCGGCAACTTGAGGACCACTTTCCTTTTCTAGGGACTCCATCCCTCGTCCTAGAGGCCCCTTCCTTCCCTGAGTTGAGGGTTGGGGGGGGCTCTCGGGTGGGGGAAACACCGAGTTCTGGCATTGCGTCATGAAGCTATGTGCGGCGACTGATATAGCCCTCGCCACAAGTCCTTGTGCGTGATGGCTCGCCGCTTCGCTCCAGGGCTATTCGGTTCAGCACCGAAAATATCCTCAGCGAAGTGGCCAGCGCTATATATGAGCCTGTCATACTGATTCTGTCGCTGCGTTTCGCCTTTATGGGCTACTCTCTCTCCGAAATCAATCAAATGGATCGCGCGGCCTTTACCAGCACGCTGGGCCACCTGTTTGAGCGCACCCCTACGATCGCCGCCTCAGCCTGGCCCCAGCGCCCCTTTGCCAGTAAAGCCGCGCTTCACGGTGCCCTGGTAGACATAATGCGATCGCTGCCGCCGTCCCAGCAGCTCGCCCTCATCGGGGCCCACCCCGACCTGGGTAGCAGGGCCAAGATGGCCGACGCCTCGGTTCAAGAGCAGGCGTCGGTGGGTCTAGATCAGCTCACCCCTGAAGAATTTGATGCCATGAAGCAGCTCAACCAGTGCTACCGCGACAAGTTTGGCTTCCCGTTTATCATTGCAGTGAAGCACCATACCAAGACCAGCATCCTCGCGGCGCTGCAGCAGCGCCTGCAAAACGCTCCAGAAGCTGAGCAAGCCGCCGCCCTAAATCAGATCGCTGAGATTGCCCGACTGCGCCTCGATGACCTGGTTTCTTTGCCCTAATTTGCTTACCTCATGCCCACCCTCCTCGTTCGCAATATCCACACCCTAGTCACCATGGACGGCGATCGCGAGGAGATTCGCCACGGGGCGCTGTTCGTGCGGGATAACGTGATTGAGCGGGTAGGTCCTACGGAAGCCCTGAACCCTCTGGCAGACCAGGCGGACCAAGTTTTGGATTTGGGCGATCGCCACGTCGTTTTGCCTGGCCTGGTCAACACCCACCACCACTTCTTCCAAAACCTCACCCGCGCCGTCCCCGCCGTTCAAGACAGCGATCTGTTCCACTGGCTTCAAGGCCTTTACCCCATCTGGGCCCACCTCACCGCCAGCGACATTGCCCTCAGCGCCCAGCTTGCCGCCGCCGAGCTGATGCGCTCGGGCTGCACCACCGCCAGCGACCACCTTTATCTATTTCCCAACGACTGCACCCTGGACGATGAGATTCGCGCCGTCCAGTCTACCGGGCTGCGCTTTCACGCCAGCCGGGGCAGCATGAGCGTGGGCCAAAGCCAGGGGGGACTGCCGCCGGATTCCCTGGTGGAGACGGAGACCGACATTCTCAAGGACAGCCAGCGCCTGATCCAGCAGTACCACGACAGCGCCCCCTACGCCATGGTGCGGGTTGTGCTGGCCCCCTGCTCCCCCTTCTCGGTGTCCCCAGACCTGATGCGGGAGTCGGCGGCCTTAGCCCGCGCCTACGACAAAGTCCACCTGCACACCCACCTGGCGGAAAACCAGGACGACGTGAACTACAGTCAGCGGCAGTTTGGCCTCACGCCGGGAGACTACGCCGAGTCGGTGGGCTGGCTGGGGGAGGATGTGTGGCACGCCCACTGCGTCAAGCTGAGCGATCGCAGCATTGAAAAATTTGCCCGCACAGGGACGGGGGTGGCCCACTGCCCCTGCAGCAACTGCCGGTTGGCCAGCGGCATTGCCCCCGTGCGCCAGATGTTGGACCAGGGGGTGGCGGTGGGTCTGGGGGTGGACGGGGCCGCTTCCAATGACGCCACCCACCTGCTGAATGAAGCCCGCACGGCGTTTCTGATGGCGCGGGTGCGGGAAGGCGATGCGGCGGCGCTGACGGCACGGCAGGCCTTGGAGATGGCAACTCTGGGCGGCGCCAAGGTGCTGGGCCGGGGCGATATAGGCTGCTTAGCGCCGGGGATGGCGGCGGATTTCGTGGCCTTTGACCTAGACCACCCCACGTTTGCCGGCAGCCACGACCCCGTCGCGGCCCTAGTGTTCTGTCTGCCACCCCAGGTGAGCTACAGCGTCATCAACGGGAAGCTTCTGATTGAAAAGGGAAAGTTTACCCAGCTCGATTTAGAGAAACTGGTCCATCAGAGTCAAGCAGCGGCTCAGGGTTTGTTGCTTCGGTCTGATTCGGGGTAGTCGGTCCTTCTGCTCGTTCTAGACTCTTTTGCAATTGCGAAACCTGCCCGTACGAAGCGGGTGCCGCCTCTGGGGGCAGCAGGTTGGGTGCTGCCTCGCGGTCGCTGTAAGTGGGGCTTGAGGCAAGGCCTATGGAAATTTCTGTTGGTCTCCATAACGGGCACGCTAGCATTGCAGTGTGGCTAGGAGGATGTCCATGGTCTCTGTCCCGTTACCGTCTCGTTTAACGCCGCAGGAATATTTTGATTGGGATCCTCAGCAAGCGCTTCGCTACGAGTATTTTGATGGGGAAGTGTTTGCCATGACGGACGGGTCGCTGGCCTACGCCGATATTGCTTTGAATGTGGCGACTTTGCTACGATCCGCGCTGAGCGGGAGATGCAAAGTAAGAAATTCTGACGCTAGGGTCGGCATCTCGGAGCAGGGACCGTTTGTTTACCCAGATGTGAGCGTGAGCTGTGACCCACGGGACCGTACGGCGCAGCAGTTCTCTCGGTTCCCCTGCCTGGTTGTGGAAGTGATTTCCCCGAGCACTGAGGGGTATGACCGGGGGGGAAAGTTTGCGCTCTATCGTCAGCTGGAGAGTCTGCAGGAGTATGTGCTGGTGGGGTCTGCGGCGAAGGGGGTGGAGGTATTTCGGCGAAGTGAGGGGGCGTGGCTGTTTATGCCCTATGGGGAAGGGGATGAGGTGAGGCTGGCGAGCGTGGATGTGACGATTTCGGTGGCGGCGGTCTATGAAGATGTGGTGCTGGGAGAATCAAGCGCTGCAGAACGTACGGGCAAGGGATGAATCTTTAGCTGTGCGATCGCACTTGCGACTTCTGTAGCTATTAGGACTTACGCAAAAGAAATTATTTTGCCAGATATAGGGCAGAGATCCCCCCTTGCCCCCCTTTACCTAAAGCAGGGTTGATCTACTGCAGGAAGGAAAATAGCTGTCTGACGTCGTGAGCTAGCATCCTGATGCCCTGTGTAATCGACGCAAAGCCGTTTGCCCGGAATAAGTTGATAGCGATCGCTAGTGTCTCAAATCCGGGTGAGCAACATGACCTACGCCCAGCAGGGCATCTTCTCGGTGTCAGCCCGCCTGCCCGAGGCCAACCTATAGGACACAGCGCGCTGGCGGCGCTCTACCGACAGGCTACGCCAAGCTATGGCCGCGCGACGGTGCCGGTGCTGTGGGACGACAAAGCTGGGGCAATCGTCAACAACGAAAGTTCTGAGATTATCGTGGTGCTGAACCAGGCGTTTGAGGCCTTTGCGGCGCGAAAGCTGGACCTCTACCCTGTTGAACTTAAAGATGCGGTGGACCAGTGGAACGCCAAGATTTACCCGGCGGTGAACAATGGGGTGTATCGCTGCGGCTTTGCCCAGTCGCAAGCCGCCTACGATCGCGCCTGCAGTGATCTATTTACTGTTCTAGATGAAATTGATCAGGTGCTGGCAACCCAGCGATACCTCTGCGGCGATCGCCTCACTCTGGCAGACGTGCGGCTGTTCACCACCCTGTTTCGCTTCGATACGGTGTACTACAGCTTGTTTAAGTGCAGCCGTCGCCGCATCGCGGACTACGAGCACCTGAGCGGCTACGTGCGGGATATCTATCAGCAGCCCGGCGTGGCCAGCACCTGCAATCTGGCGGCGGTGAAGCGAGACTATTTTGGCAATCTGTTTCCCCTCAATCCGGGGGGACTCATTCCCCAAGGCCCAGAGGTGGACTTTGGGGCGGCCTGCGATCGCAATCGGGACTATAGCCGGCTGTAGGGGCAAAAAGCTTGCCCCTACGGAACTCGCTACTGGGGTAGCGGAATGCGCTTGGTGAGGATGCGCATGACGTCGTGGGGCGGCAGCCCCCGCAGGATGCCGCTGTTGCCCGCCAGAGGAATGGGCTGGGACCACTCGTCGGGGCGGGCGTAGCCCAGGGCGTGGAGGCTGTCGCGGCAGTTGTTGACGGCGTAGAGGGAGCCGATGGCGAGCAGCCTCAGGGTGTGGTAGCCGGTTTCGCTGGTGTCGCCGAGGCGGTAGTCGCCGGTTTGGGGATCGATATCGAGGTGGGGGCCGAGCCGGGCCGCAGAATTTTTGGCCAAGGCGAGGCTGCGGCAAGCGCTGGGCTCGCCGGAGAAGAGGTATGTCATTTTGAGGTTGTCTCCTGTTTGGTTTGAGGAAAGACAACCCAAAGAGTCAGCCACCGCGCTTTCATTGGGCGAGGCGGCTACTCTATGATCCGAGTAGCGCTCGCTGGGTACTTCAGCGGGTGTAGTCCCTTGGCCAGTGTTGCCGCACTGCCAAGGGGCGCTAAGCCTTTGGGATTGTCGGAACGGTGGACGGGATTAGCGCCCATGGCTTGGCATGGTAGCGGAGTGTTGGCGCCAATGCAACCGTGTTGGGGAATTTTGCGCTGGGCGATCGCGGCTCTTTTGTTTGGGTTGGGCGATGGAGGAAGCTCTGCGGGCGATGGCATTTGAGAGTTGGCTCATCGCATTAAGGAGTGGAGGCGTCGATCTTTAAAGTGGGGCGATCGCATTAAGGAGTTGAAGCGTTGCATTTGAGAGTTGAAGCGTTGATCTTTAGAGTGGGGCGATCGCATTTGAAAGTTAAGGCGTCGCATTTGAGAGTGGGGCGATCGCATTGCAAAGTAAAAACGCTGATTCTAAGGATCGAGGCGTCGCATTGAGCAAGTAAGGAATAAACAAAAACGCCATTTTTAATCTGAACAGATGCTGAGGGGCTTTCAGCGGTAAGGAACGGTAAATTCCAGCATGCACTTTTCAGAATAATTTGACATATTGATCTGAAGTCGGAAGCTTTTTTTCCGGGTAACTTCCCTAGAATCGGCTCAGATAGTTTGAGGATATCTATGGTTCGACGGTTGGAACGGCTGCTGCAGCTAGATACACTCCTGCGGCGATCGCAGCGGCAAACGGCGCAGACACTAGCTGACGTGCTGGAGGTCAGCGAACGGACGGTACGGGACGATATTGCCTTTTTGCGCGATCGCTTTCATGCCCCCATAGACAATACAAAACGGCAGGGCTACTTTTACACAGACCCAGACTGGCGGTTGCCGAGTATTCCACTCACCAAAGGTGAGCTGTTTGCCCTAACGATTGGAGCGCGGATGCTGGAGAGCTATGCGGGGTCGGCCTACGCAGCAGATTTACGATCGGCGATCGCCCGGCTGGCGGAGCGCCTGCCAGAGGAAACCTGGGTGGATCTGCAGCAGGTCGCAGATGAGCAAATTGTGTTTCGGGCGGGGGCGCAAATCAATTTGGACGCAGAGGTTTGGCACCAGCTTGAAGAAGCCTGTCAAAACTGTACTCAAGTTTGGATGCGGTACTACACGGCGGGGCGGAATACCGTTTCAGAGCGGGTTTTGGATCCTTACCTGCTGCACATTTACCGGGGGACGAATCCCTATGTAATTGGCTATTGCCACAAGCGGGAAGCAATTCGCTGGTTTCGGGTGGACCGCATTCAAGCGCTAAAGCCCCTGGAGATAGTGTTTGAGCGAGTGCCTGATTTTGACGCCAGAGTGCATTTAGCAAATATTTTTCAGCACGAGGTAGGGGATAAGCCAGTGACGGTGAAGATTTGGTTTGATCCGCCGACGGCTCCCTACGTCCGCGAGCGGGTTTGGCACTCGACGCAGGTGCTGCATGAGCATGAAGACGGGGCGGTGACGCTGGAGATGACAGTGACAGGGCTGAATGACTTGAAGCGATGGGTGTTGGGGTATGGGAAGGGGGCTATAGTCCGGGAGCCGCCAGAGCTGGTGGGAATGATGGAGGAGGAGATTAGGGGAATGCACTTGTACTACAACTCAGCAAACTTGAAGAGGGGTTAGAGCATGGAATTTTTAGAGGTTCAATTTGCTTTGAGTGGCAAGACGTTGCCTGCTGACCACGGATACGCATTGTATTCCGCGGTTAAGCAAATCTTGCAAGCGAAACAGGCGGATGCGCCCGAGGAAGAAGCGCTTTTTCCACCAGAGGTTTTGCTATCTAGCATTCCTGGCGTTCCAGATCGAGATGGATTGATTTACCTCACGCGCGGATCGCGGCTACGGCTGCGCTGTCCCTCTGAGCAAGCCAGACGCTGGTACGGCCTGCAAAATGAGGTGCTTGATATTCGAGGCCATTTGATTCGACTGATCCAGCCCCGTTTAACCCTGCCGCAGTCTAGCGAAACCCTCAAGTCTCGACTGGTGACCTTCAAGCTAGAGGCTATCGATCACGCTGACGTTCCTCGCTACTTTCTAGAGTCTTGCAAGAAGGGACTAGATCGGCTGGAGATTGAGGGACAGCCCTTTATTGACAGCAATGAACAGGGTGACTTAGCCCGGCGAGCTTTGAAGATAAAAGATAAACACGTCGTGGGATACGGCATCGTTGTCGAAGGCTTGAGCGAAAGTGATTCGATTAAACTGCAATGTGCAGGCTTGGGCGGTCGCAAGCATTTTGGCTGCGGGTGGTTTTATCCCTCTAAGGAGGTGGACGATGCTGCCTAAGCTCAAGCCAAATATCCTTCTAGCAAAATCGTTTGAGCCTGGACAATTTAGGGGCTCTTATACACTTGCAGGACATACCGCTGATGTGGTCAATTCTGTCACAACAATTGTTGATACGTTGGGCGATCGCCTGATTGAGCAATTTGGGTTGACGTGCAGTTTTGCCAAGCTGAGAGCTACGGCGCGGCTTGCCGCTTATCTGCACGACTGGGGGAAGGCCAATGATCATTTTCAGGGGATGGTGCGCTTCCGGATGGATGGTGCTAGTCCCCAGCGGAATAGTCAACACTTCCCGCAAATGTACCGCCACGAAGTGATCTCTGCCTCTTTGGCCTGGGAGTTTCGAGACTGGCTGAGCCAGGGCGAGGGAGATTTCTACACGGCTCTAGTGGCAGCAGGGGGTCACCACCTCAAGCTGGGGGGACGTGGCGGAGAGCGGACCGATAACTTTGGCGAGCATCGCCAGAGCGGGGATGACCGGATGTACTTTTTTACGGTTGGTGACCCGCAGTTCGAGACACTATTGAGGTACGGGCAACAGCACCTCAGTCTTCCTCAAAAGCTGAAGCTGTCGCAACGGCCCTCGGTTTCTTTGAGCTCTAGCGAAATCAAGGCAAGGCAAAAGGAGCTGCTTAGAGCGTTCGAGGATTGGGAGGAAGACGCGGCGTTTGTAGCCACGGTGAAGTCGCTGCTTGTGGCCGGGGATTCATCAGGCTCAGCGATCGCCAACACTGACGAAGTCGCCCAAAAATGGATCAAGGCCAAGCTAGAGCATACTCTTACGGAAGAGAGACTGCAGACTGTCATTTCAGATCGACTCGGTGAACACAGCCTGCGACAGTTTCAAGCCAAGCTAGGCAACAGCACAAAGCGAGTTACCCTTGCCCGCGCAGGCTGCGGAACGGGGAAAACGTTAGGAGCCTACAACTGGGCCAAAACTTATGCCCTGGGCCGCAAACTCTTTTTCTGCTACCCCACCACGGGGACGAGTACAGAGGGCTTCATTGACTACGTCCACGACAAGATCGACGCGATTTTGTTTCATTCTCGGGCCAATGTAGACCTGGAAATGATGAAAACGGGGGAGGAAGCAGACGCTGGTGACAACTGCGTAAACGAGTCTGAACAAAAACTCGAATCATTTAAGGCGTGGGGACAAGAGGCGGTCGTTTGCACCGTGGATACAGTGCTGGGCTGGCTGCAGTGTAACCGCAAGCCGATGTACTGCTTCCCGGCGATCGCCCAGGCGGCGTTTGTTTTTGACGAAGTGCATTGCTACGACGCCAAGCTGTTTGGGGCACTGCTGCGGTTTTTAGAGACGGTGAAAGCGCCGATGCTGCTGATGTCGGCGTCGTTTTTGCCCTGGCAGCTAGAGGCTATCAAGAAGGCGGTAGGTGAACCCATTGAGGTGATTGAGGGGCCAAAGGACTTGGAAGAGAAGCCGCGCTATCGCTTCCAACTGTTAGATGAGCCTGACTGGAAGCGTGTTGAGCAGGAGCTAGCTGACGGCGGCAAGGTGCTGTGGGTGTGTAACCAGGTAAATACGGCGATTGATGTTTACCGAAAAGCAAAGGCCCGCAACCTGAACGTATTGCTCTACCACAGCCGATATCGCTACAAGGACCGCGTCGACGAACACCACCGCGCCGTCGTTGCCGCCTTTAAGCCCGAACAAACAGAGCCAGTGCTGGCGATCGCCACCCAGGTGGCTGAAATGTCGCTGGACCTCTCAGCGACGCTGCTGGTGAGCCAAGTTGCAGACCCGGCAGGGCTGATTCAGCGGCTGGGGCGGTTGAACCGGCGCTACTGCGGGAATGCTTTGGATGCGCTGTTTTACCCCGATGAGAAGGTGGGCTTTCCCTACAGCGAGGCAGACTTGGGTGGCGGAGAGTTTATGATTCGAGGGTTTGCGGATGAGGTCTCTCAAGCGCAGCTAGCCAAGTGGCTAGAGAACAGGGCTGAGAAAGGCGAACCTGACAAAAACTCCGTGATGTTAGACGGGCAGTGGCGTACCTATCCGACATCTTTACGGGAGGCGGGTTACAACGTAACGGCGCTGTTGGAGGATGACCTAGAAGAAATAAAGCAGCGCTCAGCAAAGGAGATTCCGAGCTTTACGGTACCGCTGCCTAGTAAAGGAGTAGAGCAGTGGAAACGGTACAAGATTTACCCCATTGCTCCTAGAGACAAGTGGGCTTATTCCGCTGAAGTCGGCGCGTTCGATATGACAAAGTGAGGCCTTGATGACGACACATACCCTATCAATCTTCGACCCCAACACGCTTTTACCCCATCGTGCCGGAATTGCTGGGCTTGCCTTAGCGCTGTCTGCTTTAGACCCAAAAGACGCGCCTTTGAGCTGGAGCGTCACCGATGAGGCAGTGTCTCTGTCTTGGGAGTGCAGCGATCGCGAAGTGGTGCAGTGGCTACTAGGGCAAACCTACCAGGTAAAAGACGGCTACTTGAAGGTTCCTTGTCTCTCTCTGGATGACCAAGGGCGCTATATTTTTACGGCTGGTGTGCTGACCACGTTTTTGCAGCACAGCAAGCAGCGATCGCAGCAGAAAGAGACGGTGCCGCTCTCGTTCACAGTGGATGAGGGCCAGCCGGAAGTCCATATCAAGCATCGCCCCCTCGAAGGCTGCTACTACACGGGCGATTTTAAGGAAGCATTTAGCAGTAAGGGCGCGTTCAAAAGCGCGATTCCACTAAAGGGGCAGCATGTTCCAGGGCTGGTAGAGTGCTTTGTCACGGGCGCTTACAAAGAGTCTCCCAAAGGTTACCTAGCGCTGTTATTTCTGCCCCTTGCCTGTGGCTACTATCAGCTTCCGGGCTATCGCTCAGCGGTGGTTATTCCCGAAGTAGCAGATTTACCCAAGTGGGTGAAACAGCGGCGGTTTTATCCTGGGCGCACCTATCGCAAATTCCGCTCTAGCGGAGCGGGCGAGTCAGCGCTGCGGTTTTTGCTTCAAGAGACGCTACTAGACGATGCGGAGACATTCCGCGTTGACTACTGCGAAGCCTATCAACTCGGTAAGCAGCCCTGGGACGGTAATCAGTCTTACTTGAAGCAGGCGGTTTATCGGGTTAAAGCAACAGACGAAATGCTAGCGCTCTATCAGTCAGCCTTTGACTTCTTTCCAATGCGAGTACGCCAGAAGGCAGACGGAGAGTCATGGCTAGCGCTGTCAAAGGTGCTGCCCTGGATTGCAGACAATTTGATTGCTGAAAAAGCTTGGTATGCCGGATTCTATGAGTTTCGTAAGGCGAACGATTTGTATGAACGAAAAGGATTGGTAAAAATGGCTCAGTACCTGAATGATGACGAGAAGACACTGTTTGACGCCGTACAGGGCAGCTTTAGCACCTTTTTACGGCGACAAATTTTACAGGCCCAGAAACAAGGGCGACCTTTGGATTATGGACAGGTGACTAATAAAGTAATTTATTCGTTACAGCGACCCAGTACCCAGCAAGAGTTTGCAAGTTCGTTGGTGGATTTCTTTAGCCGTAACCCAAGTAAGGCACTGAAGTTTTCAGGGCCGCAAATTTATGCCTGGCTGCACCGAGACGGCAACTGGCGGCAGGCCCGTGACTTGGTGCTTCTGGCTGTTGTGACCTATGGCAAAGCTGAACAGGACGCTGAAAAAACCGCCGAAGCGGGTGAAGCACCTGTCGCAATTGGTGAAGCTACAGAGTCGGAAGCGTTTGAGATGGATTTAGCCTAGTAAATTCACGATTTTTATAATCTAAGGACAAAGAACCAATGACTACGCACCTATTCGCAACTATTGTCACCCCAACCGCGATCGCAGCCAATAACCGAGGCGAAGGGGACGGCAGCACGCTATCAACACTGCAAAAAGTGACTCGTGGCAACGACCAATACACCACCGTTAGCGCTGAGGCGATTCGCTGGGCTTATCGCGAGTATTTCCAGAATCTAGACTCAGCAGAAGTGAATCGGACCTTTGACCCTGATGCTGACAAGTACAGCTTCAAAAACGAAAGCTTTAGCCCACAGGACTACATCGACGATGACTTGTTCGGGTACATGGACGCTAAGAAAGGGTCTGACAACAAAGATGCGACGGCTAAGCGTCGTGGCGTCTTAGAAGTTAGCCGTGCGATTAGCCTAGACCCTTACTGGGGGGACACTGTATTTGGCTCTAGGGGCGGAACCAAGAGCAATACGTCCATCCACAGCACCGAAGTTCACTGCACGGCTTATCAGTACACGTTGGCGCTGACGCCAGATAGTCTCAAACAAACCAATCGAGGAGAAAAAGTGCTCGATGCCATTCCTGCCATCAGACATGTGGGTGGCAACCATTCCCGCTTTTTGTACGAGTTTCGCCCTGAATCCGTTGCCATTCGCATTACCGATGACCCCAGCCCCTGGATTATGGACTGCTTTGATCGCGTCGGCGAAACTGTCGGCTGTAAGCGTTTGGTTCGACTAGTGACGGTGAAAGATATTCTGTCAACTGAGCTAATCGTTGCAGGCGAAATTGCCGATACGCCCTATGGCGATCAGCTCAAAGGGCTTGGCGTCACCGTCCACCGGGGCGTCAAAGAAGCGATCGCCGCAGCCAAAGATCGCCTTACCGCAGTGGAGGCGAAAGCCTAATGCCAGAAACGCTGTATTTGGATTGTCCCTGTACCAGCTTTCCGCGCAGCTTTGCGCGGGACTACAAGGAAACCTACCGCTACCCACCGCCCTCGACGCTCTACGGCATGTTGCTGTCGCTAGTGGGGGAAGAAGATATAACCGCCCATGTTGGGGTCAAGCTTGCTATCGGGATTTTAGGAGATGACCCACCCATTTCTCGGATTGTGCGTAAGCAGCGCCACCACAAGTTCAGTAAAACCCATATGGGAACTTACCCCAGCAGTAAGTTCTCAAAGCCAAACCACCAAGAGCTTTTGACAGACTTGCGTGCCGTGGTGCGGCTTAATTCCGATGCTGAAGACGCCGCTGTGGCCTTAAATGAACGAGTAGCGATCGCCCTCTCGACACCGGAACAGATTTCCCGCTTTGGCGGGCTGTCTTTGGGCGAATCCTGGGCAATGCTGAATGGCGTTCGTGCTTACCGTGAGAGCGATGGAGATATTCGCTGGCTTGTCAGGGATAGGCGAGGGCTGATTAGCTTACCAGTTTGGATTGATCGCAAAACCGGGCAGGGAACGTTTCAGCGCTTTGATTGGAGCGATAGCTTTCAAGAGGACTGCTGGGTTGAAATTCCAAAGTTAGAATTCAAAGGGACGGCGAAAAAGCGCAGCCGCTCAAAGAAAAGTAAATAGGCTAGGGTTACAAAACTCGGCATTTCAAAGGCGATAATAGATAGCTTAAAGCTACAATTAAGATCGTTGGGTTATGCTAGCGCTCCAACCCAATCTACAGTTTTTGAACATTGAAAACTGAATAAATCTTCTTAATTTTGTTGGCAGATAACCTCAGATGCCGTTAGGCGATTTTTACAACTCGGAAGCAGATCTGCCGACTACCAAAGTCATGATGAAAACGCTCATTAGACTTCGGAATAATTAACAAGTGAATCAGCTCGACCATCAAAACTCGACTCAAGACACCATTCGCGTCAACGCCCTCCACGCCCTCACCTACTGCCCCCGCCTCTACTACCTCGAAGACGTCGAAGAACTCTATACCCAAGACGCTGCCGTCTTCGCAGGCCGACGGCTCCACACCGAGCTAGAGCAGCAAGAAGACGGCGAATGGCAGCAGCTTGTGCTCGAAAATCAGCAGCTCGGTCTGCGGGGCAAAGTAGACGCCCTGCGCACCCGCAACGGACAGACTATCCCCTACGAGCACAAGCGAGGTCGCCCCTACCGCGATCGCCATAATCAGCCCCAAGCTTGGGAGAGCGATCGCATCCAAATTTTGGCCTACGCCTGCTTAATAGAAGCCGAACTGGGCATCACCGTGCCCGAAGGCCGCATCCGTTACCATACCGAAAACGTCTTGGTCCACGTGCCGCTAAACGATGAAGGGCGGCGAGCTGTGGAGCAAGCCGTTGAAACCGCGCGTCAACTGCGGCGATCGCCAAAGCGCCCGCCCATCACCCAGAATGAGCGGCTCTGCGCCCGGTGCTCCCTCGCGCCGGTTTGCCTACCGGAAGAGGTGCGGCTAGCCCAAGGGCAACGGCAGCAAGCGCCACGCCTATTCCCAGAAGATGACGAGCGCAATATTATTCACGTGACCGAAGCCGGTACGCGGGTGGGCAAGAGCGGTGAACAGCTTAAAATTACAAAGCGGAATCACCAAGTGTCGATGCTTCCGGCGCACCAAACCGGGCAGCTCGTGTTGCACAGCTATGTGCAGCTTTCAACCCAGGCGATGTATTTCTGTGCCCACAAAGACATCGGCGTTCACTTTATCTCGGCGGGGGGGCGCTATGTGGGCAGTTTTGACAACCGCCAGGGCAGCATTCAGCGGCGCATCCGGCAGTATAAAGCCTTAAGCGATCCGGGCCAGTGTCTGGCGCTGGCGCAGCAGCTCGTGACCTGTCGCGGGCAAAGCCAGCGCAAGTTTTTGATGCGCGGGCAGCGGGGCGCGGAGTCTGGGGAGCTGGCCCAGGTGGTGGAGCAGATGCAGCGGCTGCTAAAGCAGGTGCACAGTGCAGCAGCGCTTAGCTCGCTACTGGGCCTTGAGGGAAATTTGGCGGCGCTCTACTTTAAAGCGCTGCCTCGGCTGCTGGCTGACAAATCTCCCAATGCGTTCCAGTTCTCAGGGCGAAACCGCCGCCCGCCCAAGGATCGCTTCAACGCGCTACTGAGCTTTGGGTATTCGATGCTGCTAAAAGACGTGATGAACGCGATTCTGACGGTGGGCTTGGAGCCAGCCTTGGGCTTCTATCACCAGCCACGTACCCAAGCGCCGCCGCTGGCCCTGGACCTAATGGAAATCTTTAGGGTGCCGCTGGTGGATATGCCGGTGATGGCCTCGATAAATCGGGGGCAGTGGGATGTCGATGCTGATTTTGAGGTACAGAGCGGTTCTTCGAGGTCGGCTGATAGGCGCGTGTGGCTGAGCGACAGTGGACGGAAAAAGTTTATTGCGCTGTACGAAAAGCGGAAGGAGGAGAAGTGGAAGCACCCAGTGACCCAGTATTCGCTGACCTATCGCCGCTTGATTGAGCTGGAGGTGAGGTTGCTGGAGAAGGAGTGGATGGGGGAAGGGGGTTTGTTTGCACAGTTGGTGATTCGGTGAAGGGGGAATCATGGCTGAAAGCAAAAACTATTACCTGATCTGCTACGACATTTGCGATGCCAAGCGCTGGCGTAAGGCGTATGAGCTTTTGAAGGGATATGGCGATCGCCTGCAGTATTCTATTTTCCGCTGTCGGCTCAATCCGCGCGAGCGGGAGCAGCTCCGCTGGAGGCTGGAGCAAGTTTTGACCAATGAGGATAGCTTGCTGATTGCAGGGCTGTGTAAACGCTGCGTTGAGCGGGTGGAGGCTTGCAATCGATCGGAGGCTTGGGAGGTGGATACGGATCTCTACCAAATTTTTTGATGCAGGGATCTCTGGTTGTTTGGGTTTATCTGGGGGGGTGTTGTTCTGTAGCGCTGTGTTGATGGGCGAAGGAGGTTCTTGAGGAGGTGTTGAGATGCTTGCGTAGTGTGGAGCTGCTGATGGATATGGCTTTCGCGCGGAGTGTGGTTTTTCTGAAGGGCGCTGATGAAGTTCTGTGCTTTGTGGTGGCTATGTTCTTGCAAAAGCCTCTGGCGGGGCTTATGGTGACTGGCATAGGGCGATCGCTCCGATGGACCTTTGAAGCCGTAAGGCGTTGATAACATAAGCTGATATTAGAAGAGGCTCATGAATGTAGGGCGTAGGTCCATTTAATCCGTAAGGCTATGATCACAGAAGAT
>JBHJHJ010000046.1:0-19937 GCA_050330955.1 Elainellaceae cyanobacterium | reverse complement strand
CGCTTTGCCGCCCGGGCCTACATCGACTTTTTTCGGGGCACGCCCCTGCTGGTGCAAATCTTCATGATTTACTTCGGCATGCCCGCGCTGCTCCAGAGTTTGGGGTTCGATTTTCGGCTAGGGCGGCTGTTTGCGGCGGTGTTAGCCCTCAGCCTCAACAGCGCCGCCTACATCGCCGAAATCGTCCGCGCAGGCATCCAATCCATCGAAACGGGGCAGCGGGAGGCGTCGGAGTCTTTGGGGCTGGGGCCGGTGCAAACCATGCGCTACGTCATCTTTCCCCAAGCTTTCCGGCGGATGATCCCCCCGTTGGGCAACGAGTTCATTACCCTGCTGAAGGACACCAGTCTAGTGGCGGTGATTGGCTATGAGGAGCTGTTTCGGAGGGGGCAGTTAATTGTGTCCCAAACCTACCGGGCGTTTGAAATCTATGTGGCGGTGGCCTTGGTCTATTTGGTGCTGACGCTGCTGTTTTCCCGGGGGTTTAGCCTTTTGGAGTGGTGGATGGATCCGGTGGCCCGCAAAGCCTCCGCTCAAACTTCTTCGTCGACCATGGCTCAAGAGTCTGCCTAATGGCTGGTGCCTCTAGTGGTGCCGCTTAGGGCATCGTGAGAGGCTGGCTCAAGTCTTTTCCTGAGCCGTTAACTGCCCCAAAAATGCCTGATGCGCCTCAGAGGCCAGTCCCCGCTGCAGCACCGCCAACACCGCCGGCATATCCCCCGCCAGCATCGCGGCGCGATTGAGCCAGAGCCCTGGGAAAACCACGCTCCGTACTATTCCCTGATCATCGCCTTCCAAAAGCACATAGTCGTCTTCTGTCAGGCGGTACCAATCGAGCTTCTGATCAAACACCTGCCACACCAGATACTCCGCCACGCCGCTGCGCCGGTAGGCTCGCTTTTTATCGCCCAAATCGATCGCAGCGCTGCTGGCTGCTACTTCCACCACTAGTTCCGGAGCCCCCTCCACGTATCCGTCAGCGTTGATACGGGCCCTACCGCCACAGCCCTCATCAATCATCAGCAGTGCATCGGGCTGGGGCTCATTGCCCACATCCAGCCGCACGGTGGCATTGTCCCCCATCCGCACACCCGGCGTAGCAACTTTATAATTACCAAGCCAAATCATCAGGTCGCCGTGGGGTTCAGCGTGGGGCTCGAAGCGTAAAGGGGAGGCTATATAAACGATGCCTTCAATCAATTCGGCTTTTTTCACGTGGGGCATTGCCTGGTAGCGGCGCTCGAACTCCAGGCGCGTGAGGCGATCGCCATTTTGAAGCGGTGGGATGGCATCGGGGCTAACCCGCGAGCGGGAATGTTGCGTGTTTACCATGGCCGGGTGCGGGAGGAATGTCTCTATTCTAAAACGGCTACCGACCATCAGTCCCGACGCTCACCCGCTGGCGAATATCTTCTAATTGGGCGTCGGGAATCGCCGCGATTAGCTGCTGGGTGTAGGACCGCTGGGGCGAGTGGTAAATCTCCTCCGCTGGGCCAATCTCCTCAATCCGGCCCTGATTCATCACCATGATGCGATCGCTGACGAACTTTACCACGCTTAAGTCGTGGGAGATAAAGATGTAGGTGAGCCCGAACTCCTGCTGCAGGTCTTTGAGCAAATTCAGCACCTGAGCCTGCACCGACACATCCAGGGCCGACACCGACTCGTCGCAAACGATGAACTTGGGCTCGCAGGCCAGGGTACGGGCGATACAGATGCGCTGCCGCTGCCCCCCGGAAAACTCATGGGGCATGCGGCCCATGGCGCTGCCGCCTAGGCCCACCCGCTCCAGCAGGCTCACGGCGCGATCGCGCTTTTCGGCCTCAGAGCCCCCCAGCCCGTGGATGTGCATCGGTTCCAGCAGGGCTGACCCAATGCTTTGCCGACTATCGAGGGAGCCGTAGGGGTTTTGGAACACAATTTGCATCGAGCGGCGCAGCTGCCGCAGTTTGGCGGCATCCAAGTCCAGCACCAGCTGGCCTTCGAAGGTCACTCGCCCTGAGGTGGGCTCAATCAGCCGCAGCAGGCAGCGGGCCAGGGTAGACTTGCCGCAGCCCGACTCTCCCACGAGCCCCAAGGTCTCTCCCGGATAAACGTTAAAGCTGACCTCGTCCACCGCCCGCAGCTCTGACTTCTGGGCAAAGAAGCCCCGCCGCACGGGAAAGGCCTTGACGAGGTCGTGGACGCTGAGCAAGGGACGCTGCTGCAGGAGCTGCTGGTGGTGGGCCGCCGCGTCCTGGGGATTTACTTCTGCCAAAAGCGCTGCTTTCTCGGCCTCGGTGCGCACTTTAGCCACCACCGCTAGCTCACCACCCTGCCGCATTTCCATAAAGTCCGACACCGTGGGCAGGCGCTTGAGCTGGCGGTTAGGGCGGGGGCGGCAGTTGAGCAGGCCCTGGGTATAGGGGTGTTTGGGGTTGGCAAATAGGTCGTATACGGGGGCCTTTTCTACCAGATGGCCCTGGTACATAACGGCCACATCATCCGCAATGTCAGAGACCACCCCCATATCGTGGGTGATGAAGATAATGGCGGTGTCCCGCGATCGCTGCAGGTCTCGCAATAGGTCTAAGATGGTGGCCTGGATGGTGACATCGAGGGCGGTGGTAGGCTCGTCGGCAATTAGGATAGCCGGATCCCCGGCGAGGGCGATCGCAATCATCACCCGCTGCTGCTGTCCGCCAGAGAGCTGATGGGGGTAGCGATTCAGGATTTGCTTAGGGTTGGGCAGCTTCACTTCGTCAAACAGCGCCACGGCCCTAGCGTTAGCTGCCTCAGCGCCCAAGCCCTTATGCAGCTTCAGCGCTTCGGTGAGCTGGTTACCGCAGGTGTACACCGGGTTAAGGGAGGTGAGCGGCTCTTGAAAAATCATGGAAATCAGCCGCCCGCGATACTGACGGCGCTCTGCGGAAGAAAGCTTCAGCAGGTCCACTGGGTCCGCGTCGGGCTGGGCCGGGTCTTGGAAGAGAACTTCGCCAGAGATTTGGGTGCTGCGGGGTAGCAGGCCCATAATGGCTAGGGAAGTGACGGATTTACCAGAGCCCGACTCCCCCACGATGCCGAGAGTCTTCCCCGGCATAAGCTGGAAAGAGACCTGCTTGACGGCTTCGACTGAGGCTTGCTTAGCGGGAAAAGTAATGCACAAATCGCGAACGTCAAGCATTGGCGTCATGGGTGGTGTTCTGGTCTACAGCACCATCATCGCCGCGACGGGGCTACGCAATTGGTATCAGATCAGCCACTTCACTGTCTTTTCTTTGTAATTGCATATTTGTAATTACATTGTACTCACAGTAGAATATAGCAGCATTCTTCATCCTGAAAGACTTCTATGGGCACCGCTATTCGAACCCGCGTCGTCAAAATCGGTAACTCTCAGGGCGTCCGGATTCCGAAGCTGCTACTGGAGCAGAGCGGAATTCACGAAGCCGTGGAAATTGAGATTCGAGATAGTTATCTCGTGCTTCGGGCGGTCTCTCAGTCCCGAGCCGGCTGGGAGGAGGCATTCGCTACTATGGCAGAGCAGCAGGATGACAAACTGCTCGATGATGTCATGGCGACGACGTGGGATGACGAGGGGTGGGAGTGGTAGTTCGCCGGTTTGACGTGTTTTTGATCAACTTGGACCCCACAATCGGCAGCGAGATTCAGAAGACTCGGCCCTGTGTCGTCATCTCGCCTGACGAAATGAACCGGTACATCGCCACCGTCATTGTTGCCCCCATGACCACAAAAAGTCGGGCCTACCCCACCCGCATCCCGTGCCGCTTTCAGGGCAAAGACGGGCAGGTGGTGCTCGATCAAATTCGTACGGTCGACAAAACTCGCTTGGTGAGAAAGCTTGGGCAGCTCAGCGATGAGGAGCAAAAAGCGGTGCTCGACACCTTGTCAGAGCTTTTTGCGGAATAGTCGCGCTCACCGGACCGAGAACGCGCTGCCGAACCGGCGAGTAATCGGCTCCAGCATAAACGTCAGCACCGATTTGCGCCGCGTCACCACTTCACCCGTGGCGCTCATGCCCGGAATCAGCGCCACCTCCTGATCTCCGATGGCGATCGCCGTCTCCTCTAAGCGAATCCGCACCGGGAATACCGGGCCGAGCTGCTGATCTACGGTGGCGTTGGGGCTAACGCTCACCACGGTGCCGCTGACGATGCCGAACTCCTGAAACGGAAAGGTGTCGATCTTCACCTTGACCGGCATCCCCTCCGCCACAAAGCCAATGTCCCGGTTGAGCAGCTTCGCCTCCAGCAGCAGCTCCCGCTCCTCCGGCAAAATCGACAGCAGCTCTTCCCCCGGCTCAATGGTGCGCTCAGCCAGGGTGGCCTGAATGTTGTAAACCCGGCCTGTAATCGGCGCCGTGATCACCTGGGCATCGGCCCGCAGCTCTGCCTGGCTGAGCTGCCCTTCTAGACCCGTCATTTCCTCGGTGCGGCGGTTAAGCTCGGTCAAAATGTCGCGGCGGCGCTCGGAGACGAGGCGATCGCGCTCCTGGCGGGCCTGCTGCACCGACTGCTCAGCCTGCTGCACCACCTGCCGTTGGGCGGCGATGTCCTGCTCTAGGGTGCTGACGCGATCGCGGGCTTCGGTGAGCCGGTCCTTTGCGGCAATGTAGTCGAACTGGGCTACGGCTCCCGTCTCGCTAAGCTGCGCCAGCCGGGCTTCGCGATCGCGGGCGTTTTGCAGCAGCTCTTGGGCATTGGGCAAGCTCTGCTGCAGCCGCGTCAGCCGGGCCTCGGCCTCAGCCACCGCCGCCCCCAAACGGGTAATGTCTGACTCCACCGCCCCCTGCTGTTCAGTAAAGGTCTGCAGCCGCGCCGCCAGCAGCTCGTCCTGCAGCGGGCTCCCTGCGTTAGGGTCTCCCGCAAGCTCAGCCTGGAGCCGATCGATGTCTTGCTGCACCAGGTCAGTGGAATCCTGCAGCCGCTCCACTTCAGAGCGGGGCAATGCCCCTTCCTGCACCACAAGCGGGTCGCCCGCGACAACAACTTCGCCCTCCTCCACCAAAATTTCTTCAATCACGCCGCCCTCTAGCGATCGCACGGGGCGCACTTGGGCCGAGGGCACCAGCTCCCCGGCGGCAACCGCCACCTCGTCAATTTTGCTGAACTGCGCCCAGGCAATGACGCTAAACACGGTGAGGCTGATGCTGGCCGCCAGCAGACGGGTATAGAGGGGCGGCAGCTGACGTACCGCCTTGCCCAGCTCGTAGGAAAGATAGTCCTCGGGGTTGACGAATTGGGTGCGGGTTTGGCGAACGCGGGCCGAGGTGGTGTCTGGAGTGCCGTCTGAGGCGGTAGGAATAGAGTTCGAAGCCATGGAAATCACTCAGGTGAAGGAGCGGCGCTGGACCAAAACTCGATCTCAGAGGTAGCCTCCTCGAAGCGAGCGGCGTGGAACGCCTGGGCCGGCAACGTGGTACCAGTCGCCGGGACCACACCTTATTTCTTCCCGATCTAAACTCAAAATCAGCTCCCCATAGGACAGTGAGGTATGGGTTCTTACTTTTTCTCGGGATGGGTCATAGATTTGGGCGTCTCTGTCTCCATTTCATTAACGGCTTTGATGAACTGGTGGAGTCGCCCGAATTCCCGCTGATTGAAGTGCAGCACCAGCCGGGGCAGATCAGGGGTCTCTTCGTCCTTCTCCTCGGGCAGCGCTTTGCCCTGCAGAATATGCCCCTTCACCAGCAGGTCGCCGAAGGTGTCGTTCAAATAGGCCAGTGCCGCATCTGTCAGGCCGCACTTCAGTCGCATCACGAGGCGATCGCCTACGTAGCGGCTGGAGTGATATACCCGGTAGAAGCTGGCGATCGCTTCGCAGGCCTCGTCGATATCGGTGGTAATGGTGTAGAGGTCGGGGTCTCCCGGACTCACCAGCCCCGCCGCCAGC
This sequence comes from Elainellaceae cyanobacterium, assembly GCA_050330955.1. Taxonomy (GTDB): domain Bacteria; phylum Cyanobacteriota; class Cyanobacteriia; order CAKZMO01; family CAKZMO01; genus JBCCAG01. The sequence continues at coordinate 14,045 of JBHJHJ010000046.1, read as the reverse complement.
AAATTCTCCCGAATATAGCTGTCCCAGTTGCGCCAGTAATCCCGCCCCGGTTCGTCAATTAGCACTAGCGGGATGGGGTCCGATTTGCCGGTTTGAATTAGCGTCAGGCACTCAAAGGCTTCGTCCTGGGTGCCAAAGCCGCCGGGAAAGAGGGCCAAGGCATCGGTTTCCCGCAGAAAGAACAGCTTGCGGGTGAAGAAATACTTGAAGTCAATCAGCTTCGGGTCGTCTTGAATGTAGTCGTTTGCCCCCTGCTCAAAGGGAAGCCGAATATTGAGGCCAAAGGATTGCTCCGCCGTGGCCCCCTCATTGCCCGCCTGCATAATGCCGCCCCCGGCACCGGTCATCACCATAAAGCCGCGCTGCACAATGGCCCGAGCGAACTCCGTGGCCATCTTGTATTCTCCCGTTTCTCGGGTGGTGCGGGCCGAACCGAAGATGGTAATTTTCCGCGTATGGCGGTAGGGGTAGAACACCCGAAACGCCCGCTCCATATCCTGCATGGCTGAGGTCAGAATTTTCCAGTCCAGGCGATCGGCTTCAACCTCGGCCATACGGACTAAAGTAATCAGCGCCTGCTGAATCACCTCTCCGTGGCGCATGGTGGGGAGCTGATCGATGAGCTCATTGGCTTCTGCGCGAAGGGATGCCAAAGCCGAAGACGAGGGAGTCATAGATTTGGAAAACTGACAGCACTCTATTCTAGCGGGTTCTTTACGAAGCACCCCAGCCACTATTGCGCGATTTTCGCTATTGGTGGTGTCCGCATCGACTCACAAAAAAGAGCAGCACCATTCGATGCTGCCCAAATGACTCAAATTCGATTCTAACTACGCGAGATGCTTCTCTAGGGTGTTTGCCAGCGTCGTTTTAGGGACGGCGCCCACAACCATATCAACGCGCTGTCCGCCCTTGAAGATCATTAGCGTGGGGATGCTGCGGATACCGTAGGTGCTGGCAACGCTGGGGTTCTCGTCAGTATTAACCTTAACCACCTTGACCTTGCCGTCGTACTGTTCAGCAATTTCGTCGACAACTGGCGCAACCATCCGACATGGTCCACACCAAGGAGCCCAAAAATCGACTAAAACAGGAACTTCACTTTCGATGACTTCCTTTTCAAAGCTGGAATCTGTAACTGGGGCTGCTGATGACATGCCTAATATCCTTAGCCTACATTGTCTTAATCGCGATTTTACCATAGCGGTGCTGGCCTATTGACAGGCCGCGAGATACGCCGCAGGAGGTAACTTTGACTATGAGAGCGATTAGCCTAAATTATTGATCCCACAAGATTGCTTACAAGTATCGCCTACGAATCTCATCCCCTATGCAGCTTTCCATGAGTCCGTTTACGGTGACCAAGCGGGTTGCCCTCACCATCAGTCGCGGCACGACGGCCCAGAGCACCAACGTCTGGCTGCGACTGCGCCACGATGGCGTCGAAGGTTGGGGAGAAGCCTCGCCCTTCTCTGTGGGCGATCGCCAAACCCACGAGACCACCATCGCTGCCCTAAAGCAGCTTGCCCCCGCGCTGGATGCGCTCTCCCCCTTCGAAATTCAAAAGATTCAGCAGCAGCTCGCTGGCGCGCCGTCTGCCGCCCGCGCCGCCTTAGATATGGCCTGCCACGACTGGATTGGGAAAGCGCTGAACGTGCCGCTGTGGAAGCTATGGGGGGGCGATCGCGATCGCATCGTGCCCACCTCCCTCACCATCGGCATTAACACGCCTGAGAAGGCCCAAGAGCGGCTGCGGCTGTGGAAAGAGCAGCTTGAGGCTGAGAACGTGAAAGCGGTCAAAATTAAGCTGGGTAGTCCTAGGGGCATCGAGGCTGACCAAGCTATGTTCACGGCGCTACAAGACGAAGTGCCGGATGGGGCGAAAATTAGCGTAGACGCTAACGGCGGCTGGACGCCCTCAGCCGCGCTATCCATGATTCACTGGCTAGCGGAGCGGGGGGTGGTCTATGTTGAGCAGCCGCTGGCCCGCGGTCAAGAATCAGATTTACTGGAGCTCTACCTGCGATCGCCTCTGCCCCTCATGGCAGACGAAAGCTGCTTCACCAGCCAAGACATTCCTGCCCTGGTAGGCCGAGTCCACGGCATTAATATTAAGCTGATGAAATCAGGGGGACTCTCAGAGGCATTGCGTATGGTGCATACCGCTCAAGCCCACGGGCTCAAAATTATGTTTGGGTGCTACTCCGACACCGCCCTCTCTAACGCGGCGGCGGCTCAGCTCGCCCCCTTTGCAGACTACCTCGACCTCGACAGCCATTTGAACCTCGTGGACGATCCCTTTATCGGCGCAGCCCTCAATCAGGGGCGCCCCTGGCCCAGCGATATCCCCGGTTTAGGCGTCAGGAGGCGCGATGCTTAATTCTAGCGATGGTCACAGACCGGCCCTTGAAGGCCATCGCCTCGCCATTCTCCTCCACGGCGGCCTGCGGAATCGGGGGGGTAAAACCGGCATTTCCCTGCTGCGCTACGGCGATTTCCCTATTGTGGCGGTGGTGGACCAAGACTGCCCCGGCGAGCGTATCGAAGCGCTGACTGGGATTTCTCGTGAGGTGCCCATTGTGGCCTCGGTGGCTGATGCCCTAGCGTCCAACCCTACCGTACTCGCCATTGGCATTGCCCCGTCGGGGGGCGCGCTGCCGGTGCCTTGGCTGCGGGAGGGGGGGCAGGGCGTGGCGGCGGGGCTATCGGTGGTGAACGGCCTGCACACGTCAATGCAGCCCCTGTTTGCAGACCTGCTGAGTGAGGGGCAGTGGATTTGGGACGTGCGCCGGGAGCCAGAGGGTCTGGGCATTGGCAGCGGCAAGGCGCGATCTCTCTCCTGCCGTCGGGTGCTGACGGTGGGCACGGACATGGGCATTGGCAAAATGTCTACTGCCTTAGAGCTGCACCGCGCCACCCAGGCCCGAGGGCTGCGCTCTAAGTTTATTGCGACTGGTCAAACCGGCCTGATGCTGGGCCACGATGGGGTCGCCCTAGACGCGGTGCGCATCGACTTTGCAGCGGGGGCAGTAGAGGCGCAGGTGATGCAGTGGGGGTCTGAGACCGATGTCTTATTTATAGAGGGGCAAGGCTCTTTAATTCACCCCGGCTCCACCGCCACCTTGCCCCTGATGCGCGGCAGCCAGCCCACCCATTTGGTGCTGGTGCACCGCGTTGGTCAGGCTCACATTCACCATTTTCCTGAGTTTGAGCTGCCTTCACTGCATGATGCTATTTACCTCTACGAAACCGTCGCGGCGGCCAGCCCGTCGTTCTCTGGTGCTAAAGTGGCGGCGATCGCCCTCAACACCTGGGGGCTCGATGACGAAGCGGCGCGGGAGGCGATCGATCAGGTCCATGAAGAAACCGGCCTGCCCTGTTCAGACGTGGTGCGCTTTGGGGGAGAGCTGTTGCTGGATGCGATTTTGTAGATTCTACGGATTTGCTGCCTTAGGATCTGCTCCGCTGTAGGAGGCGATGCAGAGCGCTGATATAGGCCCATCCAAAAGCGCTGCCCGCAGCGTAAGCCGGAAAGTCTATCCAGGTGAAGGTGTTGCCAAAGATTAGGCGACCAAGCAGGGTACTGCGGAGAGCGACCCAAAATGGAGACTGCAAAAGCTGCAAAAACTCGATGCCGCAGGTGGCGATAAAAACGCCCACCGCGATCAAAGCCGGTGATAGGCCCGGACGCAGACAGGCGACTAGCGCAATCCAGAAGGTCTCGTAGGCCACGGTTCCCAGGAGGTCCCTGAGCCATGCTGGCCCCGGAGATGCAAATCGAACCCAGTACCCAGCGGGAATCAGCACCGCTAGGCTGACGAGTAGCCCGATACGGTACTGGCGGCGATCGCGGCGGGAGGTGAGGTGTTGTTTAGAGGGCATAGCACGCTTTGGGATGAGGCTATGCCCTTTTATAGCAAGAGGTAGTCTGCTACCGCCGTGGTTACACTCGCTTTCTGAGGACGCGCATGATGTCGTTGGGGTGTTGGCCGCGCAGAACGTCGGCTGAACTTGCCTATGCCAAATTCGGGGGTCAGCCTCTCGATCGTGGTGACGACGCGGTCGGGGGACATGCTTGCGCCTGAGCGCCATGGCTGAATGTACTATAGTTTTGAGAGTAGAGCAAGCCAAGCGAGTTTATTAAGAGGGCGTTTGCAACGTTTCAAACAGCCTCTAAATTCGATACGCCTTGAAACCATATGAGAATAGAGACCTTAAAAATTAAGAATTTCAAGGTTCTTCAGGATATTGAGATGAAAGACATTCCACAATTTTGCGTAATCATTGGCGCAAATGGAACTGGAAAGTCTACACTATTTGATGTTTTTGAGTTTTTGAAAGGCTGCTTGATGTTTAATGTTCGTCGAGCGCTACAGGTTCGAGGAGGTTTTGAAGAGGTTCTAAGTCGAAATGCAACAGAAAATAAGCTTGAGCTAGAGATTCAGTTTAGACTAGAAATTGCCGGAACAGAGCGCTTAGTAACATATATATTGTGCATTCAAAAAGAGTTAGATAAAGTTGTTGTTGAGAGGGAGATTCTCCGCTATAAGCGAGGAGCTTTTGGTAGTCCATGTCATTTTCTCGATTTCTCAAGAGGGAAAGGATTCGCAATTACAAATGAGGAAGATTTTTCAAAACCAGATGAAGCGCTCCATCGCGAAGAGCAGGAGCTAGACTCACCAGACATTTTGGCAATTAAGGGACTGGGACAATTTGAAAGATTTAAGGCGGCTAGTGCCTTTCGTAAATTAATTGAGAATTGGCATATATCAGACTTCCATATTTCCGCAGCTCGCGGCTCTAAAGATGCAGCTGGATATGAGGAGCATCTGTCAAACAGTGGCGACAATCTTCAACTAGTGGCTCAGAATATATTTGAGAATCATGAAGAGATTTTTGAGAATATCACAGAGGCCATGACGCGCCGTGTACCCGGAATTTCTACCATAAACACGATGAGTACTGAAGATGGTCGATTGATACTGCAGTTTCAAGATGGTTCATTTAAGGATCCGTTTATAGATCGCTATGTTTCGGATGGCACAATTAAAATGTTTGCCTATTTGGTTTTATTGTATGATCCATCACCACACCCAATTCTATGTGTAGAAGAACCTGAAAATCAACTGTATGTGGGGTTACTTCCAGAGCTTGCCGAAGAATTTCGAAGCTATGCGCTTCGGGGAGGGCAAGTTTTTGTATCTACTCATTCGCCAGATTTTCTTAATGCTACCAATATAGACGAAGTGTTTTGGCTCGTAAAGGAAAATGGTTATGCAAAGATTTTCAGAGCGAGTCATCAAGAGCAATTAGTTGCTTTTATGGATGCAGGCGACAAGATGGGATATCTCTGGAAACAGGGATTTCTTGGAGGAATAGATCCACAGTGAATCAATTAATATTCTTTTTAGAAGAGCCTAGCGCAAAAGCGATGCTGCAGAATTTTCTACCTAGAATACTACCCGAAGATATTCACCTCACTTATATTGTGTTTGAAGGCAAGACCGATTTAGAAAAGAGCTTGCCTATCAAGCTTAAGGCTTGGCAAAATCCGAACTCGGTATTTGTTGTTTTAGATAGAAGTAATAGCAAATCTCGCAGTTTTGCAGCGTTTGTACAAGGCGTAGAGAACACTATAGTTGACTTGATGTAGTGCGATCGCTAGTGGTGAGTGCAAGCGCCCTTGAACTAGGCCTAAGGCGATCGCCCGCAGATTGATTTAACGTAAGGGATATTGATCTTGCCCGTTTGGGCTTGATTATAGCTATAGCCAAAGTAGCCCCGAGATATCGCCTGATACATCATGCCCTCTCCACGCCAGCCCAAGCGATCTCCACATATTCCAGCTACGATTCCTGGTGGTACGACTGGCGCTTTAGCCGCATCTCTTTTGACCAGGCCAGAGCCACCATCGGTCGGTTGAAGGCCCAAGTCTTTCAAGAAGAAAACGCCCAAACCGCTCTACTCAACGCCCAACAGCAGCTTGAGGCAGCAAAGCAGCGCTATGGTGAAGCAGGGTCTACAGTGGACCTAGATGCAGCGATCGCCGAGTGGCAACAGGCCATAGACCAGCTCAACCAGCTTCCAGGCTCGACGCTAGCTGGGGCAAAGGCACAGCAGGCCTTACCGGCATACGAGCGCGATTTTGGTGAAGTGACTGGGCGTATTGCTGGAAATATGGAAGCCAATACCCTGATTCAGGCGGCGCGAGAGTTTGGTTGGCAAGCGGCTAAAGCGGCAGAAAACCCACCCCATATTGCTGCGCAGTGGGAACAAATTGAGTCAATGTGGGAAGCGGCCCTACTTCGGCTAGACCGAGTGCCTGAGCAGAACCAGGAAGGTTACGCCCAAGCCCAGGCGCTGGCCGCTCAGTATCAGGCCAACTTGGCGGCGGTGCGGGTGAGATACCGGGCAGAGGAAGAGTCGGTCGAGGTGTTTCAGCAGGCCCAGAGCGCGATCGCCGACTTGCAGGCTGACGCTAGCGGGCTTAGCCGTGACGCGATGGTTAGCCGCCTGCAGCGCATCATTAATCAACTGCAGAGTGTGCAGAACGGCACTACGGTTTACTTGGAGGCGCAGAATCTGCTGCTGTCGGCGCAGAACAAACTCAATCAAGTTCGGTGAGTATCGTGCTCAAGGGCGATCGCCCCAATTCTACGGCTACAGCTCCAATGACAGCGCTGACAATCGTGTTTGAAGCCGCGCAACTCGACTGCAGCGATGACAACTCAATGTCGCTTCCTGCAAATTCAATTGCAGCGCCAACAACTCAATGGAGCTCCCTGCAAACTCAATTGCGGCACAAGAAAGTTCAATTACAGCGCTGGCAACTCAGCTGTGGCCGCTCTCATCGCTATAGAAACGCCAGCATCGCGAGTAGCCCAGAAGCTACTTACCATTGAGCTGCCCGCAGGCCATTTGCGCCAGCGCCAGCAAATCCGACGGTGCCGTTGAAACTAGCTGCTCCGGCTCACTACCCAGCCACAGCAGATACTCAATATTGCCAGCCGGCCCCACCAGCGGCGACCAGGTTACCCCTGCGACGTGCCAGCCCAGCCCCTGGGCCGCGCCAATCACCCCGGCGATCGCCTCCGCCTGCAGCGAGGCCTCCCGCACCACGCCCTTTTTCCCTACCTTGTCCTTTCCCACTTCAAACTGGGGCTTTACCAAAACCACCGCCTCTCTCGGCGGGGCCAGCAGCGCCCAGAAGGCGGGCAGCACCTTAGCCAGGGAAATAAATGAGACGTCCATCACCCCTAAGTCGGCGTCGGGCGGGCGATCTCCATAGAGCGCCTCCGGCGTCAGATGCCGCAAATTGGTGCGTTCCCGCAGCACGACGCGGCTGTCCTGCCGCAGCGACCAGGCCACCTGACCGTACCCCACGTCGATGCCGTAGACCTTCTGGGCGCCGGCCTGCAGCAGGCAGTCGGTGAATCCGCCAGTGGAGATACCGCCGTCTAGGCAAATGCGCCCCTCCACCTGCAGCTCAAACGCGCTCAGCGCTTTAGCTAGCTTCTCCCCACCCCGAGAAACGTAGGGCGATCGCGCCTTGAGGTCAATTTGGGCCGCCGGGTCTATGGGAGTACCTGGCTTATCCACAAGCTGCTGATTCACCCGCACCTCCCCCGCCCGGATTAGTCGCTGGGCCTGGTGCCGGGAGTCGCAGAGCTGGCGGTCCACAAGGAGCTGATCGAGGCGTTGCTTGGCCACAAAGATTTTATAGATTCAGATATGATGTTGGGTCAGTGGAGAGGAGTCGTTTACCGGTTGCAGATGACATCCTAGTGGATAATAGAACACTGACGGTTCACCAGGTAGGATTTGGGGTGTGACATTGACTGACGACAACTCCACAACACAAACGGCGTCCCGTCAAGAGTTGCGAGAGCTGGTGAGGCTGCAGCTCCAGGCCTTGCTGGAACAAAACAACCTCCAGGGGGCCAAAGCGCTGCTGATTCCCGTACAGCCTGCCGACATTGCCGAGGCCATTGAGGGATTGCCGGAGACCATGCAGGCGATCGCCTTTCGGCTGCTGCTCAAAAGCGAGGCCATCGAGGTCTATGAATACCTCGACTCTAGCGTGCAGCAGTCGCTGCTGGAAAAGTTTAAGCGCCAGGAAGTGCTCAATATCGTTGATGAGATGTCCCCGGATGACAGAGCGAAGCTGTTTGACGAGCTGCCTGCCAAAGTGATCACCCGTCTGCTGTCCCAGATGAGTGCGGAAGAGCGCCGCTCCACGGCCCAACTTTTGGGCTATGAGGCCGACACGGCGGGCCGGATGATGACGCCGGAATATGTGTCCCTCAAGGAAAGCTGGACGGTAGCTCAGGCCCTAGAGCGCATCCGCAGCCTGGCCCACGTCAGCGAAACCATTTACTCCCTCTATGTCACAGACAGAGCGCGGCAGCTCACAGGCATTCTTTCCCTGCGAGACCTGGTCATTGCCCAGCCGGAGCAGACCATTGGCGACATCATGGTGCGGGAGTTTGTCTATGTGCAAACCGACACTGACCGAGAAGACGCGGCCCGCCTGATTCAGCGCTACGACTTTTTGGCCCTGCCCGTGGTGGACACCGAAAAGCGCCTGGTGGGCATTGTCACAGTGGACGATATTTTGGACGTGCTGGAAGAGGAGACCACCGAAGACATTTACACCCTAGGCGGCGTCCAGTCGGGCACCGACAGCTACTTCCAAACCAATCTGCTCACCGTGGCGCGGCGGCGGGTGGTGTGGCTATTTATTCTGCTAATTACCAGCATTGCCACTAGCGCAGTGATTCGCAGTCAGGAGGCGGTGCTTGACCGGGTTGTGGCCCTGACCGCGTTTATTCCCCTGTTAATTAGCGCCGGAGGAAACGTGGGGGCCCAATCTTCTACGGTGGTGATTCGCGGCCTCAATACGGATGAGGTGAGCCTAGGGAAGGCGACCCAGGTGATTCGGCGAGAGGCGATCGCGGGCACGTTCCTCGGCATTATGCTGGGGTTTGCGGCCATGCTGGTGGCCTACAGCCTGCAGGGGGACTGGCGGGTGGCGGCGATCGTGGGGGTGAGCCTAGTGGGAATTTCGATTATGGCGTCGGTGGCCGGCTCGACCCTGCCCATGCTGTTTCAGAAGGTGGGGTTCGACCCGGCGCTGATGTCGGCGCCGTTTATCACAACGGCGGTGGATGTGCTGGGGGTGACGATTTATTTGGGGATTGCGCGGCTGGTGCTGCTGTAGGGGCGGTGCTGCTTCAGGTGTTGCTGTTGAGACGCCAGGTGTCAGAGATGGAATCTCAGAGTCATTGCAATAGCACTATGTCGGGGTTTTAGTCGTCCCCAGATAGACCTCCGAAATGGCTGGGTCAGCCCGCAGCTCGGAAGCCTTACCCGATCGCACAATTCGCCCCGTCTCCAGCAGATAGGCCCGGTCGGCGATCGCCAGCGCTTGGCTGGCCATTTGGTCCACCAGCAAAATGGTGATGTCCTCATTCCGCAGGTCTGCCAGGGTGGCGTAGAGCCCTTCCACCAGCTGCGGCGCCAGACCCAAAGACGGCTCATCCAGCAGCAGCAGCCGGGGGCGGGCCATTAGGCCGCGGGCGATCGCCAGCATCTGCTGTTCCCCGCCGGAGAGCAGTGCCGCCTTTTGGCCCTGCCGCGCTTGCAGTTGGGGGAATCGCCCTAGCATCCGCTCAATATCTGCCTTGACGCCGGAATCCTGTCGGTGAAATGCCCCTAGCCGTAGATTATCTACAACAGTGAGTTCCTTAAACACCTGGCGGCCTTCGGGCACCAGCACGATGCCGCTGCGGGCCATCTGGTGCGCCGGCACCGCTGATATCTGGTGCGCCGGCGCCGCCGATATCTGGTGCGCCGGCACCGCCGACAGCACCTCGCCATCAAACCGCACTTCCCCAGACCAGGGCGGCAGCAGGTTGACCAAGCTCTTGAGCAGCGTGCTTTTTCCGGCGCCGTTGGCGCCGATAATCGCCACCAGTTCTCCAGGATATACCGATAGGGACAGCTCGCTGAGCACCTGCAGGCTGCCGTATCCCGTCTCTAGATTCGTTACCGTGAGCAGTGGAGTGGGAGAAGGCGTTGCGCCATTGGGATGCTGCCCAGAAGCGTGTTTAGTGGCGGCTCCAGCAGCAGTTTCAGAAGCAGGCTCAGAAGCTTCAGTGCCCAGATAGGCCGCTCGCACCCGGGCATCTTGCTGCACTTGAGCGGGGGTGCCGGTGGCGATCGCCGCCCCGCTCTCCATTACCAGCACCACATCAGAAAGGCCCATCACCAGCTCCATGTCGTGCTCAATCAAAATCACCTTAATGCCGCTGTTGGCAATGCGGCGAATCAGCTGGGCTAGGGCCACTTTGTCTGCTTTGCCCAGCCCCGCCGCCGGTTCATCTAGCAGCAACACCTGGGGGTTGGTGACTAGCGCGCGGGCCAGCTCCACCAGTCGGCGATCGCCAAACGCGATGGCGGCTGCAGACTGATGAACATCGCCCCCGTAGCCCACGAAAGCGAGCAGCTCTAAAATGGCTTTTGGGGAATGCCGACGGCGGTTTAGGCCCAACAGCCCCAGCAGTGGGGATCCGAGCGCTGACCCCGCTGCTGCCGTTTGCAGGTTTTCTAGCACCGACAGCGAGTTGAATAGGCGGGTGGCCTGAAAGGTGCGGCTGACCCCTAGGGCGGCAATTTCGCGGCTGGTAAGGCCGGTCAGGTCCGTTTCCCCCAGCAGAATAGCGCCAGACTGGGGGCGGTAAAAGCCGCTGATCAGGTTGAGCAGGGTGGTCTTGCCCGCGCCGTTGGGGCCGATCACCGCCGTGACGGTGCCAGGACGGGCCACCAGGCTGATCTGGTCCACCGCCCGGATGCCGCCAAACTGCATGCTGACCCGTTCGACCGTCACTGGCGCGTGGCGATGCTGGGGTGTTAGGTGCGGCGACGCCTCAGGCATTGAGCGCGGCGGCTGGGGCAGGGGATAGATGGGGTCAGGCTGGTTTAGCCGGCGGAAGACGCTCATGATGCCGTCGGGGGCCAGCCGCAGGGTAAGCAGCAGCAGTAGCCCAAACACCAGGAGTTGGTATTCGGCGAAATCGCTCAGCAGCTCCGGTAGAATCACCAGCACCAGGGACCCCAGCACCGCGCCTTCCGCAGTGCCCAACCCGCCTAAAATCACCGCCAGCAGAAACAAGATGGAGCGGTGAAAGGTAAAGCTGTCGGGGCTGATGAATCCAATGATGGGGGCGAAAAACACCCCTGCCACCCCCGTGATTGCCGCCGAGAGGGCAAACGCGACCACCCTCACGTAGAGGGGGTTGAGCCCCAGGGCCGCAGCGGCGATCGCGTCATCTCGCACCGCCCGAAACGCCCGCCCCCAGGGGTGACGCTTGAGCTGTGCAAAGGACAGGGGCGCTAAAAAGGCCATCACAATGACCCACAGCACCGTGGCTTTCAGCGGGTCGCGCCCCAGCAGCCTTGGCTTTGGCATCCCCGTCAGACCCCCAAATCCCCCCGTCAGCCCCACCCACTCGATCAAAATGCGCTCAACGATGAAGCCAAAGGCGATGGTGACCATGGCCAGATAGGGGCCGCTCACCCGCAGTGCCGGAGTCGCCAGCGCGACGCCCGTGCCCCCGGCGGTCACGGCGGCCAGGGCCAGGGCGGGCCAAAAGGACCACTGGGCCTTCAACATCAGCAGGCTGCCTGCATAGGCGCCAATGGCAAAAAAGCCCGCGTGGCCGATGGAAATTTGCCCTGATAGCCCCGCCAAAATGTTCAGCCCCACCGACACCAGTGTGGTGACGCCAATCATGCCCAGAATAAACAGGTAATAGGTGTTGGGCGCCAGCAGTGTGGCGGCGATCGCCAGCCCCAGCGCAACGACGCCAATCGCCAGTCTAACCATGCCTACACCTTCTCAATTTGAGCCCGGCCAAACAGCCCGTTGGGCTGCAGGGCCAGCACGAGAATCACTACGGCAAAGCCCACAATTTCCCGGTAGCTGCCCCCCAACAGCCCCGCCGCCACCGACTCGGCCACCCCGTAGGCAACCCCCGCCACCATCACCCCCCACGGGCTACTCAAGCCGCCAATGATGGCTGTGGCGAAGGCCTTTAGCCCCAGCAAGGTTCCCATGGTGGCTGACACATTGGCGATGGGGGCAATTAGCATGCCCGCCAGACCCGCCATCGCGGTGGAGAGGGCAAAGGAAAAGGCCGTCAGCCGCAGCACCGGCACCCCCATGAGCTGGGCCGTCTCCGGGTCCTGGCTCACCGCCTGAAATGCCTTGCCCAGTAGGGTTTGGGTGAAGAGAATGCGGAGGGCGATCGCCGCGGCCAGCCCCACCACTGGAATCAGTAGCTCCATGGGAAAAACGCCGAACCCAAGGATGGTGAGGGGCGACTCGGCCAGGGGAGAAGGGTAACCGCGCACCTCCCGCCCGAAGGTCACCATGGCTAAATTCTCGGCGATGATGCCCAAGGCGATGGTGCTCAAGAGCCAGGCGTTGGAGCCCTCTTGAGCAAAAGGCCGCACCGCCCAGCGCTCGATGGCCATCCCCAGCCCAGCGCAGAGCAGCAGGGTGACCGGGACCGCCACCACGGCAGGCAGCCCCCAGGTGACGTTGAGGCTATAGCACAGCACCGCCCCCACCATGACAAACGCCCCTTGAGAGAAGTTCATCGTGTTGGAGACGGCATAGGTGATCTGAAACCCCAGGGCGACCAAGCCATACATGCTGCCGATCGCCACGCCGGAGAGGATGAGCTGCGGTCCTATCAAGATACTGTCCTAGTCAAGGTTCTTATCCTATTAAGACGCTTGTTATATCAAGACGCTATAGGAACAATCTCGGTCCCCTTCCACTGCACCAGAATGTAGTCATCCTCGCTGAGGGCGTCGTGATCCTCGGGGGTGAAGGGCTGCTCGTAAGTCTTGATCAACCCCTCGTAAGTCGGCAAGTCATAGAATGCCTCCCGCAGCGTAGGGCCGTCGAGGCTTTCTGCAGTGTCCAGCGCCAGCGCCACCAGGTGCATAGCGTCGTAGGCATTGGCCGTGCCCACAGGGGCCAAGATCTCTTCCGGCCCCGCTAAGCCGTACTCCTCCTCCAAGGCTGTCAGCACGCGATCGCCCACTTCGCTCTGATCGCCGTAGAAGCTGTAGGTCTGCACAAAGGTCACTTTATCGGCAGCATCCTGGCCAGCCAGCTCGGGGAAGCGTCCGCCAGAGATGCCCCAGTGGGAGACCACCGGCACGTCCCAATCGAGGCGGGTGAGCGACTTCATCATTTGGGCTCCCGGTGCGGCATTGGCCACTAGCAGCAGGGTTTCGGCGCCGCCGTCCTGGAGCCGCCCTAGCTGGGCGGAGATATCGGTGTCCTCGTTGTTGAATTTCTCAATGCCGACGATTTCAACACCGTACTCGGAGGCCCACTCCTCAAACCCCTTCTGGTTGGACTCTCCCCAGGGGTTGTTGATCAGCACCAGCCCCACCTTAGAGGCGCCCTTTTCCTGGTTGGCGTAGCGCATGAGGAAGTTGTCAACGATGTTGTCGTTGGCCGACACCCGAAAGGCGTAGTTGGGCTCAAAGTCGTTGCGGGTAATGCCAGTGGCGGCGGCCCACACCCCCATGTAGGGGGTTTCCAGCTCGTGAATGACGGGGAGCATGGCCAGGGAAACGGGGGAGTCGAGGCCGCCAAATACCAGCGCCACCTGCTCCTGCTCAATCAGCTCCCGGGCGGCGGCAACGCCTTTGGCCGGAGTAGACTCATCGTCCCGAATCACCAGCTCAATGGGGCGGCCTCCCATAACGCCGCCGTTGGCGTTGATTTCAGCGATCGCCACCTCTAGGCCTCGGGTGATGGACTCGCCAGACAGGGCGCTGGGGCCTGTGATAGCAGCAACCAAGCCGAGCTTGACGGGCTCCCCAGAGGCGGCATTGGCAGCGGAACCCTCGTCAGAACCGCTTACCTCGGAGTCTGAAGACGCCCCTTCAGCATCGCCGGCGTCCGCTCCTGAAGGGTCAGCGCCAGCGCAGCCGGTCAACTTGGCTAAGGCGATCGCTGC
>JBHJHJ010000045.1:0-12524 GCA_050330955.1 Elainellaceae cyanobacterium | reverse complement strand
AACAGGAACCATCACTGATGCCAGCGTCAGAAAAGAAGTTAATACAGTAGCTCTAATAGCCATAGCTTAGATTGAAATGAACCTCGTCTAGGTTAGTGAAGAATTTTTTTGGACCCGGCAATACACGTAAACGCCGTAAATGATAATGTGGCTGACTTTAATAGAGGAAGATCGACAGGAGGCCTGACTTTTGATGTGCAATATCCAGACATTTGCTTCGCGAGAAACACGAAAAGCAAACGTGCTTGCTTTGCAAAGAGATGACCATAAAACTTCCCTCTCTCTAACGTGATGGAGCATCACCTGCCCCATAGCACAGAGAGTCAGCACCAGCACCCATGAGCTTTGCTGAAATTCGATAATTGCAGTTCGCTAGTTAGCACATTAGGTTATGCCCATGGGTTTTAAGGCGCGGCGTTGGGATTTCTTAAGATTTGATTGTTTTGAGAGTATGATCTCAATCTGGGAAAAGTGTGATCTCGATCTGCTCAAAGCAAAAGCTCATGTTAACTGAATTAACTGGGTTAACTGAGATGCTTGATGGCAGATTATTCGGACGCGATCGCAATCGCAATCGATCTCGTCAGCTCAAGTTCAAAAAGAAGACTCGCAACGTCATATTGTTGCAGTGTGTTTCTTTTGCCTTGACTAATGCGCACTAGCGAAAAAATCAATGTAATATCAGTTCCGTCTGGAGTTCTAAAGATTAAGTCATCGTTAAATGAAAGGCCGTAAGCGGCAAGGGGTAACCCTGGCGCGGCTTACTTATGGCTAGCCATTTATAAGTATTAACTATCGGTTAACCGCCAATGTCACTAACAAATCGAGCTAGGGTGCTCTACGGCTCTCCCCTAAGCCAACCCAAAGTAGCCAAATTTACGGCGATCGCCCTAGCGGTCCTAGTGGTGATTTGCTTAGGCGTCATCTCACAGGATTTCATCTTCTCGCGGGAGCCCGACCAAGTCCGGGTGTTCTTCTTAGCGCTGCTGTGGTCGGCCCTATTCTCGGTGATTCCGATTGCAATTTTGTGGTTTCTAGACCGCCGGGAGCAGGAATCGAGATGGCTGTACGTCATTACCTTTCTATGGGGGGCGTTGGTGGCAACGGGGGTCGCTATTCCCATCAACACCAGCATCCTCAGCGCCGTTGACAGCATTCTAGAGCTGCACCCCGACGTTCAGGCGCTGCTGGGGCCAAGTGCGACGTATCTGGTCGGCGCTCCCCTGGCAGGCCCTATTGTAGAAGAGATTACAAAGGGCATTGCCCTACTGCTCTTGTTCTGGCTGCTGCGGGCGGAGTTTGACAGCGTCCGGGATGGCTTTATCTACGGTGCGCTGGTGGGGGTCGGGTTCAACTTTCTCGAATCCGCTATCTATGTGGCTAGCCAATACAGCGAGTCTGGGATTGCGCCTTGGGGCGTACAGTTGGGCCTGCGCCACGCGCTATTTGGGTTTGGGGGGCATGCCCTATTTACGGGCCTTTTTGGTCTAGGTCTGGGGCTCGCCCGGCAAACGGTCCGGCCTTGGCTCCACTATGCTGCCCCCATCGTCGGCTGGCTGATGGGGTTTTCAGCGCACCTGGTCAACAACCTTCTCGGGCTGCTCATCAGGCTTGTGGTTGTGCTGGGTGGGGATGGAGAGATTCCTGCGGATGCGGATGTGGCAGGGCCGATGGTTATTGATCAGCCCATTGCCTTATTCCTGGTTATCGGGAGCCTCCGTAGCTTGATTACCCTTTTCCCCTTCTTTGTGGCGGCAATCGTCCTGCTGTGGCAGAGCGGCATCTGGGAACGGCAGGTGATTCGGGAGGAGCTAGCCGATGAGGGAGAACCCGTTGTAACACCACGGGAGTACGAGGCTGTGAAGACGGACCGAATCTTTCGCACCCGCCAGGTTCATGGGCCAGATAAACGCACCGCAGCTGCGATCGCGAAAGCCCAAGACGAGCTGGCCCTGCGCAAATGGCGACTCAAGCACAATGGACAGTCGGTCAATGACGATCCATTAGTTGCTTCGTGGCGTGAGGAGCTAGCGCAACTGCGGGGCAAGACTAAAGTGAGCGCGGTCTCGTAGGGACATGGCGGTGCC
Source organism: Elainellaceae cyanobacterium (assembly GCA_050330955.1). Taxonomy (GTDB): domain Bacteria; phylum Cyanobacteriota; class Cyanobacteriia; order CAKZMO01; family CAKZMO01; genus JBCCAG01. Next base: position 10,437 of record JBHJHJ010000045.1, on the reverse strand, counting down.
ACATCTTCTAAAAAATAAACTTAGACAGTTTTTTCACTGGCAGATTTAACATCCACGGCAAGACAGCCACCCTGTAATTTGAAAGATACGCCACAATTTTTTGTTTTGATGACTTACCGAGTTCAAATGAAACGTTCCGCTACTATCTTGGGGGCGATCGCCCTCTTTTCCCTCGCACCGCTGGGCTGCAGCAGCCAACCAGAGGCCACCACCAACGGCCAAACGAATCAAGCCACCCAGCCTGCTGACAACGATGCTGCCTCACCGGAAGAAGTAGACGTCGAAGTCGAGGGACAAGCTGTCCCCGAAATCCGCACCGAGCGCATCCAGTTCGAGGCCGGTGCCAATAGCGCCTTCGTCGAAGATGCCATCACCGGCTATGAGATTGTGGACTATACCCTCAACGCCCAGGCGGGGCAGTACGCCAATATCAGCATGGCCACCGATAATCTGGCCAACTACTTCAACATCTTGGCTCCAGGCGAAACCGCGGAGGCCATATTCGTCGGCTCTACTAGCGGCAACCAATATGAAGGCACCCTGCCCGCAAGCGGCGACTACACCGTGCGGGTTTACCTGATGCGCAGCGCTGCCCGCCGAGATGAGGTGGCCAACTACCGGCTGGAAATGATCATCGGCTCTGGTACGCCTCCGGTATCCGGCGCAACGGAAGATGCGCTGGTAGCGGGCACTAACTTCAACGCCACCGGCCAGGTTCCCTGCGCCATGGGGCTCTCCCAGCCCATGGGCTCTTGTCCCTTTGGGGTGGTACGGCAGGGCAGCGGTTCGGGCATGGTCACCATCACGCTGCCCGCTGGCGGTACTCGCACAATTACGTTTGAGTCAGGTAGCGCCGTTAGCTCTAACGCTGACGCTACCCTCAGCGCCGAGAAGCAGGGGGACTTGAGCTTCATTCGCATCGGCGAGGAGCGCTACGAGATTCCCGATGCGGTGATTTTTGGCGGGTAACCCACAGGTGGCCAGGGCAGCGGCTAAGCAAATGATAAACTCGCCTGACTTAATCCGGTGGTATAGAAAAGCGGCATTGGTGAGTGCGTCGCTCTGGGTGGGTCTGGGCTTGACTACGGCTGGAAGCATCGCCGTCAGTTGGCTCAGTTGGCAGATCAATCTACTGATGGGGGTAGTATTTGCGGCTACCGGCTGCTTCTTTTACTTGCGGGCGAATAGTTTGTTCCTGGCCTACTCTCTCAGCGTGATTGAGCCGCGAAACAATCGCCATCTGCAGCGGTTTCTACTGTTGGACCTGCTCTTTATGCTGAGTACCTGTTTTGTCGGCAGCCTGCTGCTATTGGCAAGTCTTAGCCGCATCTTTTCTGAAGGATTAGCCGTGTTTGGATCAACAATTCTCAGTTTGACCTGAAATCGCGTTGAGCCAATTCACTCTCGACGAGAGCATCGGGCTTCCAGCGATCGCCAATGACACTATTCTCAATAATCGTTTGGAGAATTTCCATACTGAGAATTGCTGTCATAAAGCGCATTGAGCTGAGATATGATTCTGAAACTAAGGGCTTAGGTGAGAGTCGATTTACTCCAGCCTCACCAGAGCTCGCGCGATGATCATCGACCTAAAAAGTGGTGGTTCGCATGAAGGAATCTACACCGTCGCCACATGAACAACTTTGCTGGCATCAATCAAAAAGCCAGACGCCTAATCTTAGACTACGCCCTTGGAGCAGCAATCCTTGCTCTATTTCCAATTCCTAGAGTTCGCGTCCTCAAAGCGATCGCCCTCCTAGTTCTCCACTACAAACTGCTGCGGGGGGTTCGCCAGATCTGGGGCAAGGGTCGGGGCGGCGATCTCTTGGCTTGGTTTGGTGTGCTAGCAGGACTTGCCGGGGCGATCGCGCTAGGATTCATGGGGTGGATTGGGACCATTGCCCTGGGCGCGCTGGTTCCCAATATAGACGCCCTTGCCCCTGGAGCCGCCTTTTTTTGCTATTTTTGGAGCATTGGTCAAGTGGTCAACCACTTCTATTTGAGCGGCCTGGGCCAATCTGGCGCTGAGACCACCGGAGCCAACCCGTTATCGAAAGCGCAGCAGGATGAAACTTAATCGCCGGCAATTAATTTGGCTGGGCCTGGGCTCGACAGCCGCCACCGTGTACGGGCAAGAGCTCGCTGAAGATAGAGCGCTGAATGTTGAGCAAGCGGCGCTCCAAGAGCTATACGACCCAGACCTGCTGGTGGAAGAAGCCTTCCGCTCAGATATTGCCTCTGTGCAGGAGCTAGTCTCCATCCAACAGAGCGCCAGCCTGCGATCGCCCACCATCCCCTACAGCCGGGACTGGTCCAAGCTCCTCATCTTAGCCAGCAAGCTCTCCACCCAGCAGTACCTCAGAGGCCGGTACGATCCTGAGTATGACGGCAACGTCGCTGAGCTACCTATCTACGTTGAAGGCTTCTCTGATTTTGAGCAAGTCGCCGCCTTCAAAACAAGCCAGCGAGTTAAAGAGCGCATCAACTTCGAAATTCCCATCTCTGACTTGGCAGACTTTGAGGGGGACCTGGGCGCTCTCGAAAAGCGACTAGATGAGACCAGGGACTCTATTAGACAGCAAGTCAAGCAAGCTGTGAAGCTTAACCAGCGGATTTCTGTTTACTACGGCTTTCTGCTGACCTCGAAGAAGGCAAACCTACTCATCTTTCGGGGCACCCAGCGGCGATATGAAGTGTTTGAAGACATCATTGCCCTACAGAGTGACTATACTCACCCTGTCAATGGCCGCTCTATCGGTAAGGTCCATTTCGGCTTTTACTCGTTTTACACAGAGCGCCTAGCTGAAGCCGTCAAAGCCGCAGTATCATCGCTAGATCCCGATGTTCCACTGTATATTTCTGGACATAGCCTTGGGTCAGCGCTATCCACATTCGCCGCAATGGATATCGGCCTAAGCTTGCCCAAGTTCCGGCAAAGCACCCGCATCTACTCCTATGCCGGTCCCCGAGTAGGAGATACGGAATTCATCGACGCCCACAATCAGCTGCTACCGAACCACTACCGCATTGTTAACTTGGCGGACATGATTCCGATGATGCCGCTGAGCAGGCTGCTGGTTCAGGATTTTGTCCACGGCGGGGAGCAGTGGTCGTTTTTGTCCCAGCAGGGAGACATTTTGCCCAACCACTTAATCGAAACCTACCGGCTAGCTATTGAGCAGGAGGCAGAAACCCGAGGTGACGATGGTTTCAAGAATTTGCAGATACAGGTTGACTTGAGTCGTGGGGGGCGCTGAGGCGGTGCGATCGCGGCCTAGCCGCAGGAACTATCCCTGCAGCAAGATAAAGCGTAGCGCGAGTCAGCACTTAATTGCAGTACCGCTGGCGCTTACCATCAGCATGCCGCCGCCGCTTCCAGTATTAATCGACTCGTAGTCGAGATCGACGGCGATGATAGCATTAGCGCCTAGCTCCTGAGCCTGCTGCACCATCTCGGCGATCGCCGTTTCTCGGGCTTCCCGCAGCGATCGCTCGTAGGCCGCTGAGCGCCCCCCCACAATATCCCGGATTCCTGCGAACAGGTCCCTGAAAATATTGGCCCCGAGGATTGCCTCTCCGGCAACAACGCCGCAGTATTCAACGGCTTCTCGACCTGCTACACTCGGTCCTGTTGTCACGATCATAAAAAGCCTCTGCGCAGAAAGAATTTTGGACTCAGCCATGAGACAATTCGCTAGCTCGATAATCATAACCGCATTGGCAGGCGCGCAGGTAGGGTTTGCGATGACTGCTCAGGCCCAAATTCCGGAGGCACTAGCTCAGCGCTGGACTCTAGCCCGCTTCGAGACTGAAGATGGCGTGGCACAGCCCGCAGTAGACGCCGACATTACGGCAGAGTTCAGCGAGGATCGAGTTGTCGGCTCAGGTGGCTGCAACAACTACACGGCTCAGGCCGCGGTCGAGGGTGAGACCTTGACCATCGGTCCGGTGGCAGCGACGCGGCGCGCTTGCCCCTCACCAATATCAGACCGAGAGTTTGAGTATTTCACGGCTCTGGACGCGGCTCAGGACTATAGCTTCAATGCCGAGGGACAGCTACTCATTGAGTATGAGACCGAGTCCGGTAGCGGTACCCTAGTGTTCAACCCACAAGCCGTCCGCGCCCTTTGGTAACTGGCCGGGGTTAATCTTTGAGGAGATTTTTGACTAGGATTTACCCAATGCCTTTTGTATTCTGAACTACGCAAAGAAACCGATACCGTAAAGCAAAAATTATGAAGCGCCTTCCCCCCCTAAAGCGAATCGCCGTGCTATTCGGCATTGCCCTAGCCTTGCCTATTACTGTAGGGACTACAGCTCTGGCTCAAAGCTACCCCAGCGGCGACTGGCTGGACGAAACCATCAACTGGAACAGCCCCGACGGCGTCATCCCGTCACCAATTGATATAGGGGGCAACAACTTAGAGCAGTGCGCGCTAACCATTCGCCCAGCGGCCCTGCCAGAAGACCAGATAGTAGAAGCCGCTGGCTGGACCTTGACCGGCGCCGCTCAGATCTATGGCGGCACCACCATTGTCACCAGTATGAGCGACACCGACGGCATGTGTCGCCCCCTGGGCTACCAGGTATTCGTCTTTGTGGGCGGCGACTTTGCGGGAACCCTGTCCCCTATTCCAATGGATTCTCGCACCGACGGCAGCCTATTCCAACAGGACCTCTATCGTGAGGACTTCCTGGCAGCCAGGTTCAACCGCTATTCCCCAGAAGACCCGCTCTGCTGCGCCTCGGGGGAGAGCCGGCTGTTTTATGAGATTGAGTATCAGGGCGACGCTGCGGTGCTAGTGCCCCAGTTTCCAGCGGACACCGTTCAGGGTACCGAGCGCTAGATTGCGCTATGCAGGGGTGGCGACAGGGGTTGGGGATTATTATCGGGATTGCTCTACTGCCGGTGACTCACACCGGGGTAAGGGCTGAATCTGCAGCGAGCGGTTTAGCCGTTGTGGCCCAGGCTCCGCCCGAACCGGATGCGGCGGAGCCCTTAACCGTAGGCATCGGCGGCACGCCGCCTTTCTTACTTCGCCAAGGTGACAACTACCAGGGGATAGTGCCCGACCTGTGGGAGCGAATCGCTCGAATCAACGGCTTAGAGTACGAGCTAGTTCTGCAAACCGAGACGCAAGCGGCCTTAGAGGCGGTGGCGACCGGAGAGCTCGATCTGCTCGTTGGCCCGTTTACCGTTACAGCGGAGCGGCTAGAGCAGGTCAATTTTACCCGCGCCTTCTTTACCTCAGGTGAAGGGGTCCTCCTGCCGCAGCAGCCCCCTACCCTATGGAGCCGCACTAGGCCTTTCTTCACCACCGCGGCGCTGTCCTCAGTGGGCGGCCTACTGGTCTGCCTGTTTTTGGTGGGCAACGCCATCTGGCTCGCGGAGCACAAGCGTAACCCCGACCACTTTTCCAAGGACTACATTCCCGGCATCGGCCACGGCATGTGGTTTGCCTTGGTGACCTTGACGACCGTGGGCTATGGCGACTGCACCCCGGTTACCGCCGCAGGCCGCTTCATCGCCAGCGTCTGGATGCTGATTTCGCTGATTGCGGTGTCGTCCCTGATCGGCGGACTGGCCTCCGCCTTTACCCTGGCGCTATCGGAGACCCCGAGCGATCGCATTGTCGGTCCTGATGATCTGCGGCAGGCCCGCATCGCGGTGGTCACTGGCAGCGCCGGAGCGACCACCGCTGCCCAGTACGGGGCCAAGCTGTTGCACAGGGATGAGCTGGAGGAGGCGATCGCCCTCGTTTCCCAAGCGCGCGCCGATGCCGTGGTTTTCGACCGCCCCGCCCTGGCGTACTACCTGCAGCAAAATCCCGAGCTGGACCTGAGGCTAGCCGCATTCACCCTAAATTCAGAGAATTTCGCCTTTGCCCTGCCCCACGGGAGCCCGCTGGCCAGGCCGCTAGACGTGGCGATTCTGCAGCTCAAGGAAGATGGTACTGTTGAAGCCATTGGCGATCGCTGGCTAGGAGAGATTGTCCCCGAGCAACCGCAATAGCAAATCCCATTAGTCCCCTTTTTGTAGAACTCCTAGTTCTAATAGTCTTTGCCCTTGCCGGCTCTAGAGCCCCACCTTGAGGAGATACGATTTCAACGCCGCCCTCCTCTCCGGGGTCTAAGATGTTTGAGTACAGCTCCGAATAAGCGCCGCCGTCCAAAGGATCTATGCAACAAACCATAACTCGGATGCTCTCGGCTAGGCTAGTTCAGCTCATCACTCGCACCTGCCGCAAGTGGCAGCAAGATGAATGCCTAGAGATGGGGGCATCGCTGTCCTACTACGCCCTATTTTCCCTGTTTCCGATTTTTCTCGTGGTGCTGAGTGTAGCTGGCTTTTTGCTCGGGCCCGATACAGCGACAATTAGGCAAGTCCTAGACTACGCAAAGATGTCGCTGCCGCCCATGGCCTACCAAATTTTTGCGGATGCCCTAGTTCATCTCAACGAAAGCAGTACAGGAGCAGGCATTACCGGCTTTTTTCTAGTCTTATTCACTTCAAGCAACGTCTTCAGGGCCCTGGACCGCTCTGTGGATAAGATTTGGAAAGTCCATGTCGAGCAAGACAATCCCTGCTCACTTCAGGGGAAAATCGTTAGCTGCGTTCACCAGCGGATTCTAGCCTTCACCCTCGTATTGGTGACTTCGGCTCTAATGCTAGTCTCGATTTTATCAAATGTGGCCCTCAAGATGGTCAGGACACTGTTGTCAAATTTCAATGAGATGACAACCTTTGTCAATTTGGATGAGGTGCTGATTCTTAAAGATATTCAAATCGGCATGACGTTTCTCATTCTATTTTCGGTAATCATTACCCTATTCAAAGTGCTGCCGTCTACGGTCGTTCATTTCAAGGATATTTGGCTTGGCAGTTTGCTGACTTCTGGCCTGCTGGTAGGGCTGCAGCAGTTCAGCAGCAATAGCATTGTCCGCATCGGCAGCCAGTATCAGTCCTACGGGCTAATTGGCGGCATGATGGTGCTGCTCATGTGGATTTACTTCACCTGCCAAGTTTTCTTAGTTGGCAGCGTCTTTACCTATGTCTACACCCATCTCTACGGTAGCCGTAGATCGAGGCCATCAAGGCGCTGAGGTGGCTCACTTAGCTCAGTTTGGTTCGTTTAGCTCGGCTTGACAATCGCTAAGCTTAAGGAATAGCGAGCATCGCCACAAAGCCAGTAACGCCGTGATAGAAGTAAAAGCGAGTTGATCGCAGATTTTTTTATCACAGGCTTAGGGATTATATGGCTCGCCTACTGTCAAACTTCTGGAAAACGGCGCTCTCTGCGGCCTGTCTAGCCACCGCTGGCGCTCTCGGAGAAATCACGCAGCCTAAATCTGCCGCAGGTGCAGAAGTGGTGCAGGTTGTGGTGGAAGGTCCCCTAACTCTAACCCTATCCGTTGATGATCTAGAGGCGTTTGCTGAAACTGGGGAAGCCAGCGGAGATGTCGCCCTAGTCGTAGGCTTTTTGCCCGATCAAGTCCGAGGGACCGTGCGGCAGCAGCTACGCCAGCCTATCCCCTTCAATCGGGCGACGGTGGGCAGTTTGACCTACTCTCCCCTAGGGCGAGAGTTACTCTCTAATCTCGGTAAGGTAATTCGGGTTCATCCCGACGTCGACGGCTTCTACGGATTACGGGCAGCCCTCATCAGCGCGGCGGCAGCAGGGTCAAACAACTGGACTCTGCTGGATGTGCTGCGTCAGTTTCCCTCCGAAGATATCTACATCAAGCTAGAGGACCTGCTGAAGCTGCGCCAGACGCTGACGGGCTACTTGGACTATAACCAGGCTGTCGTTAGTGCCATTCAGCAGCAGGCAGCGCTAGAGGCCGAGGCTGATGCTTCTGGTCCGATCGCTGATGAACTAACCCGCTTGAGTGAGCCAGGCTCCTACGCGGTGGGTACCGAGACAATCACGGTTGAGAACCCAGACCTGCGCCAGACAGATACAGGCCTCACCGTCAGCTATGACTTTCCGGTGGACGTGTATTATCCGCAAGGCTTGACCGAGCCTGCCCCGGTGCTGCTCCTATCTCATGGGTTTGGCGATGTGAAGGAGAGCTTCGTCTTCATGGCGGAGCACCTGGCATCCCATGGCATTGCCGTCATGCTGATAGATCACGTCGGCAGCGACTTGAGCTATCGCCAAACCTTTTTACAGGGCCGCTTGAACACATTGCTGAGCCCCATGGAGTTTCTGAACCGCCCCCAGGAAATCTCTTTTCTCATTGATCACCTGGAGCGGCTGGTCGCGCGATCGCCTGAGTGGTCCGCCCGCTTAGACTTGGGCCATATTGCCGTTATGGGAGATTCCTTGGGTGGCTCAACGGCACTGTCGCTGGCGGGAGCCGAAATCAATTACCTGCGGCTAGCAGCAGCCTGCCATGAGGAGAACGTTATCCTCAACATCGCGCTGTACCTGCAGTGTCGTGCCCAGTATTTGCCCCCAGAGAACTACCAACTCCGGGATGATCGCATCAGCGCTGTGGTCGTGACGCACCCCATGGGGGGACATCTCTATGGGCCAGAGGGAATGGCACAGGTGGAGATTCCGCTGCTGATGATCTCGGGCAGTAACGACATCCTTTCCCCTGTGGTCCCCGAGCAGATCTACCCGTTTATCTGGGCCCAGTCCAGTCCGAAGTACCTAGCATTGATGCAGGTAGGGACCCATTTCACCTCTAAGCCCGGTCGGGTTAATGCCGAGGGGATGTTTCAGGCCTTAGTGGGGGAACACCGGGACATTGGCGCGCGCTACGCTAAGGGGCTAGTGCTGGCGTTTCTGCAAAACCATTTGGTTAGGGGTGACGAAGCTCGCCGCCCAGAATTAGCTCGCCTAACTGCCGCTGCAGGTCGCGCTCTAAGCGCAGACGAACCCCTCCGGCTCGATATTATTCAATCTTTGACCGCCGAGCAGCTTGAGGCGGCCTATGGGGCTTCACTGCCCATACCGATTGACCCGCCAGCGATCACCCCCGAGACACCGCTCCGAGATGAAAGCATCCTGGCCGAAATCGAGCGTACCGGGGCGCTGAAGGTCGCCTTCCGCAAAGACGCCCCACCCTTCGGCTACATCAATCAAGACAGCGCTTGGGACGGCTATTGTGGAGAAATGGCGATCGCCCTAAGCAACTATCTGACAAATGCGCTTGATAGCCCTACACGGGTAGAGCTGGTAGAACTAACCTCAACACTGCAAAATCGCTTTGACCTAGTGAGGGACGGCAGCGTTCACCTAGAGTGCGGTCCGAACACAATTCGCACCGATATTGCAGATATCACCTTCTCCCAGTCGATTTTAACGGCTAGCACACGTTTTCTAATCTCCAGCAGCAAAGCCGATACCGTTAACCCCAACTTACCCCTAGCCGATACTCGGTTAGGCGTACTACAAGATACGACAGCGGAAACCCTTGTACGCGATCGCTATCCGCAGGCAACCCTGATTCCCTTTCGTGGCGCGGATGGACGGCAAACGGCAGTACAGGCCGTATCCTCTGGACAGATCGATGCATTTGTTGGCGACGGTATTCTATCCTACGCTGAGCTGATACGAGAGGGGCAAGATATCAGCAACTTCACCTTGGTGCCGGAGCTACCACTATCCTGTGAGTTTTATGGATTGATTTTGCCCGACAATGATTCTACTTGGAAGGCAACGGTGGATACATTTTTAGAGTCGGACGCGGAAAATATGGTTTTTGATGACTGGTTTGGCGGGGTATTCTCATTCAACTTGCAGGTGACGGACTACTGCCTTAATCAGCGATAGCTAGTAATGAAAATTTGTTGTCTGAGCGGCATGTGCATCCGCCACATAGCAATGCTGAACATATAGAATGTCTCTTGCTAATGGTTGATGGATTGGTGGTGCAGAAAACTCAGGGAGAGAATATTCGCTTCTAAATTCATGCCGGACAAGCCCAAGTCGTATGGCCTCAAACCCTGTAAAGTCGTAGACTGTGGCATTGATCGACTCGCGATCGAAGAAACCACCAGTTTTGTAAGAATCCTTCAACCATAGGAGTTTCAGGAGTTATCTGCACCACTCAGCCCTCTAGCTTTGCTCTACTACACCACCGCATTTTTCAATGTGTACTCCTTTATCTAGCCCCTCGCAGGCCAAATGCCTAGAACCAAAGGCATAAACTAGCAGCAGTGCCGCCACGATAAGCCTGCCAGCAGCACCAATTCTAAACCGACCCCCATTCTCAAAACGCAGTATTCTACTGATATTGAACGCCCTTTCCCATCCTAGTTCGATAAGCCCGGCTGCTAGCTTGCCCAGCACTGACTTGAATCCTTCGCTTGATATCGGTGTGGCAAAAGTTTTGATAGATCTGCTGGTCTAGCCTCAAAATACGCTTCCAAGCGTTGACGTCACCGCCCAAAAAGGCGATCGCTGGTATGCAATTACCTGGGTC
>JBHJHJ010000044.1:0-2024 GCA_050330955.1 Elainellaceae cyanobacterium | reverse complement strand
GGAAGACGTGCCCGGGGTCGGAAAAACTTTGCTGGCAAAATCCCTAGCCAAGTCCATCGGCGGGGACTTTAAGCGGGTCAAGTGCACCCCCGACCTACTGCACGCCGCCATTACCGGCACCAACATTTGGAATCCGCAGACGGGCCAGTTTGAATTTTTGGCCGGCCCGGCCCTCACCAATATCTTGCTGGCGGACGAAATCAACCGCGCTACGCCGCGCACCCAGTCGGCTTTGCTAGAGGTGATGGAAGAGCAGCAGGTGACCATCGATGGCGTCTCTCATCCGGTCCCGCGTCCCTTCTTCGTCGTGGCTACCCAAAACCCAGTGGAATATCAGGGCACCTTTCCCCTACCTGAGGCGCAGATGGACCGCTTTGCCATCTCGCTAAATCTGGGCTATCCATCGGAAGATGAAGAGCTCAAGCTGCTTCAGCAAATCAATCAGCGCCAAGCCGTAGACCTGCAGCCCTGCCTGACCCTCCAGGAGGTCACTCAGCTTCAGCAGACCACGCAGCAAGTCAGGGTGGAAGCCCACCTGCAGGCGTATATGGTTGCCCTAGTGCGGGCGACTCGAGAGCGGGAGGATGTGCGGCTTGGGGTTAGCCCCCGGGGCAGCATTGCCCTCTATCGCACCACCCAGGCGATCGCGGTTTTGCAGGGCCGCAACTATGCGATCCCCGATGACGTCAAGCGGTTAGCGCCCCATGTTCTGGCCCATCGCCTGATCCCGGATGCAGGACAATTCGGGGCACAGATTGTAGATGATTTATTGCAGTCGGTGCCTATCCCCTAGCTCTACTGGAATCTCTATTGGGCATCTTGAAGCAAACAGCTAGGTTGCACAAGCATGACCCATCCAGAGCGCGGATTTTCCCTGATCGAGCTCGCCATCACCCTGGCGATCGCTAGTCTATTGCTGCTGATCGCGGCACCCACCTGGATTGGGTTTGTCCAGCGGCAGCAGCTCATTCGGGCGCAGGACCATCTTTACCGGCTCATCCAGCAGACGCAGCAAACCGCAATCGCGCAGCGATCCCCGTGGCAGGTGAGCTTTCGGGTAAGTGAGTCTACAGTTGAGTGGGCTAGCCATTCAGACCAGTTTTTGCCCCAGCAGGCGATGTGGCAACCGCTGCAGCCTGCTGAGGCGCGGCTCAAAATCGACCCCGAATCGACCTTACGTCAAACCGCTGGAATCTATCAGCTCCGGTTCGACCCCCAAGGCAATGTAAGCGATCGCCTCGGAAGACTCACCTTAAAAGGCCCACAGCCGCATCTACGTCGCTGTGTCGTGGTTTCGACGCTGCTGGGGACGCTGCGCAAGGGGCGAGAGCAGTCTGAAGGGACAGGATGCGGCTAGTGGAGCGCCAAATGGCTATGGCCTGCAATCAACGCTGAACCCGCAGCCCTTTCGCCATTGCAATATGTCACAATAAAGGGCGTCTAAATCAAAGCCACTTGGGAGCTGAGTTTTTCCATGCACGCGTTTAGCGTCCTTTGGAGAAAAGGCGACACGTCTCGCTCTTACCCCCCTCAATCCCCCCTTTTTAATGGGGTATGTGCAGTTCTCCCCCTTAGCAAGGGGGAGTTAGATGGGGGTCTTCCGAGACTCGAAACAGATACCTTCCCATGGAAGAACGCCAGCCCTGGTTTTAGACGAGGTTTAACGCATCCGCTGTCTCTATTTCGGTTGAACTTGTGAATACTGCTCTGAAATCTGTAGCCCGTCGCGCCGTCTTTCCCTTCACGGCAATTGTGGGACAAGATGAAATGAAACTGGCGCTGATGCTCAACGTCATCGACCCCAAAATCGGTGGGGTGATGATTATGGGCGATCGCGGCACCGGTAAATCGACGACGATTCGAGCACTGGCAGACATTTTGCCTGAAATCGAGGTGGCGGCTGACGATCCGTTTAACAGTCACCCTAGCGATCCAGAGCTAATGAGCGACTGGGTGCGCGACGCGGTATCTGAAGGCAGCGCCGTCGCCACCGTGAAAAAAAAGGTGCCGATGGTGGACCTGCC
>JBHJHJ010000043.1:0-8360 GCA_050330955.1 Elainellaceae cyanobacterium | reverse complement strand
GCTGAAGCGGCCAAATAGCCAGGGACCGACGTCAGCAGCGCTTTGGTCCTGACGGCAGTTCGTCCAAATTTCCTGAACGCGGGCAATGTCCTGCTTCAGCGCCGGCGTCATGGGCACCTGACGACCCTCAGCCCGGCAGTTCATGGGCATTTGCTGCCGCAGGGCCATGAAGCCTGAGTGCATTTCAGCCGCAATGGAGCGAGCGCGGGCGCGTTGGGCTTTGTGCTGCGGCCAAAGCTGGGGGTGCGCCTCGGCTAAATATTCGGCGATCGCCAAGGTGTCCCAAATAGCGAGGTCGCCATCAATCAAAACTGGCACCCGCCCTGAAGGAGAGTAGGTATAGAGCTGCTCTCTGGAACCAGAAACCGATAGCGGCACCATAATTTCCTCAAAACGGACTTCGAGCTTAGCCAACATTAGCCAAGCTCGAAGCGACCAGGATGAGTAGTTTTTATTGCCAATGACAAGCTGAGTTGGCATCGCTTTCCGAAGAATTAGAGGCGTCTAAATAACCTTAGAAGACCGCCTAGCGGTTGGACTTGCCCCGATCGCGCATGCGACGGCGCTCCCGTCTGCGAGCCACTTCCTTACGCCTGTGCTTTTCCGCCGGAGTCTCAAAATGTCGGTTCTTCTTCATATCCGCAAAGATACCGGCCTGCGAGACCTTGCGCTTGAAGCGACGCAGCGCCGATTCTAACTGCTCATTTTCGCCAACGAGCACCTGAGCCATTAATATCCTCCCTATAATATAAACTGCAGTTCGAAATAGTAAAGCTTTTAGCACAGCATCGCCGTGCAGAATGGACTACTATATTAACCCATTCACGGCGGTAGCGTCTGAAATACGGTGCTTTTTGCTCTCAGCAGTCAAGCCATAGCGATCGCCTCAAAAGCGCTTGGCCGTGTGCTGGGCGGAGTCAAACTCGAACCGCTGATCGAAATCCGTCTCCCCATAGAGATTGAATGAGACCACGGGCTCCTCCCCCACCGGGTCGACGTTGTGAATTGCGCCGGGCAAAAACGCCACAACGTCCCCTGGGATAAAGATAGCTTCCCCCACCTGCTGAATCCGGTCTGGGTGCTGCGAGTCCGCCATTCGTCTCCAAATGGTATTCTTTTCGCTCCCGCCGACAATCGCCACAATACCCCACGCGCCGTGGTTGTGAATCGGGGAGGGGTTTCCCGGAAGCCAGGCGACCATTTGCGCCGTCAAGGGCCAGCTGTACTCACGGTACAAAAAGTTGACTGACCAGCCGGGCTGCTCGGGCGGTTGCTTAAACTCCATCTGCAGCCAGTAGGAGCTGGTCATCAGCTTTCGCACCAAAGGGACCGCGCGCTCTAGCCGCTGGCGTTCGTCTGCAGTAGCCGCCAAAATATCGTCTAAGTCCGACAGAAACCGGTACAGCCGATATACCGTCTCCGGTTCCTCTACGTCGGCGGTGCCAAACGATTCGAAGCGTCCGTCTGGATGAACCAGCCAGTTCGTGGGCTCGTGGTCGGCGTCAACGCGAATAAGTTGGTCCTGCTGATCGGGCTGGCGCTGGTTTGAAGTTTGCATAGCGGCAAGTCGTAAATGGCGATCGCGCATTCGCCTTTATTATGCGCGATTTCTAATCTTGTGAGGCACGAATTTAGGTGGTGGCCCCACAGCGCAAACTCTCTCACGCGCCACCAATATAGGGCGACCTGTAAAACTTTATTTTGATCTCATCTTTTTTTCAGATTAGTGTGTATTAATCCTAAGTTGAGGTGATAAGCCGCCATAATTGAACGTAGTCCACTTCTGGAGCAATCGCATGAAAGTTAAGTATCTTGGTACATTGGCAATGGCATCTGCATTGGGTCTTAGCCTCGCGGCTACCGGATGTAGCGGTGGGTCCAACCCCTGTGCAGGCAACCCCTGTGCAGGTGAGACCACTGAGAACCCCTGCGCGGGCAATCCCTGTGCGGCGGCTGACCCCTGCGCTGCTAATCCCTGCGCTGGTGAGTAATTTAGAAGGCTAAATTATGCAAAAAGCGCACTGTCAAGCAGTGCGCTTTTTGCCAGTGCAAGCAACGAGAGCTGGCTTTTTATCGGGTTACCGCATCTGCTGCATCATCGGCACCCCGCTTGACGCTCTTCGTCGCGTTCTTCACGGCATCGCCAACCGCATCCGCTGCATCTTTTGCGGTACGCTGGGCACCTTGAACTGCATTACGGCCGGCGCTTTGGGCTGAGTCAACTGCGTTATCCGCCATTGCATCGTCGACGGCATCCGCTGCATCCCGAGCGGCACGTCGAGTATTTTGGGCCGCTTCACGCCCAGCGCGCTGGGCCGAAGCCTTAGCATCTTGAGCGGCGCGCTTAGCGGGCTCGACGGTGTCATCTAAGATGTTTTCCGCGTTCTGTCCAGCCAAGCTGCGCAGACGCTTCTCGGGAGCGAGGCCTGCTTGAACATCATCAGCGGTCTCCTCGGCAGCCTCACCGACGTTCTTACCGATATTCTGAATGCGATCGCCCAGCGGCGTACCGGCTTTGTAGTTCTCGACAAAATCGTCAACGTCTTGGACTTTTTCGACGTTGCGCTGCGCGCTGCGCTCAAGGCGCTCGGCTTTCGCGTCGACACCCGACATGTCGCGGCGGGGATCGACGTCGCTGTAGCGATTCATGCCACCCTCGAAGGTCTGCTCAGGTGTTTCGAGCTGCCCGCCGCTAGTATTTTCAGCGGCAGTGCCGGAAGACTCGGCAGATAGCGGCGAGTCAGCCGCGTCGGCGGCAGTCGCACCACAGGCGGTAGTCAGCAGCAGCGTAGCGGCGGCAAATATAGTGAGGGTAACGCGCGCCCAACGGCTAAAGCGCTGTACCAGTGAAGCAATCGTGTCCATAGTTTATCTCTCGATTTTCTACAGTACTCACTATTACAGTCTGGTGAATTAATTAGCGTCTATCCAATGGATAAAGTTAGAGTACTGCAGTTGGAATAACTTAGTTGCCGTAGAAACTTACGCTGTCGTTTTAAATCAAGACTATGGTAGATAAAGCTTTTCAGCCCTGGACAGCCGTCTATGCCAAGCTTGTAGCAGTAGCCCTGCTCTATGGGGCCACGGTTCACGTCAGCAATATGTTGGGCTTTAGCGGCACGCCTTGGTCCTCAACTCCGCTGTTGTGGCGCGGTATGGATGTGGCGCTGCTGGTGTTTAATATTGTGGCGGCGCTAGCCCTTTGGAGAGGAGCAGCCTGGTCAGTTTGGCTGGTCTTCGGCGGCATCGTAGTGCTGCAGGGGATACCCTACACGCTGCTGCGATCGCAGTTTGTCCTCAAGCCTGAGGATGCGCAGACGTTGAACGCACTGCTGGGAACGGAGGCAGTGCTGCTCGCCGTATTTGCGCTCCTGCTCTGGCTAAAAAAGTAGTGGAACGATCGCCTATAGCGGGAAGTTCTGGTCGAATGTCTCTCGGGTCATCGGCTGGTCTACAATCAGTCCTTCACCGCCCAAGTACTCTAGGGGCACACCGCCTACCGAAATGAACACCACACCGTCTGTGTCCAAACTGGTGGCCGTATAAACCACCTGCCCCAGTCGGCCCATCATCGACGCAGACCCTCCGCCCTGCTCAAAGTTCGCCGACAGGTCCACATACACGCCGTCGGGCTGTACTTTGAGGTCAAGCAGCGTCGTGCTATCGGGAATCTCAGAGAATCCCAGGCTTTCGTCGGGCTCAGCCAGCAGTTGATCAAATGCCGCAGTCAACACCACTTCAGGGTCCCTGGCGTCTTCAACTTGAATCGGTGCAGGCACCAGCTCAAACGAGGTATCCGTAACCTCCAACAGATACAGTCGAGCATCGGTCTCAGCCACGGTTGCGGGCGCAGTGGGCGGCTCTTGAGCGAAATCTTCCGATGGCGCCGTAGTAGAATCATTCCCAGGGTTAAGCGTATCGGGCTGTTCTGAGGTAGGAACCGAGGTGAGGGTATTCCAGGTCCACCAGGCGGTGCCTCCTCCAGCAACCAGCATGACGGCTGAAAACGCGGCGATGACCCCTAGCGGGAGCTGACGAATCCGATGATGAAGCTGATTATTCTGCATAGTGACTTTTCCCAACTCGCTTGCTCTCAGTGTAGGCCGCTAATCTGGGGATTGTCTGACGGGGGCGATCCACTCTCTTAACTGGGTTAGGGAAATACAGACGACTCCGCCCGCACAAAGGCGATCGCTTCAATCCCTTCAGGGCCAATGTCTAGCTCTAGTAGACGGGCTGTGATGCCCAGAGGTTCCAGGTTTCGCAGGGTGAGCTGCTGGTTTAGGCCTTGCACTAGCGGCAGCAAAAGTTCTGAAGGAAACTCAGCGCCGTTGGCCACCAGTCGCGGGTCCTGGATAGTGAACTGATGGCCCTGCTCAAGCCCCAGGTCGAATTCCACCGCAATCGCCAGTTCGTCATCCGTCCCCTGCTCTTGCAGCGTCCCCGTCAGGCGAATGCGGCTGTCTTCCAGATCGAGGCGCGGCTCAATCAGGTCAGCCTGCTGAATTTGGCCTACCGTGCTCCCCAAAGCGTTAATGCCGATATCCTGCAGCACCTCGGTAACGGCGGGCGATCGCAGGGCGTCGTTAATATCTTCAACGTCGATCACCACGCGGGTCACAAACTGCAGCGGGTCCTGCAGGCTGACCTGGCCCTGGGTCAGACGGCCAAACCGCAGGTCGACGGGGTCGGTCTCTAGGTCCAGCAGCGCCACCCGCAGCTCTGGAATGGGATAAACTCCGCGCCCCGCCACCCGAATGCGATCCACCTTTCCAGAGAGCAGATCATAGCTGGGCCGGTTGTCCACCCGCACCTCCAAAAACTCTGCATCGTGGAGCTGATCTTCGATGGCGTCTTCCAGCGCCGCATCGGTAATAAGGCCAACCGGAGAGAGCAGACCAATCAAGGTGCTCAGTAAAACAGTGAAGACTTCCATATATGGCAGAATAGATGGGTTATTTGGGGGGACGGGGTCGATGACAAAATTTGTGTTTGTGACCGGGGGCGTGGTGTCGAGCATCGGCAAGGGCATTGTGGCCGCTAGCCTAGGGCGCCTGCTCAAATCCCGCGAGTATTCCGTCTCTATCTTAAAGCTTGACCCCTACATCAACGTCGACCCTGGCACCATGAGCCCCTTTCAGCACGGGGAGGTGTTTGTCACCGACGACGGGGCTGAAACCGACCTGGACCTGGGCCACTACGAGCGGTTTACCAACACCGCCATGTCCCGCCTCAACAGCGTCACCACGGGATCCATCTACCAGGCGGTGCTCAACCGCGAGCGCCGGGGAGACTACGAGGGAGGCACGGTGCAGGTAATTCCCCACATCACTAACGAAATCAAGGACCGCATCAAGCGGGTGGCCCACAACACTTCCCCCGACGTGGTAATCACCGAAATTGGCGGCACGGTGGGAGATATCGAATCTCTCCCTTTCTTGGAGGCCATCCGCCAGTTTAGAAAAGAGGTGGGGCGGCAAAACGTGCTCTATATGCACGTTACCCTCGTACCCTGGATTCCCTCTGCCGGGGAGATGAAGACCAAGCCCACCCAGCACTCGGTGAAAGAGCTACGCTCCATCGGCATTCAGCCCGACATTTTGGTGTGCCGCTGCGATCGCCCCCTGCAGCCCGGACTCAAAGAGAAGATGTCGGAATTTTGTGACGTGGCCTCGGACTGCGTCATCCCCTGCCAGGACGCTAGCAGCATCTATGAGGTGCCCCTGATTCTAGAGCAGCAGGGACTGGCTCACCAGACCATCAGCCTGCTGAATATGGAGCAGCGATCGCCCAATCTTTCCCACTGGCAAGCCCTAGTGGACCAGATGCGCCAGCCCGGCCACTCAGTAGAAATCGCCATTGTAGGCAAATACGTGCGCCTCACCGACGCCTATCTCTCGGTGGCTGAGTCACTGCAGCACGCCGCAATCCACCAGGGCGGTGACCTCAACATCCGCTGGGTTAGCTCAGAAGACATCGAAGAGCGGGGGGCAGAGGCCCTGCTTGATGGCATAGACGGCTTGGTGATTCCTGGCGGCTTCGGCACCCGGGGCATTGCCGGCAAGGTGGAGGCAATTCGCTACGCCCGCACAAATCAAGTGCCATTTTTGGGCCTGTGCCTGGGGATGCAGTGCTGCGTGATTGAGTGGGCCCGCCACATGATGCGCCTCGATGCCGACAGCGCCGAGTTCAACCAGCACACTCCTAACCCAGTAATTAACCTCCTGCCGGAGCAGCAGGATGTGGTGGACTTGGGCGGAACGATGCGCCTGGGGCTTTGCGCCTGTCGCATTCTGCCGGATACCTTGGCGGCGCGGCTTTACGGCGAGGAGGTGGTGTACGAGCGCCATCGCCACCGCTACGAGTTCAACAATGCCTACCGCAATGCGTTTTTGGAGTCTGGTTTTGTAGTCAGCGGGGTGTCTCCCGACAGCCGTCTGGTGGAGATGGTGGAGCTGCCGGAGCATCCTTTCTTTATTGCAGTGCAGTTCCACCCAGAGTTTCGCTCCCGGCCCAACCACCCCCACCCGCTGTTCCTGGGGCTGCTGGAGGCGTCGCTGACGCGCAGCCGCACTCAGGCAGAGGCGCGATCGCTAGTGGAGCAGATGAATTGAGGCGATCGCCCAACCCCCTCACTCGAAAACCGGCGGCCACAGCTCCACCACTGGCAACGCCCACCCCGGCAGCACATCCGGTAGCCTCAGCGTATCTCCATCCCGCAAAACGACCGCAGCCTCGGCAGGCCGCCGGACTGCCACCGTCCGCGCCTCTGGGTTGACCAAAATTCCCACAACGGTGCCCTGAGCCAGGAACTCATTAATCCGGCTCCGTAGCTCCTCCACATCATCGGTGGGAGATTTCACCTCCACCATCAAATCTGGCGGAATCGTCGCGTACCCGCGAGGCGATCGCGGTAGCCGGTCCGCCCGAATAAACGAAACATCTGGGGCGCGGGTATTCGACAAGTTAAAGCCAGCGCTTGACCCCGCAATGCGACCCAGCCGCCTGGGCTCAACCCAGTTCCACAATTTCCCCCCAAACCGAAACGCCACCTCATCAGACTCGTAACCCGAAGGACTCATGACAACAATCCTGCCGTCAACGAGCTCCATGGGGTGGTCTGGGTTTTGAGCCTGAAATCGCTCTAGCTCTTTGACCGTGAGGGACATAGTGCCTTTGGAAATAAGGGGTATGGCCCAATTATCCACCAAGCTGTGGCCTATCGACCGCGATCGCAGCCCCCGTTGCCCAACTCTCAATTGCAGCCGCCCGACACTCAATCGTCAGCGCTAAATCAGCTCTGGATCCTCCCCCAGCTCTTGCAACCGAGCCGCCAGCCGCTCTGCCCGCTTCTCCGGCGTGCAAGGGCAGGTTTCGCGCAAATGCTCCAAAGTAACCAAGATATGTATGCCAAGCCTGACCCGAATTTACCGCATCAAACCACCCAAACATCTTCAGATCATAATATTTTTCCAATTTGGCCCTCTGCAGATGCCCTAAAATAAACTACCTGTAAACAGTTGGCTTACCCGAGGCGGCATCCCTGTGGTTACATTAAATCCCCAACAGACCCAGTCTAATTACGAAACCGAAACCCAGGCGATCGCCCGCGAGCTGCTGGCAGCCACCCAGGAGAAGCGATCGCTCCTCAGCCAGGTTCGCGACCAAATGCGCTGGGACGACAAGCTGCTGGACTGGACCATGGGCAACCCGGGGCTGCGGGTGCAGATGTTTCGCTTCATCGACTGTCTGCCCGCCCTGAAGAGCAAGGCCGAAATCGCCCGCCATATGCAGGAATACCTGGGGGATCCTTCAGTGGAGCTGCCCAGCGCCTTGAAGGGGATGCTCAACTTCGCCAACCCCGACTCCATGCCCGGTCAGGTAGCCGCCACCACCGTTTCCACCGCCGTCGAGACCCTAGCCCGCAAGTATATTTCCGGCGAAACCCTGAAGCAGGCCCTCAAGTCCATCGAGCAGTTGCGCAAGCAAAAGATGGCCTTCACCGTGGACCTGCTGGGGGAGGCGGTGATCACCGAAACTGAGGCCCAGTCCTACCTTAACCGCTACCTAGAGCTGATGGCGCAGCTTACCGAGGCGGCTCAGCGGTGGAACACGGTGCCGCAAATCGACCAGGCCGGCGGGGAGCCGCTGCCCAAGGTGCAGGTGTCGGTGAAGCTCACCGCCTTCTACTCCCAGTTTGACCCGCTGGACGCCCAGGGCAGCGAGGCCGTGGTGCGCGATCGCGCCCGCACCCTGCTGCGCCGCGCCAAGGAGCTGGGGGCGGCAGTCCATTTCGACATGGAGCAGTACGAATATAAAGACATCACCCTGGCGATCCTCAAGGATTTGCTCATGGAGGA
>JBHJHJ010000042.1:0-14083 GCA_050330955.1 Elainellaceae cyanobacterium | reverse complement strand
CTCTCCAGCATGATACGAGCTGCGCACCAGCGGCCCCGATCGCACGTGGGAAAACCCCATTGCCCGCGCCGCCGCACCCAGCGCCTCAAATTCTTCGGGGGTCCAGTATTTTTGCACCGGCAGATGGGCCAGCGAAGGCCGCATATATTGTCCCAGCGTCAGGCGATCGCACCCCATCTGCCGCAGATCCCGCAGGGTTTCTAGAATCTCGCCCTGGGTCTCGCCGTGGCCCAGCATCAGCCCCGACTTGGTTGGAATCGCTGGATTCAGGGACTTCACCAGCGACAAGACCCGGAGCGATCGCCCGTAGGTCGCTCCCCGCCGCACGGGCCCTTGGAGCCGCTGCACCGTCTCGACGTTGTGGTTATAGCAGGCGGGCTGAGCCGTCGCCACCGCCGCCACCCGTTCGGCCTGGGCGCTTTCAGCTCCTTTGCCGCTCCAAAAGTCAGGAGTGAGCACTTCCACCTGGGTCTGGGGGTTGAGCCGCCGAATCGCCGCCATTGTTTGCACAAAAATGCTTGCCCCGCCGTCAGCTAGGTCATCCCGGGCCACCGAGGTGAGCACCACGTAGGCCAGCCCTAGAGCGCGGACCGATTCTGCCACCTTTTGGGGCTCTTGTGGGTCCAAAGGCATCGGCGCGTGGTGCTTATCAACTTGGCAAAACGCGCAGGCGCGGGTACACACCGGCCCCATCAGCAAAAACGTCGCCGTTCGGTTGGCGTAGCATTCGCCCCGGTTGGGGCAGCGGCCCTCCTCACAAATGGTGTGGATGCCGCGCCGCTTCACCACCTGCTGCACCGCTGAGAGGTCGCTGGCGTTACCCACTGGGCGTCGCAGCCACTGGGGCAGTCGCTCTCGGCGGGGCGATGGAACGGGCGGGGTAGAGGGAACCATAGCGTCGAAGGAAGGCATCTAAAGCAGGGCTTACAGGGCGTAGCGTCGGAGATTGGGGGCGATCGCTTGGCGTGAAACCGGGCTGGGCGATACACTTTGTCTATTGCTCAGTATTACAGCTGAGCACGTCAATCGCGTCCACCAAATGACTCTGGCTAAGGCTACACTAGTCCATGCTAATGTACCGGCTCTAGTGCTGCACCTGAACCGAGTCCCCGTTTATTGCTGGAGGAGTTTACCGTGGCAACTCACAAAATCTTGGTCATCGACGACAGCAGGGTCATCCGCAACATGGTGCGGGATATGTTGCCCAAAGGGAACTTTCAGGTTTTAGAAGCAAAAGACGGCATTGAAGGCCTCAATGCGATCGAACAAGAACAGCCCAATTTGATCATGCTCGACTTCCTGCTGCCCCGCCTGAGCGGCTGGGACGTGTTCCAAAAGATTCAAGAGAAGCCCAGCCTGCAAAAAATTCCGCTGGTGGTGATGTCGGGCCGTCGGGAAGAGGTCACCGAGAAGATTTCTGAGCCGTTTGATTATTTCGAGTTTATTGAAAAGCCGTTTGAGCAGCGGGATCTGATCGGGGCCATTAAATCTGCCATGATGAAGGCAAAGCTGCCTCGTCAGACAGCCGCTTCTGCCTCGGCATCCGGCGGCGCCGATGCGGCTGAAGTGCAGGCGCTAACTCAAAGAATCGACGTCCTGGAGAAGGAGCTGGCCACCGTGAAGCGGCAGATGGGTCAGCTTGTGACCTTCATCAAGCAGAAACTAAACAAGTAGGCCTTCCTGCGGTTCGGCGGCTCTCAAGCATCCAGCTCCCGCCGTCCCTCCAGCGCTCGCGCCAGGGTGACCTCATCCGCATATTCTAGGTCGCCTCCCATGGGCAAGCCAAAAGCAATGCGGGTCACCGTCGTGAACGGCTTCAAGAGCTGGCCGATGTAGAGCGTCGTTGTTTCCCCTTCGACGCTGGGGCTAATGGCGATAATCACTTCCTTCACCTCTTGCAGGCTGACGCGGCGCACCAGTTGCGACACCGTAAGCTGCTCTGGGCCAATGCCCTCAATGGGGGAAATCAGGCCCCCCAACACGTGATATAGCCCCTTATATTCCTGGGTTTTCTCCAGGGCAATCACGTCCCGCGAGTCGCACACCACGCATAGGGTCGCCTTGTCGCGGTTGGTGGCCCGGCAGATGTTGCACACTGGCTCTGCGGACAGGTGAAAGCAGCGGGAGCATACCCCCACCTGAGATTTCGCATCAAGCAGCGCTTGGGCCAGCGCCTCGATTTCACTGTCGGGGCGCTTGATCAGATGCAACGCCAGACGCTGGGCCGTTTTGGGACCAACCCCTGGCAGCCGCTGGAGCTGCTCAATCAGTCGAGCTAAGGGACGGGTATAAACGGCGGGTCTCCTTGGGAGTGGTTTGGGTTGAACGCGCTTTTCATTATTGCGTGTCTGGGTTCTATTCAGTAAGGAGCCGCCGGGTTAAGATTACCGACCCTTTGCGCCTAAAATCAGGGTTGGTAACCGCGCAGAATGCTAGACCCATGATCATTCCCCCCGGATTCGAATCGCGATCGCTCTCCACTAGCCTTGGGGAGATGGTGTACTACACTCAATCTCCAGACGGCTGGTTTGCCAGCGCTGTTGATGCCCCCGCCCTGCTGTTTTTGCATGGCTTCGGGGGAGGTTCCTCGGCCTATGAGTGGTCTAAGGTGTACCCCGCCTTTGCGGCCCAGTACCGGGTTGCGGCCCCGGATCTGATTGGCTGGGGCCAGTCGGCCCACCCCGAGCGGCGCTACACCATCGACGACTACGTCACCACCATCACGGAGTTTGTAGAGCAGGTGGGCGATCGCCCCTCCTGGGTTGTAGCCTCTGCCCTCACGGCGGCCTTCACCATTCGCGCGGCGATCGCCCGCCCCGAGCTGTTCAAAGGTCTGATTCTTACCACAGCCTCTGGGCTACGGGAGCTGGACCCCAACTTTCAAGACAGCTTTTTCACCAAACTGATCGACACCCCGGTGATCGACGGGGTGCTCTACCGCACCGCGATCGCCAACAGCTTCGGCATCCGCAGCTTTCTAGAGCAGCGCCAGTTTGCCGAACCGAAGCGCGTTTACGACGAAATTGTGGACGCTTATCTTGCCTCAGCCCAGCAGCCCAACGGGGAATACGCGGCGCTCTCCTTTGTGCGGGGTGATCTGTCCTTCGACCTGACTGAGCATATCGGTGAGCTGAAAACGCCCACCGCGCTGATTTGGGGGCGTGAAGCCAAATACACCGGTCCAGAGGTGGGTCAGCGCCTCATAGAGGCCAATCCGGAAGCCATTCGGGTGATGTACCAGCTTGACGACGTCGGGCTCACGCCCCAGCTTGAGCTGCCTGCGGTCACCTGCGGCCTCATCCGTCGCTGCCTCCAGCAAATTTCCATATCGCCTCCACCTCAAGCAGACCCCTCCCCACAATCACCCTAGTGAAGGATGGCGATCGTGCCTTAAATCAGTAATTTAAGTAGCCAAAGCGTTAAGAGCAGGTTAACGGACCATGGGCTATCGACTGGAACCGAGGGAGAGCGTCCCTGGCGCAATCAAGCGGATTGCCAGAGAGCAGATTGAGTCCTCAATCGATGTTCTATCTCAGGCCTCGCCTGATGGCCAAGATAAGGCAGTTCACCAAGCGCGGAAGCACTTTAAGAAGCTCAGAGCACTGGTGCGGCTGGTGCGAGATCAGGTAGGCAACAAAGCCTATCGGCGGGAAAATAGCTGCTTTAGGGAGGCTAGTCATCAGCTCGAAGCGCTGCGCGACGCGCAGGTGCGGCTCAACACATTCGATCACCTGCTGTCTCACTATGGTGACTCCGTTGAGGCTGACGAGTTCATCAGCATCCGTCAACTGCTGCTAGAAGACTACGCTGCAGTTCAAGGCGACGATGACCAAGCCGCCACCCAAGTGATTCCCGAGCTGAAAGCAGCCAAACGTCGCGTCGAGCGCTGGACCATCGGTGATGACTGGGCTGCTCTAGCGGACGGGCTCACCCGCATCTACGCCCAGGGCCGTCTTGCCTTTAAGACCGCACAAAAGACCCCAAACCCAGAAAATCTGCACGACTGGCGCAAGCGGGTCAAAGATCTGTGGTACCACTTATGCCTGCTCTCGCCCCTGTGGCCCGCCACGTTCAAGCCGTGGAGGGCGCAGGTCGAGCAGTTGAGCGAGCTGCTGGGGCAGGATCACGACTTGGCAATGCTGCGGGCTCACCTCAGGGCAGACCCCACTCGGCTGGGCAACGCGGACGACGCGCGCGGCGTGCTGCTCGCGCTAAGTCAAAGGCGGCAGCATGAGCTGCAAACTGCCGCCAGCCTTCTAGGACAGCGGCTATACGCTGAGTCGCCCGAGGCTTTTGCCAACCGGATGGCGACCTACTGGCGAGTTTGGCGGCTTGAAACTCAGATGGCGCAGCTAATCGCAGAGCCTGGAGATGGGGTAGCTAGCGAGCCGCTGTCCCCCGATGCAGAACCAGCTTTAAATTGACACCTGCTGGGAGCTAGCGGGCACAAACTGCAGCGCTGCCCCGTTGATGCAGTAGCGCTTGCCCGTGGGCTGAGGACCATCGCCGAACACATGGCCCAGGTGACCGCCGCAGCGATCGCAGTGTACTTCGGTGCGCTCCATCAGCCATGAGCGGTCTACTGAGGTGCCGATGCCGCCCTCAATGGGGGCGTAGAAGCTGGGCCAGCCCGTGCCGCTGTCAAACTTGGTTTCGGAAGGAAAAACGGGGTTGTTGCAGCCGGCGCAGGTGTAGGTGCCCGCCTCATGAATGCTGTTTAGGGCGCTGCTGCCGGGGCGCTCGGTGCCGTGCTGCCGCAAAATACGAAACTGCTGCGGGGTTAGAATTTCGCGCCACTCGTCTTCAGTTTTGGTGATTTCGAAGTCAGTGTCGTTGGAGGCTGTCGCGTCACTGGCCTTCACCAGTAGGGACAGGGCCCCAGTGCCTAGCAGCAGCCCGCCAGCCTGGAGAAGCGATCGCCGATTCATCATGTCTTAGCCGTTGGGAACTATTTCAATTACTTAAGATATATTGTCTAGCTTAACGCGAGATGATGGTAGCCAAAGGCTTGCCTTGGTCCAGTTTTGTAGAGCGGTATCGATGTTTCCTGCTAACGATAGATAACGTCAGGCCCCGCTGCCACATACGCTGCCAGTGTGGTAATTATGTAACGTATCGCACACTTTCCACGCTGTTCTCAAACATAGCATCATGATTTGTTCTCGTTCGATCTCACGACTGGCTCGCTTACTCACCGTTGGCCTTGCAACCATTGCCCTCTGCATTAGCGTCTCAGGCTGCTATATTCCAGCCGCTCAGGCCGCTACGACGCAAGATGCAGAAGCAGCATATGAGGCCGGTCCTATTCGCCAAACCTACAGCCCGCTAAGCAAAGAAAATTATAACGGCGGTGTTAAGCAATCTGCTTTAGAGGATCGTGAAGAGCGTCAGCAGCCGGACGACAAAACTGGTATTCTCGATGCGGCTAAGAACCTATTTACGGATGATTCAGTTGAGCTAGCTCCGACTGATCTTAAAACGGAGAAAAACCCAACTTTGAAACGCTACACCGACGAACAAAAGTGAATTGCCCGGGCCAAGCATCAGAACAGTCGCCCGTCTAGTTAACTGAGTAGCGTTTAGCTTGCAGCGTGATCTAAGGTACGTGAGACCTTACCCTAGAATAGGCGGCTAAAGTTGAGCTCTGGCCAACCGTCCTAATATTGGCTGGCTTGGTGGTGTAAGAGTTGCTTAATTAGAGGTTAAGTGCGTAGCCACAATTAAACCAAAGGGGGAGCTAGAGGGGGGGGGCAGACCGGTACGCTAAACAGATACGTCGGGGGCCGCTTCCCCTGATAGCTACGTTTACTTACGGTGCTCTACTTATTAGTTTCAATCTCTTGTGACATACTCCCGATGCTAACAGCAAGCTGTACAGCGCGGGCCTCCTCAGTGACTCCCAGCTATTGCCGGGACATATCCTGAGATAGGTTTATACTCCGCCTGATGCCCCACGGCAGAGTTTTGAATTTTCATCTCCGCGAGGGAGGATACGCACTATGTGTCGCAGATGCAATTACAGAACTGAGGAACGGGTGACTTGCAGCTTTCGCCTACGGGTCGATCACACTCTTCTGCGGGGTGCATCACCTTGCTATCTCTAGTATAGCAACTGCCAGCCTCAGCGCTGCCCGCACCATCCGCTGTGCATCATTTTGCGGGCGCACTTCGGCTAGCGCGACTCTCATCCCGACGCTCACCCTAGTGGGTAGAGCGCGGGGCTTCCCGTCTAGAAGCTAAAATTTATCCCTGGCAAATTGTGGTGTGGTAGAGTCTCATCGGCAAGACTCTATGCAGAACGCCCGTTGAGGAACCGATTTATGGATAACCGCCAGCTTTTAACCCAAACGATGGCTTTTCTACTCTGCACGACGCCAGAGACGGCGCTGGGGAAGCTGCTTAATTTTTGCTTAGCCGCCAAGGTCGAGGCCGAAAACTCTGACAAAACGCCGCTGGAATTTGCCCAGGCCCTAATCGACCACCCCGAAACCCTGTCCACCTGGATTACGGATGTGATTGACAGCGACGACAGCTATAGCGTTGAGGAAATGGTCGCCCTCTCAGAAATGCATCTCAACGACCCACAGGACTTTATGCGTCTTTTGATGGAGCAAACGGCTGACGTGAAAGTGGCAGAGCGCTAGGCACGTCCCGCCCCATTACGGACTGCTGTTTAGTCGTCGCTGCCGCTGCTGGGCAATCATGCCGTATTTAGGGGCAAACACCATCGCTAGCACAAACAGCAGCGTCATCAGCACCACGATGCTGCCGCCGGTCGAAACGTCGAGGTGATAGCTCATATAGGTGCCGAAAATGCAGGAGAGGAGGCTCACCGCCACCGAAATCAGCAGCATGTGGTCGAAGCGATCGCTCAGCAGGTAGGCCGTTGCCCCCGGCGTCACCAGCATCGCCACCACCAAAATAATGCCCGCCGTCTGCAGGGCCGTGACGGTGGTGAGCGCCAGCACCAGCAGCAGGGTGTAGTACATCATCTGCACATTTAGACCGATGGCCTTGGCGTGGTTGGGGTCAAAGCAAAACAGCAGCAGGTCTCGCCGCCGCACTAAAATGATCAGCAGCGTCGCCACACCAGCAATCAGCGTTTGGATAATGTCCTGCTGCGAAATACCCAGCACGTTGCCAAACAGAATGTGGAATAGGTCGATATTGCTCGGTATTTTGGTGGAGAGCACGATGCCAAAGGCAAAAAAGCCGGTGAACACCACCCCGATCACCGCGTCTTCCTTTAACCGCGTCTTCGACTTGATGTAGCCGATGGCCACCGTAGCCCCGAAGCCAAACAGGAATGCCCCCAAGGCGAAGGGCAGGCCCACCGCGTAGGACACCACCACCCCCGGCACCACCGCGTGGGACACCGCGTCCCCCATGAGGGACCAGCCCTTGAGGGTGATGTAGCAGGACAGCACGGCGCACACTAGCCCCACAAAGGTGCTTACCCACAGCGCTTTGACCAAAAAGCCGTACTGCAGGGGTTCAATTAACCAAGTTACGACCGCGTCCATTATGCATCGGTCCGCTGGCGAGACAGACTAGCGGTGGGCAGGCCGCCGAAGGTCATCACTAGGTTGTCTTCCGTCAGGGTGTCTTCCGTGGTGCCGGAGGCTAAGACCGTCTGGTTAATCAAGATGACGCGATCGCAAAACGTCGAAATTGACGGTAAATCGTGGGTAGACACCAGAATTGTGTGTCCCTCGTCGCGGAGCTGCATCAGCAGGTCGATAATTTGCTTTTCGGTTTTCACGTCCACACCGGTAAACGGCTCATCTAGCAAAATCACCTGGCCTTCCTGCGCCAAAGCCCGCGCTAAAAACACCCGCTTTTTCTGTCCGCCCGATAGCTCCCCAATTTGGCGGCGGCAAAAGTCGCTCAGGCCCACCCGCTCTAGGCTCTCCATCACCAGCCGTTTGTCCTTGGCGCTGGGGATGCGCAGCAGGTTCATGTAGCCGTAGCGCCCCATCATCACTACGTCGTAGACGCTCACCGGGAAGTCCCAGTCCACTTCGTCGGCTTGAGGCACATAGGCCATGAGCTGACGCTTTTGGGCCATCTGGGGGGAGTAGCCGCTGATGTGGACCCGCCCCTGGCCGGGCTTTAGAAAGCCCATGATGGATTTGAATAGGGTGGACTTGCCGCCGCCGTTAGGGCCGACGAGGGCGGTGATGCTGCCGGGCTGAACGATGCAGTTGACGTTATAGAGGGCCAGTCGGGCGTTGCTGTAGGCCACGCTAAGGTTATCGACGGTAATGCTGAGGGGTTGGGTGGTCATATGGTTTGAATTTTTAGCAATCGGGGCAGTACGGGCGAATGGCCATTCGCCCGTACGGAATATTGGTGAATCGTGAAATGGGTCGGGGCGAATGGCTATTTGCCCGTACGTAATATTGGTGAATCGTGAAATGGGTCGGGGCGATCGGCCATTCGCCCGTACGGGGGGATAGGTCGGGGCGATCGGCCGGTCGCCCGTACGGGGAAATAATCGGGGCGAAACGGCCGTCAATTATTCAATAGGCCCTCCGTAATGGTTTGGGCGTCATATTCCAGCAAATCCAAAAACGTCGGCACCGGCCCATCCTGGGTCGACAGCGAATCCACATACAAATTGCCGCCGAACGCAGCCCCCGTAGCGCGGGCCACCGCCTTTTGGCCCTCATCGCCCACCGTGCTCTCGCAAAACACCGCCGGCACCTCGTTCTGCTTCACCTGCTCGATCACCGACTGCACCTGCTTCGGCGTCGACTGCTGTTCGGCGTTGATAGGCCAGATGTAGATTTCTTTGAGGTCGTAGTCGCGGGCTAGGTAAGAAAACGCCCCCTCGCAGCTCACCAGAACCCGCTGGCCCTCGGGCACTTGGGCTAAGTCTGCCTGGAGCCGCTCGTCGATCGCCTGCAGCTCTTCGCTGTAGGCCTTGGCGTTGGCGTTGTAGATGTCGGCGTTGTCGGGGTCGAGTGCTACAAAAGCCTGACGGATATTCTCCACATAGACCAGCGCGTTGCGGGGCGACATCCAGGCGTGGGGGTTGGGCTTGTCGGCGTAAGGGCCGGAGGCGATCGCGATGGGCTCAACCCCCTCGGTGAGCACCACAGCGGGAACATCCCCCACGTTGCCCAAAAACTGCTCGAACCAGCGCTCTAGGTTCATGCCGTTGTAGAGAATTAGGTCAGCGTCCTGAGCTTTGACTAGGTCGCTGGGGGTGGGCTCGTAGCCGTGAATCTCAGAGCCGATGCGGGTGATGGATTCTATCGTCAGCTCGTCTCCGGCAACGTTGCGGGCCATATCGGCCAAAATGGTGAAGCTGGTGAGAACCTTGGGCGCTGCGCCAGAAGACGCGTCCTCCCCGCTGCTGGAGGGGCCGCTTTCTTGAGTGGTGCTGCAGCTTGATAGAGCAAGCCCAGTCACAAAGCTAGCGGCGATCGCCAGTTGCGTGAGTCGGTGAAGCCATAGCTGGGGCATAGGCGAGGCCCTTACATTTCATAATCGTTTCACTTTCATTATTTCATAATCGTTTCACTTTTGACAATTGCCTCGTCTCAGCCGATGGTTCAAGATTTTTGGGATTGGGTTTTCGGGCATCAATTTTTCCAGCGTCGGGTCGGCCAGACAACACTGCGATCGCTCAGGCAGGCGATATTATGGCTAGAAAATCAGCCGTATTGATTGATACCTGAATACTGCAAGCTAGGCGCTTACTACCACAAATTACTCCCATGAATAACCCAAGCGAAGTCCTGCTCACGGATACATTCACGGATACGCTGCCCAACGGGGTAGCCTCGGGTGATGTGACAACGGACACGGCGGTGCTGTGGACCCGCAGCTTGACTGTAGGGGATGTTGTCTTTGAGGTGGCGACAGACGCCGCCTTTGAGAACGTCATTGTCACCGAAGCCCAAAGCGTTGACGACCCGCTGGTTCCCATCAAACTCGAGCTAGGCGACCTAGCGGCGGCAACCCAGTACTTCTATCGGGTGACCAACGCCGCTGAGGAGACGGTGGCCGGTCAGTTTCGCACCGCTGCACCTGCGGGCACCTACGCTGGCCTGCGGTTTGGCGTCTCGGGAGATTGGCAGGGGGAGCTAGCTCCCTACCCGGCGATCGCCAACGTCCCCGAGCGCGAGCTTGATTTCTTTGTGCAGATGGGCGACACCGTCGAGGCCGACAGCGAATCGATGGCGCTGCCAGGGGTAACCCAAGCCCAAACCCTCGAAGAGTTCCGCATCAAGCACGCTGAAATCTACACCGAGCGCTTTGGCGTTAATAACTGGGCTGATTTGCGGGCCTCCACCTCGGTCTACGCCACCTGGGATGACCACGAAATCACCAACGACTTTGCCGGCGGGGCCACACCTGCCGAGTCCGATGAGATTTTTGGCGACGCCGAAACGGGGTTCGTCAACGACACCCCCGTATTCGATGACGCCCTTACCGCCTTTCAAGACTACAAGCCCCTGCGAGACGAGTTCTACGGCGAGACCGGGGATGAGCGCACCGCCAATGAGCAACAGCTCTACCGCTTCAACACCTTTGGCAGCGACGCCGCCACCTACACTCTGGATGTGCGATCGTTCCGCGATGCGCCTCTGCCGTTCATTTCAGAAGCGGCCCCTGAAGAAGAGATCCAGGCTTTTCTAGAGTCAGCCTTCGAGCCGGGTCGGACGATGTTGGG
This sequence comes from Elainellaceae cyanobacterium, assembly GCA_050330955.1. Classification (GTDB taxonomy): domain Bacteria; phylum Cyanobacteriota; class Cyanobacteriia; order CAKZMO01; family CAKZMO01; genus JBCCAG01. The sequence goes on along the minus strand of JBHJHJ010000042.1, from coordinate 3,399 downwards.
GGAGGTACAGCTTGAGCAGTTTAAGCAGGACTTGCTGGCGGCTGAGGAGGCCGGAATCACCTGGAAGTTTGTCTTATCCACGGTGCCGATGCAGAACTTCGGCGTTCCGGTGACGGGGGAGCGCTGGGAAGGCTACGCTGCTGAGCGGGCTGAGCTGCTGGGCTTCATCGACGACAACGAAATCGACAATGTGGTGTTCGTCACAGGCGACTTTCACGGCAACGTGGTCAACAACGTCACCTATCAGGAGACCTTCGGTGGCCCTCAAATTGCTACCGACGTGGTCGACGTGATGATCGGCCCAGTGGGGATTCAGCTCACCGTGCCGTTTTTGCCGGAGCCCTTCAACGAGACCTTTGCTGCCCCTTTCGGCCCCGCTACCGTGGCCTTTACGCCACCATCGCTATTGGAAGCCCAGGGTAAGAGCCAGGCCGAGTATCTGGCCCTCACCGATTTGGACGCGCAGAACCAGTTTGTGCGGGAGGTACTGGACGCGCGCCTGACGCCCCTGGGCTTTGACCCTGTGGGCTTAGAAGGCTCTGGCATTGACGCGGATCTGCTGCAGGGGGAGTACATCGCCGCCCACAACTACGGCTGGAGCGAGTTTGAGATTGACCCGCTGACCCAGGTGCTGACGGTCACCACCTACGGCGTAGAGCCCTACACTGAGGCAGACCTGCTGGCTAACCCCGACGTTGCCGAGGGCGTTCCCACTGTTCGCAGTCAGTTCGCGATCTCCCCTTCCGACTTCGACGCCCCCCCTTCCGAAACCCCGGATGAGGTGCTGAACTTTGACGAGGGTGGCCTGGATGCCGGCACCGTAGTTACCGACCAGTTTAGCGGCCTCAGCCTCAGCGCGGATGCGCTAGCGGTGATGATTTTCGACACGGCCAACCCGACGGGGGGAGACACCGACCTGGCTAGCGATACCCTAGGCAACGTGCTGATTTTGTCTGAGGACGGTGATTCCGCTGACCCAGACGACAACGCTGGGGGGGGGACCTTCCGGTTTGATTGGGAGGTTCTGGTCAACGTGGAGCGTGTCGGCTTCTTAGATGTAGAGGAAGCGGGCGGCTCAGTGACCCTATATGGGGCAGATGACGCCGTCTTGGGCCAGTTGGACATCTCGACTGCCGCCAACGGAGCCACGTCTTCGGTGGACATTGGTTTTGAGGGGGTCAGCCGCATGGACGTCACCCTGGTGTCCAGCGGCGCGATTACGGACGTGCGCTTTTTCTAGGGTGATCTTGCGAGTTATTTCACGGGTCAGTCGATGGGCTAGCCGGGTCGAGCAGCGTCTCTAGAAACTGGTAAAGCTCATCGTCAGCCCGCTCTTCCAGGGTCATCTCTTGCAGCCCCACTAGGCCGGTCACAAACCGATCGGCCTGCCGCTTATAGCTGTTGTGGGCCACCACTAAATCTCGGTAGGTTTCTTGCTCAATTTGCTGGCGATCGCCATCCTGCAGGGGCGTCTGATAGGCGACGGCGTCTACCGCGTAGCGCAGCAAAAAGATCAAAGACTGGCTCATCTCCTGCAGCTCGCCCTGGAGCTGGCGCACGTCGAGCTCTAAGGGATCGAAACCCACGGTGCCCTCAATGCGCAGCTCGGTGATGGGCTGCTGTTGGGGGTTGAGCTTGTGGCCCGCGATCGCCGCCGTCACCAGTTCTTGGGCCGCTTGGGCCAGCTCATCGGCGGTTTCTTGGCCGCGGGTCTGCAGCTTCAGCCGCACCACGGCCCGCTGCCGGTAGCTGCGGCGCAGCTCGGCGCAAATGCCCTCGGGGCCAAGTTCTACCGCATAGGCACCGCGGACGTAGCTGCTCTCTTCGATGCTGTTGGCCTCCAGCGAGCCAGGATTGAAGATCCAGTCTTCCACGCAGTAGTGCTTGTGGATGTGGCCCAGGGCCAAGTAATCTACCCCCGCCTGCTTCAGCGGGGCTAAGTCGCCGTAGCGCAGGGCCCCGGCATAGCGGGCCACTTGCCCCTCCAGGCCGTGGTGAAACAGCATCACGGTATGGTCTGTGGTTTTGGGAAGCTGGGCGATCGCCTCTGCCAGTTGTCCGATGGCGCTGGGGGCGGCGGCGCCGTACCAGTGGCTGCCTAGAACCCGCACGCCGCAGTCTAGGTCAATGTAGCCGCCCCGACGGGTTTTGGGATCCCAGGGCTGATAGATAACCTCCGCGTCTTCTGTGGGCTCCAGCAAAATCAGCAGCCCCCAGTCGGCGAGGTAGCGCAGCCAGTTGGTGTTGGTGCCGTAGGGTCGGTTGTCGTGGTTGCCCTCAATAGCAATGGCGGGAATATTGGCGTCTTGGAGGAGCTGCAGGCACTTCTGGGCCTGGTTAAGAATGGCCGGCTGGATGTTGCGGTGCTCAAATAGATCTCCGGCGATCGCCACAAAATCGACTTTAGCCTCGACGGCGTGGGTCTGTAGGACGGCGTAGAGCGTATAGAAAAAGTCCTTAGTGCGCTCAGGGCAGTCGTAGCGGTTGAACCCAAGGTGGATGTCGGCGATGTGCAGAAAACGCGCCATAGCTAGCCCTAGTTAGAGAGAAAACCCGAAGCTTTGCCCCCTTAGCAAAAGGGGGATCAAACCACTGAAGGAGACGTAGAGGACGCCGCGAGCTCCTGGAGCTGCGCCTGCTGATCCTGAGAGATGCAGGACTGGATTATCGTCTCGATATCCCCTTCCAATACGCTGGTGAGGGTGTAGTTCTCACCGAGCCGGTGGTCGGTGGCGCGGTTGTCTTTGTAGTTGTAGGTGCGGATCTTCTCGGAGCGAGAGCCAGTTCCCACCTGGGAGCGGCGCAGGTCAGTAATTTCGGCTTGCTGCTCCTGGAGCTGCAATTCGTAGAGCTTGGCCCGCAAAATCTGCATGGCTCGCTCGCGGTTTTGAAGCTGCGATCGCTCCTCGGTGCAGAAAATTCGAATCCCCGTGGGCTTATGGAATAGATCTACCGCCGTCTCGACCTTGTTGACGTTTTGCCCGCCCGCGCCGCCCGAGCGCGCCGTACTCATTTCAATGTCCTTGGCGTCTATATGCACCTCAACGTCATCGACCTCCGGCATCACGGCCACCGTTGCCGTTGAGGTATGAACCCGTCCCCCCGCCTCGGTGACCGGAACCCGCTGTACGCGGTGAACGCCGGCCTCATATTTGAGCTTGCTGTAGACCTGATCGCCGCGAATCTCTAAGATCGCTTCCTTGAAGCCACCCATGTCCGCTGGCGATTCACTCACTAGCTTCACCTGCCAGTTTTGGCCTTCGGCATAGCGAGAATACATGCGCACCAAATCCCCGGCCCAGATACCGGCATCATCGACCCCGATGCCGGCCCGAATCTCGAGCATGATATTTTTATCGTCGTTGGGGTCACGGGGCAGCAGCAGCTCTATGAGGCGGT
>JBHJHJ010000041.1:0-2686 GCA_050330955.1 Elainellaceae cyanobacterium | reverse complement strand
AGCATATCGCACAAGGGTAGGGGAATCAGCCCTAGGTTGAAGGTCTGGCCTAAGGGCCGCCTTTCCCTCAAGCTCGTAAGCGCTACAGCAAATGTCCTAATGCATTAGGACATTTGCGCGCCCAGTTGACTACAGAATTTTAAGGCTTTCAGCCAGTGGCATTGCCCTAAGCAACTGGGCCAGCGCAATAAGATTTCCCACCTGGCCGCAGAGAGAAACGCCATGGGTGTCTTGGCTGCCCGTTGAGCAGAGGCGCTCGCGTAGCAGAAAAACATTAAGTAAAAATGAGCAGCCGCCGTTAAAATGCAAAACAAATCTTAAGACATAATAGAGTAGGCCAATTTTCCGCTGCGCAAGCTGACTGAAGTACGTTTTCAAAGATATGGTGAACCCTGCCCCCAATCGCCCCACAAATCTGCTTGACGCCGCGCCTGAGGCAGTAAATTTAACAAACTGCGATCGCGAACCGATTCATATCCCTGGATTGATCCAGCCCCACGGTGCTCTCCTCGTTCTCCAAGAGCCAGACCTGAAGATCGTTCAGGTAAGCGACAACGTCTCAGCCCTGATTGGGCGATCGCCTCAGTCGCTGCTAGACCAGCCGCTGTCGAATTTGCTGGCGGCGGAACAGGTGGATCAGATTCGGCGTTGTTTAGCGGAAGACTTTGAGAGCGCCAATCCCCTTCAGCTTTTGATCCAAGGTCAATCTAGCCTTCTCCGCTTCGACGGCATTGTCAACCAGTCAGCAGAGTCTCTCATCCTGCTTGAGCTAGAGCCCCAGTCGGGCAGTTCGGGAGATTTTTTTGAGTTCTATCAGCACGTCCATAGAACAGTAACTCGTATTCAGAAAGCTTCGACGCTGCGGGAGATGTGTCAAGTTGTGGTGGAGGACATTCGCCGCCTCACCGGGTTCGAGCGGGTGATGGGCTATCAGTTTGACCCAGCCTATGCAGGCAGCGTCATTGCAGAAGTGACGGACTGTGACACGCGCTACTTAGGGCTGCGCTATCCGGCCTCAGATATTCCCCAGCAGGCGCGTCATCTCTATGCCCTCAACTGGCTGCGGCTGATTCCCAACGCCTGCTACCAGCCCGCTGGGCTCATTCCGCCTCAACATCCGACTACTGCAGAGCCGCTAGACCTAAGCTTTTCGGTACTGCGCAGCGTGTCGCCACTGCATCTGGAGTATATGCAAAATATGGGCGTGGCGGCCTCTATGTCCATCTCGCTGATGCGAGGCCGCAAGCTCTGGGGGCTGATCGCCTGCCACCATAACTCGCCAAAGCACGTACCCTACAACATTCGAACGGCGTGCCAGTTTATCGGTCAGGTGATGTCTTCAGAGCTGGTCAACAAAGAGGTCAGCGAAGATGCCGACTACCGCATGCGGCTCAAGTCTCTGCAGACCGAGTTCGTGAGTGCCCTCTCCAAAGCGGAAAACTTTTTGGACGGCATCCGCCGGCTTGAGGGCAAATTTCTAGAGCTGGTAAACGCCTCAGGGGCGGTGGTCTACAGCGGCGGCCAGTGGATCAAGGTGGGGACGGTGCCTACAGACGAACAGCTCCAAGACCTGGTGGCGTGGATCAAGCCCCGGCTTCAGCAAAACCTCTTTCAGACGCGATCGCTTCCCCAGACCTATCCGCCTGCAGAGGCGTTTCAGGCGATCGCCAGCGGGGTGATGGCCTTAGAAATCTCTCGCGTCCACCACAACTTTATTCTCTGGTTTCGCCCTGAGGTGATTCACACCGTGAGCTGGGGTGGCGAGCCCAACAAGCCCAGCGAAACCCTCTCTGACGGCAGCCTATACCTCACGCCGCGTAAGTCTTTTGACCGCTGGCAGGAAACCGTACACGGCTGCGCTCAGCCTTGGAGAACCGTAGAAATCGATATCGTTTTGGAGCTGCGTAATCTGATCGTGGGCATTGTGCTGCGGCAGGCCGATGAGATGGCCTCGGTCAACTTCGAGCTGCAGCGCAGCAACGATGAACTCGACTCCTTTGCCTACATTGCCTCCCACGACCTCAAAGAGCCCCTGCGGGGCATTCACAATTACGCCAACTTCTTGATGGAAGATTACGAAGATCAGCTCGATGAGGACGGCGTCCATAAACTGCAGACTTTAGTGCGGCTCACCCAGCGGATGGAAAACCTGCTCAACTCCCTGCTCCACTTTTCTAGGCTTGGGCGAGCTGAGCTGGTGCGCGATCAAGTTGACTTGGACGCGCTGGTTCGGCAGGCGACGACAATGCTCAAGATGTCTCGCCCTCAGAACAACGTTGAGTTTCGGATTCCTAGGCCGCTTCCGACGGTGAGGTGCGATCGCGCCCAGATCATGGAGCTGTTCACTAACCTGATTAGCAACGCGATTAAATATAATGATAAAACCGCCCCCTGGGTAGAGGTGGGTTTGATTAGTCCGTCTAGCGGGGAAGTCTCACAGCCCAATGGGACAGGAGCATCGCCATCAGAGGCTAAAGTCTTCTACGTTCAGGACAACGGCATTGGCATCTCGCCCAGCTACTTCGACAAAATCTTCCAGATTTTTCATCGCCTGCACGGACGGGATGATTTTGGCGGCGGCACTGGGGCTGGGCTAACCATTGTCCAGAAAATCGTTGAGCGACACGGCGGAAAGATCTGGCTAGAGTCCACCCCAGGTCACGGCACTACATTTTTCTTTACCCTG
>JBHJHJ010000040.1:0-10178 GCA_050330955.1 Elainellaceae cyanobacterium | reverse complement strand
GCGATCGCCTGACCGAACCCAGCCATGAAGGTCTGACGGCTGCTTCCGGGCAGCATGTCCGATTGGACAGGGGAAAGTCGGCCTACGAGCTTCCCCAGGGTATCCTGCAGCGGAATGTATTCTCCCAGAGGAACCAGCTTTAGCTTGTCGTAGCGCCCCGCGATCGTCCCGTCGCCTTCCACCGCCAGCAGGCTCTGGGTGAGTTTTCCCTCCCGCAAAGCGAAGGTGCCCACCAGGGCTGTCACGCCGCGATCGTGAATGGCTGCTGCCAGTGGGTTCCTGACTTCTGGCTCGCGCTCTTGCCGCCAGCGAAACGGCAAGGCGCCCTCAGGTAAGACTACCACCTCCGCCCCTTTAGCGGCGAGGGTCTCGTACCCTTGAGTATAACCCTGCAGCGCCCGCCGAATCCCCTCGCCGAAGAGCTTGATTCGAGTGGGAATATTGCCTTGGATGATACCCACCGTTAGGGGGACGCCGCTGGGTGTCGGCAGGTGAAGGATCAGCAAACCAAGGCCATGTACCCCGATAAGAACACCCAGGGCTGCGGCAATCAGGTGTTTAGGCCTCACCGCCTCTGAGCCTTTGAGTCCTTTTGACGGGTTCAACCCATGGAATTGCGTACTTTCGCGTTGAGGTACTCCTTTTGCGTCAAGCCTCATCCACCTTGCCTGCAGCCAGGCTTCCGCTAAAAGGCCGTTGACCGCGACGATCGCCACCGACAGCGTCGTCGGCCCGGACAGCCGCGAGAGATGGAGCGCCACCAGGTTAACCGGGCTCTGGGTCAAGGCCAAAGACGGCCAGTAGAGAATCCCTTGCCGCATAATCATATCTAGCCCAGCCCACAGCGCCGTGCCCAGCAGCAAGCGCTGCGTCACGGCCCAGGTAGACCGTTGATGCCCAGCAGCCCGACTCAGCAGCGCAAAGCACGCCGCCCAGGCTCCAATCCAAAGACCGCCCGTAATGGCCACAATGCCCCAGCAGAAAGCGGCGATCGCTAGACTTGCTAGCCAGGGCACTCCCATCCAGGTCAGCGGGTGGAGGAACCAGAGCCAGTGCACCACGATGCCGCCGTAAAGTAAGCCCCAGACAAACCCGTAGCCTGCGGCAGAACGCATAGTGCGAGCACCAGCGGACCGCAGCTTATCGGATGAGCACACCACAATCCACAGGGGAGCGAGAGCTACCCAGGCTAGCGGCCAGGCTCCAACGGGGGCCACCGTTACCCCCATCGAGAGACCGCCGATAATTGCTAACCCCAACGGTGCCTTTAGCAGAGCCTTAATCCAGTGTCTACTGGGCATAGCGACCGGGTCTGTGTGAGGCTATTCGTCTCCATTGGAGGCGTCATTTGGCTCACTGATGTCACCGTTAGCCTCACCGTCGGCAAGATTTGCATCAGGGCTAGCCATGATATCCGGCGTATCTGTCAGCACGTCATTTGTCACAACGTCGGGCACCGTCACCGCCTCGGCACAGTCTGAGGCAGCGTCGGCACAGTCCGATCCGGTTGGGGATGCGTCTGGGTCAGACCCCTCGTCCACTAATGGTGGGACAATGGCAATGCCAGCGATCGCGTCATCGTCATCGAGACGCTGCACCTGTACCCCTGTTGCCGCCCGCGACTGGCATGAAATTGCGTTGACGGCCTGCCGGATGACAATGCCGCGATTTGTGACGATAATCAACTCATCTAAATCACCAACCACGCGCAGGGCAGCCATCTGGTCATTTTCCTTGCGGAATTTAATCGCCCGCAGGCCCATGCCGGCCCGCTTTTGCAGCCGGAACTGGGAAATTGGAACTCGCTTACCCAAGCCCCCAGTGGTAATCACCAGAACCCATGGCCCTTCATCGGGCGGTGAGGCGTCTTCGTCGGTATCGATGTCGAGCGCTTCCCCTACCTGCTCTAGGGTGGAGCTCGGCAGAATATCCATGCTGATTAACTCATCTCCCTCGCGCAAAGACATGGCTCGAACGCCCCGAGTGGGTCGTCCCAAGGGACGAAGCTGCTCGTGGTCAGTGCGAAAGTGAATCGTCATCCCATGGCGAGAGCCGATGATAATGCTATCTTCCTCGCGGGCGCGACGCACCCAGCGCAGTTGGTCTCCGTCTTCCAAAGAAATAGCGATCAGGCCGTTGGCGCGAATGTTGCTAAAGGCCGACAGCTCTGTCTTCTTGACGTAGCCGCCTCGGGTAAGCATCACCAAATACTCATCGTCGGTAAACTCGGTCACCGGCACGATGGAGGTGATTTTCTCGTCTCGGGGGATGGGCAGCATCTGCACAATGGGCAGACCCCGGGCCGTGCGGGAAGCCGCCGGAATTTGGTAGGCCTTGAGACAATAGGTGACGCCGCGATCGCTGAAGAACAAAATACTGTCGTGGTCGCAGCAGCTAATAAAGTGCTCGACGCCGTCGTCGTCCTTCATACGGGCGCCTGACTTACCACGGGTCGCACGGCTTTGGGCCTCAAACGCGCTCACGGGCATACGCTTCAGATAGCCTTGCTCCGTCAGCATGATAATCGCCTGCTCGTTAGCGATTAGGTCCATGTCTTCAAGGTCGCCCAGGGTTTGCTCGATTACCGTTACGCGGGGCGTTGAGTAGGCCTGCTTCAGATCACCCGCTTCCGTTTCGGCGATGCCAAGGACCCGCTCTCGCCGGGCCAGAATGTCCTGGTAGTCTAGAATTTCCGCCTGCAGCGCCTCATGCTCCTGCTGAATCTTCTCGGCCTCTAGCGCTGTCAGCCGCCGGAGCTGCATCTGCAGAATGGCATCTGCCTGGGTATCCGAGAGGGCAAAGCGCTCGGTGAGCTGCTGGCGAGCCGTGGGAGTGTCTGCCGCCGCCCGAATTAGGTGGATGATTTCGTCCAGATTATCTAGGGCAATCAGCAGGCCTTGCAGGATATGGTCTCGCTCCTCTGCCCGTCGCAGCAAATACTGGGTGCGGCGGGTGATAGTTTCAATGCGGAAGTCAAGAAACACCTGCAGCATGCGCTTGATGCTCAGGAGCTGGGGCTCCCCGTCCACCAGGGCCAGCATGTTGACGCCGAAGTTATTCTGCAGGGGCGTCTGCTTGTAGAGGTTGTTGAGCACCACGCGGGGGTAGGCGTCCCGCTTCAGCTCGATGACGATGCGCATGCCGGTGCGATCGCTCTCGTCACGGATGTCAGAGATGCCGTCCAGGCGGCGATCGTTCACCAGCTCAGCGATTTTTTCAATCAGCGCCGCTTTATTGGTCTGGTAGGGCAACTCGGTAATAATGATGGCTTCGCGGTCCGGGCGACCCCGCTGCTCAAGGGTCTCGATCTCAGCCACGCCCCGCATAGTGATAGAGCCACGCCCAGTTCGGTAGGCGTCGCGGATGCCGCTGGTACCTAGAATTTGACCGCCTGTGGGGAAGTCTGGGCCAGGGATGTACTGCCGCAGGCCCTCATCTGAAATTTCAGGGTCGTGAATTAGAGCAATTAGACCATCCACCAGCTCCCCCAGGTTGTGGGGCGGTATATTGGTGGCCATTCCTACGGCAATGCCGGAGGACCCGTTGAGCAGCAGTTGAGGCACCCGCGCCGGTAGCACGATGGGCTCTTGCTGAGAGCCATCGAAGTTGTCGGCAAAATCGACTGTTTCAGATTCGATATCCTGCAGCAGGGCGTTGGAGGTAAGGGCCTGAAGGCGGCACTCCGTATAACGCATGGCGGCAGGGGGGTCGTTGTCCACCGAGCCGAAGTTGCCGTGGCCGTTAATCAGCGGTAGCCGCATGGAGAAGCTCTGAGCCATGCGCACGAGGGCATCATAGACCGCAGTATCGCCGTGGGGATGGTATTTACCCAGCACTTCACCCACAACGCGAGCGCACTTACGAAACGGACGGTCTGCCGAGAGCCCTAGCTCGTGCATTGCATAGAGGATGCGCCGATGTACGGGCTTCAAGCCGTCGCGCGCGTCAGGCAGGGCTCGCCCAACGATGACGCTCATGGCGTACTCGAGGTAGGACCGAGACATTTCGTTGCGAAGATCCGTTGAGATGATCCGCTCGTGGGGAATGCTCATACGTTTTGAAATCCAAAAGGCTAAGCCCAAACAGCCACCAACAACGGCATCTGCTCAGGGGAAATCACGTGTCGAAAATCATATTGATTCTCTGCCCATTTTAGCATGGATAGAGTAACTGGCTGAGCCCGCTATGGGTAAAGGTTTCGTCGGCTTTCGCTCCTTTGAGCTGAGGGGCAAAAAAGCCCGTTAAAATAATCGAGAACTGACTATATCGGCAAACCTACTTTAGCTTTAGGAGGCCGCGCTCCATGCTGCCCATTTTCTACTCAGATCAGTTTCTCGATCACGATACGGGGGCTTTTCACCCAGAGAATCCTGGGCGACTGAGCACTGTCGTTGATGCCTTAATGCATCACCCCATGGCCAAGCAGCTGGAATGGCGATCGCCTACACCAATTGCTCACCAGGTGAGGCTCCACCAAGCTATTCACGCTGTCCATACCCCTGAGTATTTGCGCCAGCTGCAGTATCTCACCGAGGCGGGCGGCGGTGCGCTTGACGCTGACACCATCGTTTCATCCCGCAGCTTTGACGTCGCTAAACTTGCTATTAGCGCTTGGCTTGACAGCGTCGACTATACCCACCAGCATCACCGGCCTAGCTTCGCCCTGACCAGGCCGCCAGGACACCATGCCCTGTCCGATCGAGGTATGGGGTTCTGTTTGCTCTCTAATGCGGCGATCGCGGCCCACTACGCGCTCACCCTAACTGGCGTTGAGCGTATCGCAATTCTGGACTGGGATGTCCACCACGGTAACGGGACGCAGGCCATCGTCGAAACCCATCCTAAGATTGCCTACTGTTCTCTACACGAATTTCCCCACTACCCCGGCACCGGCAGCGCGACCGAGGCGGGGCAGCATCAAAACGTGCTGAATATTCCAATGGCTGCCGGCTGCGATGTTCGTGACTATGACCTAGCGGTGCGTGAGCGGGCCCTGCCTTTTCTAGCGCAGTGGCAGCCCGATATTTTGATCGTCAGTGCCGGGTACGACGCGAGCCGGGAAGACCCGCTGTCTCGGCAAAACCTTGGTCCTGAGGATTATGGATTGCTGACGCAGCACTGTCTAGCGCTGACGCCGGCGATCGCCTTTGGCTTGGAGGGCGGCTACAATCACCGTGATTTGGCCTCAAGCGTTGTGGCAACGCTTGAGGCTTGTTTAGCGCCGGAAGCGGCTGGTGCCCCAGCGTCATAGACCGTGGGCAAAAGTCAGGAGGCAAAATCACGGCAATCGTTTGCGTGTAGCGACTACACGACGGTACGACTGGCGGTGGTACAGTCATGGATGGCTGGGTCACAGCCAGGGCTTTTCACGCTCAAGCCAGCCGTATCAACTCCCATAGTGCCGAGGATCAGCAGAAGCATGAGGGCAGATGCAAATTTCATAGCAAGTAGCTCCCTGAATAAACGTGTGTCTAAACGCAGAGTGCCTCTAGCCGCCTGTAGAATTGTTCGGGGTGCTTACTGAAAAGTGCAAAATTATAAAGAGAACCTGAAATTCCTGTCCGTGTGATTACGGGTTACATAATTTTGTTTCATATTATTTAGAGGGCTTTATCCTGCTCTGCAAGGTCAATTGACCGCTGTAGCGCTTTGCAGATGTCTGTTTGGGTAGGTCATGGGGCGAGCGGCCTCCATGTTTGACTAGGCTAAGATTCATTAAATTTGACAGCCCCCTCGAAATTTACTCAATAAGGCGGTACTATTATCATCAAATGGTGTTCAGTCAGAAGCCTATCAAGCTTGGCCAATTTTTAAAGGTAAGGCAGGTTGTTCAAACCGGAGGGCAGGCAAAGATGCTCGTTCAATCCGGAGAGGTGCTTGTCAACGGAGCTGTTGAAACGCAGCGAGGTCGAAAGCTGTTTCCAGGCGACTGCGTAGAAGTATTCAATTCAACTTATCAGGTTGAAGCTGAGTAGTGGTCTCACGCTCAGAAACTGAATTCTAAAAGCCAAAGCCTGAATCTGCTGTGCTATGCAGCAGCTCTGTTGAACAGGGCAGCTGATGTAGAGGTGTTGTTCTACCTGGATACACTTCGTTTCTATTGGTCTTCGAGGTTTATTGCTGTTCCTATGGGCTGTACTGGGCCAATATGCTGAGGATTGGTCAAAGCAAGGCAGCCCCGTTGCGGTCCCAACATCCTCTTGATAAGTTTGCGTCAGGCTTAGCTCCAAGCTCGCATCGCCTTAGCCTATTTGGAGACCTTCCTTTAACGCCGCATTGAACACTATTCTCACCAGCACATTATGTAGAGGAATCTGTATGACTCCGTCCAATGAATTGCCTAAGTTTCTTGCCGATATTCATAGAAACTCTTGGCAGGCGAGGGTTCGCCAACTCAAGCGAGAGCTATCGCGAAAGAGTGCATCACCCTCTTTTAGCAGCGCGCGCCGCACTTCAAAGCGCAGCAAGCCTCGTCGCTACAATGCAGCCCACAGCAACTAGTCCACTGGCATTTGACGCTTCCAACTGAGCCTTGGGTCAGGCTATGGCAAACGATTCAGCATCTAATCGCTCTGATTCAAGCGATGTGAGCCGCAGCAGCGCCCTCGCTCGGCGCCGAGCGTGCTACGAGCAAGAGGTGAGAACCGCGATCGCCCATCAGTTCCCACTGGGAAAAGAAGACTTACTGAGCCTGAAGCGGCTGCAGCAGGAGCTACAGTTGCCAGATGATATTGCCCAAGCGGTAAATCGCCAGGTTATGGCGCTAGCGGCAGAAGAGGAAGCACGGTATCAAGCGCTTCTCCAAGACTATGAGGCGAAGGTCCAAGCCGTTGTGGAGAAAAAGCGCGCCGTGTCCGACGCCGACCGGCGTCAGCTCACGAATTACCTCTCACAATGGGGAATCGCGTCTCGGGATGCTGCGCTGATTGAGCAGCAGGTCCGCGCTAGGTTTCAGGCTCGTCAGATGCCAGTGCCGTCTGAACCGCTTGCCGATGTGGATCAAAGTCCAGCGTCTTCTGATGGGGCGTCTTTTAGCGAGATAGCCTCTGCTGAAATGGCCTCTGCTGAACTGACTCAGCTTGAGCCGCTCAACGCGGTTGGGAAAGGCGATGAGCCTGCAATAAGAGCCGGGCAAGGGAAGGCAGGCCAGCCCGTTCTCAATGTCGATGCCGCAGTGCTAAGTGGGGACACAGCCTGGAACAGAGATACGAACTTCGAGATGCTTGAGGAACTGCTGCGTTCAGGGGCTTGGCAGCAGGCAGATCATCAAACCTATCGATGCCTTTTGGGGGCTTGCGATCGCCTCGGCGCAGGCTGGCTTGATCGCGTGTCCCTCATAGAGACTCTTCCCGACGATGACCTATCGCACATCGACCACCTCTGGCAAATCCACAGCGGTGGTCGATTTGGCTTCAGCGTTCAGCGCGATATCTTTTCATCTGTAGCTGAGGATCCTTCACCCCGACGTCAGACCCCGACTTACTTTGGCCAACAGGTCGGTTGGGTGTTCTGGGATAAGCCCTTTTTGGGCTTCAAATATTACCGCCAACTGACCTTTAATCTAGAGGCTCCCAGAGGACACTTGCCCGCGAAGTGGTTTTGGGAAATTCCATGGCGCCAGGCCGTTAAGTGCGGGGGGCTTGGTGCGGGTCGAGGCGGTTGCGGACAAGACGGCGGGGCGCTCTCGGCGCTGTACGAGCGTTTGTCTGCCTCACCTTCGTCCACAGTGACCTCGCCGATCGCACCCTTGACTTAGAGGCTAGGCTGTCACACGCCGCTCAATGGCGGGTCGGTTATGCTGGTGGGCGACTCAACTTTTATCGCTGAAGGAGCCTATATCCCGTGACTAGTCCGCGCGTACTCTGTATGGGTGAAATTTTGTTCGACTTAATTTCTGACCAACCGGGGGTGCCCTATGAGTCAGTGTCATCCTGGAAGGCTTACCCCGGCGGGGCGCCTGCGAACGTGGCCTGTGCGCTGATGAAACTAGGGACACCTTCTGGATTTTTGGGGTGCGTAGGCCGCGACGAGCCGGGGCGCGAGCTGGTGGAGCTGCTGAATCGGATTGGCGTTGCGACCGATGCGGTTCAGCGCCACGACACCATGCCGACGCGGGAAATTTACGTGATTCGCACTAGCGATGGCGATCGCCAGTTTGTGGGCTTTGGCGATCGCGATTCGGGCGCGTTTGCCGACACTGCCTTAGACGCTGGCACGCTCTCCCCAGAGCTGTTTGAGCAGACCGATTACCTTGTGCTGGGCACCCTAGAGCTGCCCTATGCTGACACTGCCCAAGCGATTCATCGGGCGATCGATTTGGCCAAGCAGCACGGCGTCAAGGTTGTGCTAGACGTCAACTGGCGGCCCATGTTTTGGCCCCAGCCAGACGCGGCCAAGCCCGATGTTATGGCGCTGGTTCAGCAGGCCGATATCGTCAAGCTGTCGGATGAGGAAGCAGACTGGCTGTTTAGCACTACGGACCCCGGAGCGATCGCCCAGAAGCTTGGTGCCGTAGACGGGGTACTGGTTACCGCTGGGGAGAAAGGCTGCGCCTACTGGCTGTTGGGCAACCAAGGCGATCGCCCCGCTTTTAAGGTGGCGGTTGAAGAAACCACAGGGGCGGGGGACAGCTTTTTAGCTGGCTTTATTCATCAGCTTTGTCGTCAGGGGCTAGACGCCATGAAGCAGGCGGAGGCGGCCCGCGAGGTGGTGACCTATGCCTGCGCAGTGGGGGCTTTGACCACAATGCGGCCTGGGGCCATTGCCTCCCAGCCCAGTGCCTCAGAGGTTGAGGCCTTTCTACAGTCGCAGCAGTCGTAAGCCAGCACCATGGCCACTGAAATTGAGCGAAAGTTTTTGGTCTCAGGAGACGGCTGGCGCACTGCCGAGGGTGTGCTTTACCGCCAGGGCTATATTCAAACGCAAAACCAGGCCACGGTGAGAGTCAGGCTCGCGGGCGATCGCGGCTATCTCACCATCAAAGGGCCTACCGCTGGCCTTGCGCGGGCGGAGTTCGAGTATGAAATTCCCGTGTCAGATGCCAGCGCAATGCTAACAGACCTCTGCGATCGCCCCCTGATTGAGAAGCACCGCTATCGCATTCCCACGGGTAATGTCGTGTGGGAAGTTGACGAATTTCACGGCGACAACAAGGGCCTGATTTTGGCAGAGGTCGAGCTGACCCACCCGGATCAGCCGCTGGCGCTGCCCGACTGGGTTGGGCGAGAGGTTTCCCACGACCCGCGCTATTTCAATTCTCAGCTCGCCCAGTACCCTTACTGTGACTGGAGCGATCGCGGCGCATAGGATTTTGCGGTCAAATTGGCAAATGCAGTACCATTTAAGCGAGAGAAACCCCTGCCAGCGAGCCCCATGAGCGCAACCCAGCCCACATTGTCCAGCCAGTATGCCCCGTCCCTCACCGAGGCAAAATGGCAGCAGGCCTGGGAGGAGAGTCAGGCCTTTAAAGCTGACCCTGGCGCGGCGGGAGAGCCCTACTGCATCGTCATTCCGCCGCCCAACGTCACCGGCAGCCTGCACATGGGCCACGCCTTTGAGAACGCCCTGATTGACCTGCTGGTGCGCTACCACCGCATGCGGGGCCGCAACACCCTTTGGCTACCCGGCACCGACCACGCCAGCATTGCTGTGCAGACAATTTTAGAGCGGCAGCTCAAGGCGGAGGGCAAAACCCGGAACGACGTGGGGCGCGATCGCTTCCTGGAACGCGCCTGGGAATGGAAAGCGGAGTCCGGCGGCAAAATTGTCAACCAGCTGAGGCGTCTGGGGGTGTCTGCCGACTGGTCGCGGGAGCGCTTTACCCTAGATGAGGGGTTGTCCAAAGCCGTGGCAGAAGCCTTTGTCCAGCTCTACGAAGACGACCTAATCTATCGCGGCAACTACTTGGTGAACTGGTGCCCCGCAAGCCAGTCCGCCGTCTCAGACGTGGAGGTAGAGACCAAAGAGGTGGACAGCCACCTGTGGCATTTCCGCTATCCTCTCAGCGACGGCAGCGGCCACGTGGACGTAGCTACCACCCGCCCGGAGACCATGCTGGGGGACACGGGGGTGGCGGTGAACCCCAATGATGATCGCTACCGGCATCTAGTGGGCAAGACCCTGACGCTGCCCTTGGTGGGGCGGAAGATTCCCGTTGTGGCCGATGAGCTGGTGGACCC
>JBHJHJ010000039.1:0-2567 GCA_050330955.1 Elainellaceae cyanobacterium | reverse complement strand
GGAGATCACATCATAGATGTGGTCAACCTCCACCTCAGACATGGCGGTGAGGCTATCCCTCAGGGATTGCGCCGCCTCACCCTCAAAGCTCTCCTCAACATAGGCCAGCAGGGTAGCGCGATCGCGGGGCTTGTCGCTCTGATAGCCCACCCCATAGAAGTTCACCAGCTCCAGGATTTTTTCACTTTCGGGCAGGGCCGCAAACTGGGTTTCCACCTGGGCTACCCACTGGCTGGAGGGCCGCTGGAACTGGGCCTCTTGGGCCGCCACCCGCAGCAGCTTCTCCGCCTCTAAACGGAACTGCTCTTCTTGCAGGCGGTAGGCTTCTAGGCTATCGGGCAGGGGTGGGGTCTGCTCCTGGGCAAATAGCCGCCCGGTGATCAGGCTATCTAAGGTGGTGGTGGTGCCCTGCTCCAGCTCGTGGATTAGCAGCGGCACGTATTGAGGCAGCCGGGTGGGGTCTGCGGAAATGGTCGTCAACACCCCGGCTACCCCCGTCGCCGTCACTTGGGTCGTTTCTGGTGGGAGAGCTTCAGACCGGTTGGTGAAGGGAATGGGGGCCGCTTCGAGCTGGGCCAGCAGATCAATGGTGCGCTGCTTTAAGTCGGGGTAGGCTGCCGCGCAGTCGGCGTCAGCGTCGCAGTCTTCCACCAGGTTTAAGAAGGCGACCTCTGCATCGAGGGGAATGGCCTCGTATTTGTCCACATGGGCCGTCAGGGTGGAATCGAGCACCACGCTGCGCAGGCGTTCGGGATGGTCCCGCATTATCTGCTGGGCTAGATAGGTGCCGTAGGAGATGCCGTAGAGGTTGATGTCGTCGTAGCCCAGAGCGGCGGTCAGGTTCACCACATCCTGGGCACTGTTCGGGGAATTGTATTGGTCGAGGTCAGCCCCGTTGGCTTCGAGCAAAATACCGCACAGCAGCTGCATCGTGTAGGCGTAGGCCGCATCCTCTGACGCTTCCGGAAATATCCCTCTCACCTGCTGCAGGAGGGCATCAATCTGCTGGGCGATCGCGCTAGTGGGGTCCTGGCTAGCCACCACAACGGCATAGCCCACCGGGCCGCAGCCCAAGCGATTGGAGAACTGGGTCCCCCGCTGGTCGAATAGAATCACGTCGCGAGTCTGTCGCTGAACAGTATAGAACCCAGCCCGCTGCTCCAGAGATGGAAAGGCGATCGCGCTTCCTCCCGGTCCACCCCGCAAATCCACAACCGGGTCTGAAGCTGGAGAGTTGCTGAAGCTGTGCAGCTTGGCGTAGGTGATGTCGATTTGGCGTCCATCGGGCTCGTCGTAGTTTTCAGGGACAGTGATGGTACCGCTGGTGAGGGTTTCCCCTTCGGTTTCTCCGGGGGGAATGACGTCGGGGCAGGGGATTTCAGCGGTGGGGTAGCTGTCTCCAGAGGCCTGAGCGTTATTGGCTTGGATGCTGGAGCAGGCTTGGGCCGTGAGACAGGCCGCTAGGGCGACGAGCGGTAAGCAGAATTTGCGGGGCATGGTTTTTCGGGTTGGATGCATTAGGGAGCAAGGCGCTATTCGGACGGCAGCACAAACTCAGGTGCTAGATCCGCCGTGCAGCTTGTGTTGGGCGCTTGGTCAGGATTGGTGACAAAGGCGACGCCGATATCGGTCGCGCATTGCGAGAAGTTCATGACGCTGTGGCCCGCATTCGGCAGCTCGACATAGATGCCGTTGCCTAGGCCCGCCATGACTTGGGGCCCGACGGCGGTGGTAGTGGCCAGGTCATAGCGCCCTTGCAGCACCAGGGTGGGAACGTCGCTTTCCACTGGGTCAAAGGGCTGATCGCGGGCTGGCGTCACCGGCCAGGTCTCGCAAACGGTGTAGGCATCGACTGCCTCGGCGTATCGACTTTGCCCCAACGCCGGAAGGGCCATGTCCGCTAACGCAGCATCGCTGACGGCAGGGTCACTAAAGGGCCGGATGTCATTGCACACGACACTCCAGTACATGCCCCGGGTGCTTTGCCCATCGAGATCCAGCACGCTTTGATCAACCGTGTAGGAAATGGCTTCGTAGGCGTGGCGGACTTCAATGTCAGAAAGCTCATTTACCCCTTCACGCAGGGAGCGCGCCGTGTCGCCCTCAAAATGTTCGGCGACAAAAGCGAGGAGGGTACGGCGATCGCGGGGTTTGCCGATTTGATAGCCCACCCCAAATAAGTTGGCCAATACTTGGGTCTCCTGGGTCGGCGGCAGGGCCTTCGCCGCTGCAATGGCCTGCGTCACCCACTGCGAGCCAGGTCGGTCTGTGTTGGCCTGCAGTGCCTGCTGAACCTGCAATTGTCGGGCCTCCAAGCGCAGTTTTTCGGCTTCAACTTGCAGGTTCACAACCTCATTGCCGATTTGTGGTTCAGTGGGTGTCTCTGCAAACAGCTCACCCGTCAACACCCCGACAAAAGTAGCGGCTTCCCCCTGCGCCAACTCTTGAATCATCAAGGGTAGATGGGGCGAAACCAAAGCTGGCTGTTGGTTGAGCAACCCGACAACCGTCTCGAACTGGGCGATCGTAATCGCGTCAATGGTCTCGTCAGGGTTATCTGAGTCAGG
>JBHJHJ010000038.1:0-37773 GCA_050330955.1 Elainellaceae cyanobacterium | reverse complement strand
TATCTTGCTAACGTATAAGCGTTAGTCGATAACGCTCAAATTGAACCCAAAAACGCTTACTAAATTGCCCCGTCGCTGAGCCTTGAGCCAACCCACAGGCTAATATCCATTCGCCTCCAGCCAGTCCTGCCCAATCGCGATCGTAATATCCGACTGGAGATTGCCCGTGCTCTCAGTGCGCACCTCCCCCAAAGCCAGCGATCGCTGGAGCTGAGCCGCAAGCCGGGTATCCCCCCGCTGGGCGATGATGCGGGTCTCCTGCAGCGGTTCATCCCAGTTGTGATCCACCACAATGTTCCAGTAGCCCTCGTCTTCCAGACGATAAATCAGGTCGTCTATGGCGTAATCGTCATCCGTGCTGTTTTGGATGGCGATGCGCACATCCCCCCGGCCCGGCAGCGCCGCTAGCGAGCCCTCCTGGCTAAAGTGCTGGGCCATCATTGCGTCAATGGCCCGCTCGTCGGGTAGCCAATAGCTAAGGTTGTAGCCCTCCTGGCTAAAGTCTCCCGGCAGCAAGAGCTGCTGCACCTCCGATCGCTCCATGCGAGAAGCGAAGCCCACCAGCGCCAGCACCTCCTCTAAGCTGAGGTTGGTGTCGATATTCTCACGAATCACCGACAGAATCTTGGGCAGGCGGGTCAGGGTCATGGGGCTGAGGGCCTGCTCCTGCAGCGCCCGCATCAGGGTTTGCTGCCGCTGAATGCGGCCAATATCGCCGTAACCGTCGTAGCGATAGCGCAAAAACTGCAGCGCTTGGCTGCCGTCGAGCCGCTGCTGGCCTTCCTTGAGGTTGATGTAGAGGTGCTGGCTGTCGTCCTGGTACTGCATGTCATAGGGCACATACACTTCGACACCGCCTAGGGCATCAATCAGCTTTTCCACCCCCTGTACGTTGATGCGCACGTAGCGATCGACGCCGACGCCCCCCAGCAGCTCACTCGTCGTGGCGGCGGCGAGGGCCGGTCCCCCTTCTCGGTTGGCTTCGTTGAGCTTGGTGTAGCCCATGCCCTCCACCCAGGTGCGGGTGTCTCGCGGCAGGGAGAGCATGGCTAGGTTGCTGTCTTCTGGGTCAAAGCCCACCAGCAGCATGGTGTCAGACAAGCCATCCAGGTCGTTAACCAGGGCGTGATAGCCCAGCTCTTCTGCAGACTGGGGCGGATTTTCCAAATCGGAGGTCAAGACCTTCACCCCCATCACCAAAATGTTCACCGGGCGGGTGAGGCGCGGCATGCGGAAATCCGTGGCCGAAATGCGATCGCCCTCCCCAAACACCTGCTCTTCATCCGAGCTGAGGCTGCTCTGCAGCAGCGGGGTACTGGTGAGACCCACCGCAAACAGCGCCCCGGCGGCGGCAGACACTACAGCCGTTCCAGATAATCCGAGCATTAGCCACAGCCAGCGCCAAGGCCGCGCTGAAGCGCTAGAATCTATCGCACGGGGCGGGGTAATTGAGGCCACAGTGATTCCTTAAAGATTAATAGGGAGAAACAGCGAGAGTGGTGGACAGGGCCAGGTAAATCGGCATTCATCCATACTATTATTTTTGGCTCTTGCCAGGAATAGCGAAGGATGGGGCTGTGCCGATATTTCGGGCGATCGCCCTTATCGCAATTCCATCTGTGCTCGCACAAGTTGGAGTCCCCCTTGGTAAGGGGGACGGCGACGGCCGGGGGTGAGCCAGAATGTGTATCTTCATATTCATTTGCTTTCACTTACGGCGCGTGCTGAGGTCACTTAGCCCCGGCAACCATAACCGCTTACGCCGCCAGAGCTGCACCATCAGCCAAAGGCTGGTTAAAAAGTACCCCGAGGTGAGCAAGCTGTTGAGCAGCAGCAGCCAAACCGTGTGGCCCCCAGGGTTGCCCAGGCTTAAGAGGGCGTAGCCCAAAAGCCAGCTCGATGCCAGGGTAACGCTCAGACGGCTGACCTGGCGCTGTTGGCGATCGCCGCGCCCCTGGGAGATTGTCCACAGCGCGGGGACGGCACCTAAGACTGGGACAAGATAGACAAATAGGCCAATGCGGCGCAGGGCTGGGCTAGGCCGGTTTTCAGAGCGGCCAATGTTAGAGGGGGGGAAGCTAGGCATAGCGGCAGACCAGAACCGAGATAAAATGCATCAAAACGCTCTTGTAGCGGGCCTTCTTTTGGGGCATGCTTAAATTTTACGGGATTGTAATTCGGGTATGGCTAACGGATCTGAATCTAACCGTCGTGGACCGCTGCTTAAGGGATTAAGCCTAGTTATTGCCATTCTTGGTATAGCAACCCTGCTGGCCTACATCCTCTATCTCGTTTTCAATTCTTTTGCGTTTAGCTTTGCCGCGGGAATCAAGAGCGTCTTGGTCAGCCTGATTCCACCGCTAGCAATCACCTACATCTCATTCTTTACTGACACCTTTGAATCTCCCTATGAGGTCAAAATCCCGCGATTCAATATCTACGTCATCTCAACGCTGTGGTCGCTGATTTTGTTCGCGGCGTTCAACAGTCTGTACGATCCTGAGTCGCTGTTTTCCGTGCCCTGGGTTGAGATGCTGTTCTCGTTTACCCTCGTGATTATGATTACGGTGTATCGGGGCATTTCCTTCCAGGCCTTTCTGGCCACCTGCTACGGCGTCATCACGGCGCTATTCTTCAGCATTGTGTTCTTTCGTTAACGCCATGTAAAATCCCGTAACGCAAGTCAACGAAGCGTTACCGTCCAGTCGTATAGTCGAATTGGGTAGATTGCCGCGCTGGTGAGGCAGCGGAGGACTATATTGCGCTGGATTGATGGGAGGTAAAGACATGCTCAAGATGGATCGGATTTTACTGGCTGACTCGGGGACTGGGCAGTCAGAGGCAATGCTGAAGTTTTTGCGGGATAGCCCCTTCTTTCAGCGGGCTGCTATTACTGTGCTCCACGTGGTGACTCCCCAGGTTACAGCGGAAGGGATGACCGCCAAGTGGGAAGAAGGCGGAAAGGTTTTAGCGCGGGCCATGCAGTCGCTCAATCTAGATCCGGCCCAGGCGACGGCCATGCTGCGAGAGGGAGACCCGAAAGACATTGTGTGCCGCGTGGCCGACGAGATTGACGCTGACCTGATTATCATGGGGTCGCGGGGGCTGAAGCGGTTGCAGTCAATCCTGGAGAATTCAGTCAGTCAGTATGTCTTCCAGCTCGCGTCGCGGCCCATGCTGCTGGTTAAAGACGATGTCTACGTCAAAAAAATTCGCCGGGTGCTGGTTACCGTCGATCGCTCATCGACCGCGCAGCCTGTATTAGATCTGGCGCTGGCCACCGTGCGCGATATCAATCGCGGCGAGCTCATCTTGGTTCACGTCAACCCCGATTTGAAGACCTTACCTGACGTACCGACGAATGCGCCCGAGGAAGATCCCGTCCTCGCGCCCGCCATCGCCGCGGCTCAAAGAATGGGGGTCAAATATCGGTGCGAAGCGCCCTCAGGCAGGCCGGGGGCGCGGATCTGTGAACTGGCCGCTGACCTAGACGCTGACTTACTCATCGTGGGCTCGCCTGAGGGCCGTCCGTCAATCGCGAAGGGCTTGCCAGACTTGGATCGACTGCTGGGGCAGTCGCTGTCGGACTATATTCGCGTCTATGCGCCGTGTCCGGTGCTGCTGGTTCGTTAGCCTGAATAAAGGGGCAATCGCAGATGCGAAAAGCGAATATCAAGCCTCAATCACAGGCGTAAGCTCACGGCCAAACGACGCCTCAAAGCAGTCCTTCTTGTAGCCTAAGCTCCACAGCTCAAGACTACAGGGATCGCCGGGAATCGAGGGATAGAGCCGCAGAACCAGGTCCGAAGTGTCGGCTGAGATTTCACACTGCATCTGGCGGATGGCGCCCACCTGGCGGCGGTCGAGGGCGATCGCCAGCCGCAGCAGGGCGCTGAGCTGATCAACCCGATGCCGCCAGGTTTTATTGGGCAGGCTGCGGTAGTTCTCGTGCTTCTTTTTAGGCGGGCTCTTACGGTGGTAGCGGGCCATGTTGGCGATCGCCTCAATCTGGACTTCGGTGTAGCCCAGCAGGCCCCCGTGGCGGATGAGGTAGTAAGAGTGCTTGTGGTGGGCGCTGTGGCTGACAAAGTGGCCACAGTTGTGCAGCATGGCGGCGGCCCACAGCAGCTCGCGGTCAATGTCGCTCCACTCGTGGAGGCCGAGCTGCTGAGTTTGGTCAAACAGGCTGAGGGCAAATCGCGCCACCCGCCCCGAGTGCTCTAGGTTAATCTGATACTTGCGCGCCAGGTTGAACACGCTTCGCTGGCGCACCGAGCTTTGATACTCCAGCCGGTCGGCAATCAGGCCGTGGGTGAGCATCCAGTCCACCACCACTCCTTCCCGCAGGGCGCGCTCGCAGATGACCACCGAGTCGGCCTTGAGCAGCGCCATCGCCTCCTGCAGCACCATCGCCCCAGCCACGATGATTTCCGCCCGTCGCGGCGACATTCCCGGTAAACCGCAGCGATCGCCTGCTTTTAAATTTTGGAGTCGCTTGATAATAGCCTTCAGGTCGCTGAAAGGGACCTGGTATCCATTCAAGGTGGAAGGGACAGCGCCTAAGGTTTCGTAGGCGTGGATAGCGGCCACAGCTTGAATAGTGCCGGAGGTGCCCACGACCCGGACGGCTTCGTCTGGCCGCACGTGGCGCCGCAGCTCCTCTACAGAGCGCTCTAGCTTACCGTGAATAAAGGCTTGGAGATAGGTGATCTCGCCATCCGATGGCGGATCGTGGTGGATAAATTCGCGGGTGAGCCGCACTGCCCCTACCTTGGTACTGCTTAGAAATCGAGGCTCGTGGCCATCCCCTAGAACCAGCTCCGTAGAGCCCCCCCCAATGTCGATGACCACGTGGGGCTGCTGGCCCAGCTCCATGCCGGAGAGCACGCCCAGGTAGATGCGCCGGGCTTCTTCCTCCCCCGAAATCAGATCAAGGGATAGGCCAATTTCCTGATCAACTTGACGGATAAAGTTCTGACCGTTGGGCGCTTCGCGCACCGCACTGGTGGCAACGGCAATAATCTCTTCGGCATTCATGCTCATCGCTAGGTCCCGGCAGCGGCGCAGGGCCGACAATCCCCGCGCCATCGCTTCTGGGGTGAGATCTCCGGTTTCAGGGTCGCGGTCCCCCAAACGCACGGTGTCTTTTTCTTTGGCAATGATGTGAAAGGAGGGCAGCTCGGGCTGAATCTGGACCACTACCAGGTGAATTGAGTTGGTGCCCACATCAATGGCGGCGAGGATTCGATTGGTCTGGGTGCCCGGTGGAACAGGGACAGAGTCTTCGTAGGTCAGTGCAGAGTAGTTCATCAACAGGTTGCAGGGAAACAGGTTGCGGAGAAAACGGGGGAACAAAACGGTGAGGAAATCGTCTTAGACCAAATTTTACTGGTTCATCACGAAGGACAGTATAGGTGTGGTCAGCTTTTACACAAATTTCATGGCCATTCAATGGGTTTATTAGGCTCCCTTTACGGCGCAAAGCGCTGGGTGAGCAGGCCTATGGCGTCAAAAAAGAGAGAGCTGGTCCGGCTGAAGGCGCTGCAGCCAGGGTAGCGGCGGTACAGGCGCCCGGACGGCCTCTAACGCCAACTGAAATGCTTTTACGATAGTGGGCGATCGCCCCTCTTGTGGGCAGTGCACAAACAGATAAATCTCTGTCCCTTGGTTTAACCACTCGCCGATTTGCGTCGCCCAGCTTTCAATATAGGTCCGGTTGCGGTCTAGCTCCGGGTGTCCGATGTAGCGCACGATGGTAAATGGCGCAGTTACGGCGGGCTGCAGCGGCACCTGCGGCTTACGCCGCGTTGACCCTCGCTGCGGATCGTCAGACCCAGCGTAGATAGGGCGGGTATCGAGCAAAATTCGTCCGACGCGTCGCTGCTGGAGGCATTGGTTGAGGCGGCTGCCATGAGCTGGCAGGAACCAGTCCGAGTGCCTCACTTCAACAGCAGCGGCAATATGAGGGGGCAAAAGAGACAAAAACTGGTCTAAATCGTCCAGCTGCGCCGGGGTATAGCTAGGAGGAAGCTGAATCATTAATGGACCCAGTCGATCTCCCAGGTGGCACAGCCGCTCGATCACCGCTAGCGCCAGATCCCGCTGCGGCATCAGGTCTCCCCGGTGGGTCACCTCGCGGTAGAGCTTGGGAGAGAACCTAAAACCGGGGGGCGTCGCTAACCGCCACTGCGACAGCATCGTCTCAGATGGAACCGCGTAGAATGTCGCGTTGCCTTCGACTGCGGTTAGCCTACGGCTGTAGAGTTGCAGAAAATCTTTAGAACTGGCCCGTTGGGGAAACAGGTCACCGACCCAGCCCTTGTAAGCCCAAACGGCGCAGCCCAGCCAGAATGTCATGTGCGCCCTGAGTCTGCCATGTGCACCTTGTGCTGGTCATCCCAAAACCTAGACCAGACTAGATTTTGGGGTGACGCTGAGCGGAAGGGCCCCGGGTTACAAAGCCCCCTTAAACCCAGATTTTTCGCGGCCAGCGACATCGCGGTGATCATTACCTCAACAAGTCTATGGTAGCTCAGCAAAATTGCAACCCTTGTGGCCACCCCTCTTTTGCCAGCGCGATCGCCGTGAGCGTGGGGCAAACGCCGAGTAAACTAGGGTGTGATTTGTAGCTGTCGCACCTCATTTCTACGTCATTAGCTATGGTTCAGTCTGCTCCAGTAACGCGCTATGTCGACCCAACCCGAGGCCGCGATCGCGATTCAGGATTAGCCAATGCGCCCTTCCGCTCCATCACCCACGGTCTGACGCAGATAGGGCCAGGCAGCACGCTGAGGCTTTTGCCTGGAACCTACAGCGCGGAGGCCTTTCCCATTCGCTTGCCCCGCCGGGTAACCCTAGTGGGGGATGGGGATCAGGGGCGGCGCACCTTTATTCGCGGGGGCGGACGCCACAATAGCCCCACCTTTGGCCCCCAGTCGGTGACGCTGGTTCTGGCCAATGAATCGGCGGTAAGGGGCGTGACCATTACTAACCCTGAACCGGAGGGCACCGGCGTTTGGATTGAATCCACAAACCCCACAGTCGAGGACTGCCGGTTTCAGGACTGCCGCCGGGAAGGTGTTTTTGTGCTGGGGACGGGACGTCCCTTAATTGCTAGCTCGGTGTTTGAGGGCAACGGTGCGAGCGGCATATTTTTTATGCGTCAGTCTAAGGGTGAGGTCAGGCAGAACCTCTGTCGCAGTACGGGGTTTGGCATTGCCGTGAGCGACAGCGCCGCGCCGCTTGTCATTGGTAACCGGCTGATCGAAAATCGCTCCGGCCTCGTCCTCTCCCGGGCGGCCCGCCCGGTGCTGCGAAATAACCAGGTCCTGGGTAATCGCGTTGACGGACTGACTGTGCTCGACCAGGCCAAACCAGACCTGGGCGATGCTCAAAGCCCTGGCGGCAACGTCTTTGACGCCAGTGGCCGCTTCGACTTGCAAAACACGAGCGCCACAGTGATGGTGTCCTCTGGCAATCAGCTCAATCCTGCCCGCGTCAGCGGGTCGGTGGTGTTTGAGGCGGCCCAGCTCCCGCCCCCTCTGCGAGCGATCGCCGCGCCGCCTCGTCCTGTGGACAATGCTGACGGGCTGTCCGCTTCCCCCTTCCCCGACATCCGCAGCTCCTGGGCGCGCCTGTTTATCGAGGCGCTGGTGGAGCGCAACGTCATTCGAGGGTTCCCAGACGGAACCTTTCGCCCCAGGGACCCGCTAACGAGAGCTCAATACGCCGTGTTGCTCACCCAGGCCTTTAACGAACCCGTCAGACGAGAGGCCCAGGCCTTTAGCGACCTCAGCGCCGATTTCTGGGCCAGCGGAGCGATTCAGCGGGCGACGCAGGCCGGCTTTATCACTGGTTTCCCGGGCGGCAGTTTCCAACCCAATGCCTCCCTCACCCGCCTGCAGACCCTGCTGGCGCTCAACAGCGGGCTGCAGCTTGATGGCGGTACGCTAGACCTCCTTGCCCTCTACCGCGATCGCGCTGAGGTGCCCAGCTGGGCCACCACTGCCGTAGCCGCTGTGACGCGGCACCGGCTTGTGGTCAACCATCCCCGCCCAGAGTTCTTAGAGCCCCTGCGCCCCATCACCCGCGCAGAAGTATCGGTCATGATCTACCAGGGCCTTGTACTCCGGGATCGGGTCTCTCCGATTGCTTCACCATTTATCGTTACCCCAGCTTAAAGCCCGCACGGCATGAGATGATGAAGGAATAACTTTTTAGAATCGCGATACAGAGCCATGGCGAGAATTCAATTTTCCCAGGGGGGATCACCCGAAGATACCGTTCCTGACATCCGTCTGACCCGAGCAAAAGACGGCACAAACGGAACGGCCACCTTCTACTTTGACAGCCCTAAGGTACTTTCTGAAGGAAATATGGAAGATATCACGGGCATGTATCTTATCGATGAAGAAGGTGAGCTGACGACCCGAGAGGTGAACGGAAAGTTTGTCAACGGTCAAGCTTCGGCCATTGAGGCGGTCTACGCCATCAAAAGCGTGCAGGAGTGGGACCGCTTCATGCGTTTTATGGAGCGCTACGGCAAAGAAAACGGGCTTGAGTTCAGCAAGTCATAAGAGGTAGGGGGCGCCCCTCTGACGCGCCCTCTTAGCCCGTCAACGCACATCCCTAATCTAAATCCAGCGATCGCGACAGCTCGGTGCGCTGATGATGCGCCAAAATCGCCGGCCTGAGCACCATAAGGGCCTCCCGATAATAGGGATCGGCGAGGGTGCCCAGTTGCTCAGGGTTGGCCGAAAGGCTGCGGCGCTGAGTTGCCGTCAGCGACAGCTCAACCGAGGGCGTAATGCCGCGATCGCTGATGTCTGTCCCCTTGGGGGTGTAGTAGTGGGCGACGGTCACCGCTAATCCTGACCCATCGGAAAGCTGGTGTACCGCCTGCACCAGCGCTTTTCCAAAGGTCTGTGTCCCTAGAACTAGGGCTCGCCCATTGTCCTGCAGCGCTCCGGTGAGGATCTCGCTTGAGCTCGCCGACTTCTCATCGACCAGAACCGCTAACGGTAGGTCCGTGAGGGCTGTGGCATTGGCGTAGGTGTCTTCACTAGCGCCGTTACGATCAACCGTCTGCACAATGACGCCCTGATCAATCCACATGCGGGAAATTTCGATGCTGGACTGGAGTAGACCGCCAGGATTGCCGCGCAGATCCAAGACGAATGCATCGGCCCCTTCATCTAATAGCTCTTGGATAGCCTTCTGCATTTGCTCGGCAGCATGGGCGCTAAACTCACTCAAGTAGATGTAGCCCACCTGAGCCTCTTGCTCAGTTCGCAGGGCCGCCGTCACGGCAGGCACTTCAAGCACCTCCCGCTTCACCGACAGGTCGAACCGCTGCCCGGCGCTAAATCCGCCCCGCTCGATGCGAAGTGAAACCGCCGTTCCAGCCTCGCCCCGGATAAGCTGGGCTGCGTCTTCGACGTCCATTCCCTCAGTGGACTGGCCTTCAATGGTCAAAATGCGATCGCCCGCCTGAATGCCTGCCTGGAGAGCGGGGGAATCTTCGAGGGGCAAGAGGACCGTCAGGAATCCCGTGACCGGATGAACCTGAAGCCGCAGGCCGATACCCGAGAACTCCCCTGAGGTTTGACTGGTTAGCTCAGCGTACTGCTGCGGATCCATGAAGCGCGTGTAGGGATCGTCAAGCGCCCTCAAGGCCCGCTTTAGCGCAGCATAAGCCCCTTCCACGGAGACGTAGTCCCTTCCCAGGAGACGCTCTCGGACTAGGCGCCAGTCCGTTTGGTTAAATTCAGGGTCAACGTAGTCGCGATTGACAATTTGCCACGCCTCGTCCAAAATCGCCTTCGGACTATTGACCAGCATTGATGCGGTGGAGTCTTCTGTGGCTAGATCTTCTGTAGCTAAGGCGGCATTAGGAGAGGGGATAGGGGCGAGACTGGCTGTCACAGCTAGGGTAGCGCCCGCAGTGATGTTCCAGGCAAGACGAGTCAGTGACGAATGGGTCATCAATGGATATCGCGGTAAAGGGCGGGGAAATAACGGCAACCTAGGTCACCGCGCGGCTTTCGAGAATATTTCAAGCGAGCAGCCAGTCAACAGCACTGTGGAGCAGGCTCCGCTTCGGGTGTGCAGTGTGGCGGCAGCAGCGCAGAAGCTTGGGCATCCTTATATTAGCCTGTATGTCTGAGTCGATGTCACCCAGCCAATGCTTCAGAGGCCTATCACGAGAGCTACAAAATTTGCACCGTTATCCAAAAATTTGCAGAGGCTTTGTAGAGCTTGACCAAAGATTTAGATTTTGTGAGTAATCGCTTAAAAACGCCAGTAACGGTTCAAAAGTGAGTCATAAGATAAACTATGCTGGGGCAGGTTATCGGCGGGCGCCAGATCGTCAGATGGTCCAGTTGTCGGTTCATTTGCGGTTGGGGCAGGGAATTAAGCCATCGGCACATATTCAAGCTATTCAAGTCGATGGAACTATCGTCCGGGTCATAGGGCGGACTCAGCGAACCGAAGTAAGATAAGACCTATTTGGCCCACGCGGTCAAGACAGCCTTCCCGCTTAATCACACAACTTTTAGGCTATGGGACAACGAGCGCGATCGCAGACGAATTTAGGGGCTTCTGGCTATGACGTGGTGAACCGCCGAGCGATCGCTCGGCGAGAGAGCCTGGCAGGACCAGGAATTATTATGCTCAGCCTCGTGATAGCCGCCGCTGCGATTACCCATCGTCTTTCGATGGATATTCCGCTTTTGCCGCAGACCCAAGAAACAGCGACGTCAGATGTCTTTCGCAAGGCAATTAATAAGGCGATGGCCGCAGCGCAGCTTACCCAATCCGCTGAATTTCGCGAAGAGTGGCACGCTGTAGCGACGCTATGGCAAGAGGCCATCGATATGATGCAGGCTATACCGGCTGAAAACCAAAGCTACGCCTTAGCACAGGACAAAGCCAGCGAATATCGGCGTAACTTGACCTACGCGCGGAACAACACCGTTGTGCAACCCGCAATGGCGGATACAATGGGGGTCTGGTCCGCAGGATCGGTGCGGGAGCTGGTTACAGCCATTGAGGGAAGGCCCTCTCGCACAATCCAGCTCGATACTCAGTGCAAAGAAATCCTGTACTACGGCAACAGTCAGATAGAATTAATTCACGGAGCCGTTGCCCAGTATAGAAATATTGACAACAACCTCCACGCCTCGTCTTTGGAGACCGTCGTAGCCCAGCAGTTGACCCAAGGCAGCCAGTGGACGCTAGGATCGCCAAAGGAAACGATCTACGCCATTGAAGGAACGCCAGGCCGCGTCAATAGCTACGAGTCACTGGATATGGAGCTGCTTTACTATGGCGATGACGTGGTTGAACTGCGGGGGGACCGAGTCGTCGCCTACAGCAACTTTGACGACACCCTCAGCGTGACCATTGCCCCCGTAGTGAAACCCGTGGATCAAGCCTCTACGCAGCTTTGGACCCTCGGTTCGCTTCGGGAGGAGGTGTTTTACGCTCAGCAAACCCCCACCCGGATTCAGCGCCGCGATTCATTTTGTGAAGAGGTGCTTTACTACGGCAGCAGCACGGTGGAGCTGAAAAACGGGGTTGTGGTGGGCTACAACAACATCAGCGGAAATTTGCAGGTGCGGTAGCGGCGCCCCTTCTGATCGTCAAATCTAATACTTGCGCTCCTGGGGCGGGAACCGATCGACGACAACCGGCATATATCGGATGTCAACGCCGCTGGGTGAGGCTTAGGCTAACGTGTGTTTGAGAAATGTGCCGTCATCCCGCTGGGGATAGTCCTCCCGACTGTGGGCGCCGCGACTCTCCCGCCGCGCGATCGCTGATGCCATAATGATCTCACCCACCTGAATCAGGTTGGCCAGCTCCATAGCCTCAATCAGCTCTGTGTTCCACAGCAGATGCTGATCGTCGAGGCGAATCTGCCCAAGCTTTACCTTAATCTGGGCGAGCTGGGACAGGCCGAGCTGGATGGTTTCCTCGGTCCGAAATACTCCGCAGTGCTCACTCATGCAGTCTTGAAATGCGCTTCTGACCTCGGCAATTCGATAGGGTCCGGTTTGATTGAGTAGGCTGGAGAGGGTTTGTTGGGCTCGCGATAGCCAGAGCGCCTCATCCAGCTCGGGGTATTTCTGAGACTGGGCGTAGCGGGCGATCGCCGCTCCTACCCGCTGGCCATAGACCACGCACTCCAGCAGCGAATTACTGCCCAAGCGGTTGGCGCCGTGGACCGAGACGCAGGCGCATTCTCCAGCCGCGAAAAAGCCTGACACCATTTGGCTGGCACTGCTGCGCACCTGACCTTCGGTGGTTACGGGAATACCCCCCATGGAATAATGTGCCGTGGGCCTCACAGGAATAGGCTGGTGCACCGCGTCTATTCCCAGAAGACGGTGGGCTTCTTCCCAGCAAAAGGGAATCCGGTCCATGATGCACTGCTGCCCCAGATGACGCACGTCCAAATAGACGCAGGGGCCGCCTGCTCCTCCGTTTGCTGCTTTGCCCGCCGTCCCACCCCGTCCCGCTCGAATCTCCTTGATGATGGCTCGGGACGTGATGTCTCGGGGAGCGAGCTCCATTTGACTGGGGGCATAGCTGGCCATAAAGCGATCGCCCTTGCCGTTGATGAGGTAAGCGCCTTCCCCCCGCACCGCTTCGGAGACCAGCACGCCCACGGGAAATAGTCCAGTGGGGTGAAACTGGACGAACTCCATGTCTTCTAGGGGTAGCCCCGCCGCCGCTGTCATGGCGAGTCCGTCTCCCGTAGAGGCAAAATCGTTGGAGGTGGTGTTGTAGGTACGGCCATACCCGCCTGTGGCAAACAAAACGGCCTTCGTCCGCACAACGGCCACCTCACCATCTCGAATGCGGTACATGACTACGCCCTTTGCCTGCCCATCGGCTAGGATGAGCCGCATCACGTACCACTCGTCGTAGAGGACCACACCGTTACTGCGGAGGTTGCAGATCAACTCGTGGAGGATGGCGTGGCCCGTTTTGTCGGCGGCGTAGCAGGTGCGCCGATAGCTGTGGCCACCAAAGGCCCGCTGGGCGACGCGGCCATCGGGCAGTCGCGAAAACAGCACCCCCATGCGCTCTAGGTCAATCACCACTTCAGGCGCGCTTTGGGTCAAGATGGCAACCGCGTCTTGATCCGCCAGATAGTCTGAGCCCTTAACGGTGTCGAAGGCATGGGCTTCCCAAGTGTCGCCCGCGTCAACGTTTTTGAGCGCAGCCGCAATGCCGCCTTGGGCCGCGACGGAGTGGGATCGAATTGGGTGGGTTTTGGCAACTAGGGCTACGCTGAGCTGGGGAGCGCAGCGTGAAATCTCTAGCGCCGCCCGTGAGCCCGCGAGGCCCCCACCAACGATAACAATGTCGTGATCAATCAAAGAGCCAGCCCTTAACCCATGGCTTTGGCCGCTTGGGCGCCCGCGGCTGGGGAAGACTTCTCTAGCTCATCGACCGCCTTGAACTCGATGTGGTTGAGCAGGGTGGTGACAAAGGCAAACAGCAAAAACGGCAGGGAGAGCACCAAAATTAAGCCGACGGTCGTCAGGGCATAGATGGGGCGGCTGGTTCCCATTAGCGCCAGAGCGGCCGCTAGGCTCAGAAAAATGACCACAAGCCAGACAATCACCTGGCCGTAGATGTCTCCAAATGAGAGCGTGCAGATCATGCGGTAGCGCTGAAAATTGTTTATGCTCATGGTAACAAGCTGGCCCGTTTGGCCAAGCAAATCGCAATAGGTTTCTCAGAATATCTCAAGCCTAGAGGCTCCGCCCGAGATAGGGGGCGATCGCTAAGCTCTTCTTAATAGAGTCGATACATGCCTTCACATAAGCTGAGTTATCGCATCAGTCCTGCTGCCCTATGGACCGCGCCCACCGATATCGGCCTCCCCAACCCGCAAAATCCCCTGTTCAGGGCCATCGCTACATCTTATTAAACAAGCCCTATGATGTACTCTCTCAGTTCACCGATGCCTCTGGGCGAAAGACCTTGAGCGCCTTTGTCCCCGTACATCAGGTGTATCCCGTTGGTCGCCTTGACCGCGACAGCGAGGGGCTGCTGCTCCTCACCAGCGATGGGGGGCTTCAACATCGCTTGTCCCATCCTAAATTTCACCACCCTAAGACCTACTGGGCTCAAGTGGAACGCATTCCTGACGAGATGGCCCTTGAGCGGCTGCGGCGCGGGGTCGAGATTCAGGGCTACCGCACTCGCCCCGCTACGGTTCGCCTGATCTCTCCGTCGTCAGTGCCTCCCCGCGACCCGCCAATTCGCTACCGTAAAAGCGTTCCGACAGCCTGGCTAGAGCTGACGATTACTGAAGGGCGCAACCGTCAGGTGCGGCGGATGACAGCAGCGGTCGGATTTCCCACCCTGCGGTTAATTCGGGTGGCAATTGCCTCCCTCACTCTAGGGGCACTAGCGCCGGGGACCCGGCGAGACTTGACGCCCCGTGAGATCGATCAGCTTCGTCGCTTGGGAAAAGCATGAGCCAAGGCGATCGCAGTGAGCGTGCTCTAGGCCGTGGGCTGGGCTAGGCTGGGTATTATCAAGCTTTATTGATGTCAAAACTTACTGAAATCATCCTGACCTGCGGTCTCTCTGTTACAAAAGAGTAAAGTCGGACCGATTGATTAAAGTACTGGCCACTTTGCCAAGGGCCTTTTCGGTATCAAACCGGAGAACCCTGAAGCCAATGGCTGCAAATAAGTCAATAAAGAGCGAACTACAAATTTTTATAGCTTACCGATGACTGTGGTGACTAGGACGCCTGTCAATGATTATCTGCCCTGAGTGCCGGTTTGAGAATCCTGATGAGAATAGGTTTTGTCAAGAGTGCGGGGTGAACCTGCAGCCAGATAGGCTGTTGGACAACCCGCTCGACTCTCCAAGACCTCAATCAAACCAGCTAAAGTTGGCCCTTATTTTTGCGAGGCAGCCCCCTCAGGCCGGGAGTGAAGCGGAGAGCCAACCCGAAGACAGTGCGATCGCCTCCGCTATGTCTCAACTCTGTCAGCCCGGGAATCAATTGGCTGAGCGCTACGTTCTTCAAGCCTCCCGTCCACGGCAAGAGCGTGATGATGATATTGAGCGCTTTGTCGTAGATACAAGGCCCACAGACCCGCCTTTTCTGGAGGTCTCGCTGACGGACTCCAACACAACCCATTCAGACTCGAAGAGCCCAGAAGATGGTCTAGAGTCTCTCTTAGCCACCTTTCCGCCCCTTGTGCGAACCCACCTCTTTCTGCAAGACGAGCTCTATCCCACTTGCCCTCAAGTTCAAGACGCTTGGACTGCCGACGGCTACACCGCGCTTATTCTAGAGGACCGCGAGCGGCTATCGCCATTGAGCGAAGGCGTGCGTTCAGCGCCCGTCGCTCAGCAGGTCCTACACTGGCTCTATGACATGATTCAGCTTTGGAGTCTGCTAGCCTCTCAAAATTGTCACCAAAGCCTGCTTGTAGCCGACAATCTGCGGATCGATGAAGACCAAATCTTGTGCCTCAAGCGGCTGTATTCAAACGACCCTCATCAGGTCTATCCCTTATCGCGTTTGGGGCAGCTGTGGCGCGAAACCTTTAGCGATCTCCCTGAGACGCTATCAGGGGCGCTATCAGACCTTTGCCCAATCTTTGAAGCCCTTGAAACCGGTGAGATTACGAGTCTAGAGGATCTCAATCAGCGGCTTGAAACCATTGAAGCTGGCTTGAAACAGCCTGAAGCAGACCATTCGATGCCGCACAATCTGCTAGATCATGGTCCGTCCTCCGAGGGTGAGCAGGTTGCTGACTATCCGTTTGACGACGGAGACGATGTGGACACGGTGGTGCTGCCGATGCAGCTCTACAGCCTCTCGGATGCAGGCTATACCGACGTGGGTCGGCTGCGGAAGCACAATGAGGACTGTTTTTATATCCAAACCGACATCCATAAGCAGGACACGCCGGGTGGCCGCACCTGCAGTGCTAAAGGCCTCTATATTTTGTGCGATGGGATGGGCGGCCATGCTTCAGGAGAAGTGGCCAGCATGATGGCTGTGGAGACGCTGCGCAAGTCTCTCCAGTCCTGGACGAATCAGCTCCCCTCGGAAACCAGCCTGAACGAGAGCATTCGGCTCGCGAATCAGGCGATCTACGAACAAAATCAGGAGAGCGAGGCCCAGGGAAGCCGGCGCATGGGCACCACCCTAGTGATG
Organism: Elainellaceae cyanobacterium; assembly: GCA_050330955.1. Classification (GTDB taxonomy): domain Bacteria; phylum Cyanobacteriota; class Cyanobacteriia; order CAKZMO01; family CAKZMO01; genus JBCCAG01. Next base: position 21,566 of record JBHJHJ010000038.1, on the reverse strand, counting down.
CTACTCGTCCAGGGAATGCAGGTGGCGATCGCCCATGTGGGCGACAGCCGTGTGTATCGGGTGAGTCGCAAGTTTGGCCTAGAGCAGCTCACCGTTGACCATGAAGTGGGCCAGCGGGAAATTCACCGCGGCATTGCGCCCGAGGTGGCCTACGCGCGTCAGGACGCCTATCAGCTCACCCAAGCCTTAGGCCCCCGCAGCCAGGAATATATCCGCCCCGATATCCAGTACCTCCCGGTGACGGAGGATGCAGTGTTCATTCTGGCCTCCGATGGGCTGACGGACAATGATCTGCTGGAGCAGCACTACGAAAGCCATTTAGAGCCGCTGCTGAGTTCTCAAACGAACCTCGCTCAGGGGGTGGCCAATCTGATTGGGCTGGCCAATCACCACAACGGCCACGACAACATCACGGCGATCGCGGTGCGCCTCAAGCTACGTCCCGTGCTGCCCTAGGGCAACAGCTTGTAGACCTATTTATGGTACGTACCGCCCTGAAGAATTGTCTTTGCCCGGTAAATCTGCTCTACCAGCAGCAGGCGCGCAACCTCGTGGGGAAAGGTCATGGGCGACAGGCTAAGGATGCGCTCAGCCTTCGTTCGCAGAATCGGGCTAATTCCTACAGGCCCACCAATGCAAAACACAAGGGCATTGGACTCAACCGCAGTGAACAGCTGGGCGAACTGGGTGGATGTGAGGCGATCGCCGTCTTCGGATAGGGCAATGAGGCGATCGCCCGGTCGTGCCATGGATAGAATCTTGCGCGCCTCCCCGTCTGGGCCTATATCTTTAACTTCGCTCAGGCTCAGCTCTGGAAGACGCTTGAAGTAGGTTTCAATCCCGGCCTGAATCCAGGGCTTTTTGACCTTGCCCACGGCGACCACCCTAATTTTTGGGAATCCCTGCATGCCTCACCCTGTATTGCGTCAAAGTTATCCCCTTGCAGGCTAACTCGTGGTGGCCGTATGTAACAGAGTGTTGCACATTACCACACTTACTAAAGCAAATGGGAAGAATACCCAGTCTCCTCGACGTCCGCTTCTAGAATTTGAGGAGTAACCATACGCCCATTCCGTATGAAACAGATTCCAACTCCTCTATTGACCCTCATCGCTGGCATTGTCATTACGCTAGGCAGCTTATGGATGGGTCAACACCATGGGCTGATGCCCGCTCAGGCGTCGATGCAGGCTGAGTTGGTAGACGGCTTGTTCGATGTCATGATCGTGATCGCGACAGCGTTTTTTATCGTCGTCGAAGGCACAATTATCTACTTCGCCATTCGCTATCGTCAGCGCCCTGGCGACAACGACGATGGTAATCCCATCGAAGGGAACCTGCCGCTGGAAGCTTTCTGGACTGCAATTCCAGCCATCGTTGTGATTGGCATCGGCATTTACAGCGTCGATGTCTTTCAGCAGATTGGTGGTCTGTCCCCCAGTCAGCAGCACGACCACATGGCCGACCTCGTCATGATTGACGATGCGGACGCCACGCTTCTGGCGCAGGCTAACGTCGATAGCCCGGTTGCGGGCGCCGTGGCTCCCTTGCTGGCCGAGGCTAATCCACCCGAGAACCAGCCCGATGAATTTGCCCAGAACCGGACAAAGTACGGCTATGGCGCAGGGCCTAAAGCCGGCGTCCCCGACGTGGTCGTTAACGTCACAGGCATGCAGTACGCTTGGCTGTTCAACTACCCAGACGACGGCATCATCAGTGGTGAGCTCCACATTCCTGCCGATCGCGACGTGCAGCTCAATCTTTCAGCCCAAGACGTGATTCACTCCTTCTGGGTCCCTCAGTTTCGCCTCAAGCAAGATGCCTTACCGGGTAAGGAAACCCAATTGCGGTTTGTGGCTAGCGTCCCCGGAACTTACCCTGTTGTTTGCGCTGAACTCTGCGGCGCCTACCACGGCGGTATGCGCAGTCAGGTGATTGTGCAGACGCCCGACGAGTACGCCCAGTGGCTTAGCGAAAATCGCGTGGCCCATGCGGCTCCCGAGGAAACCGTTGCGATCGCCCAGACGGCTTCTAATTTCAAGTAATCGCTCCGGCACTCGCGTCAAAGATCGCTCACCGACGCCCGCCCGCGTGCTGCTATTGCGCTTTCTACGTCGTTGCGGCTATGTCTGCGCGGCGACAGGCGGCCAGTCCAGCATCCCACCCATTGCACTCTACGCTTTGAAACTTAAGCAACATCACCAGTCACTATGGCTCAAGCACAAATTCCTATTGGTCAATCGGGCTCAGAGCGGCCTGAACATGAAGAGCGCAAGGCCTGGCGATGGTACGAATACTTCACCTATAACATCGACCACAAGGTCATCGGTATTCAGTATCTTGTCCTCGCCTTTACCTTCTACCTCATTGGGGGGCTGATGGCCCTCGCCATGCGCGCGGAGCTAGCTACTCCTGACGCGGACCTCTTAGACCCCAGCCTCTACAACGCCTTTTTAACCAACCACGGCACCATCATGATCTTCATGTGGATCGTGCCGGCGGCCATTGGTGGTTTCGGTAACTACCTGATTCCGCTAATGATAGGGGCGCGGGACATGGCGTTTCCTAACCTCAACGCGATCGCCTTTTGGATGCTGCCGCCCTCCGGCGGACTGCTGTTGGGCAGCTTCTTCTTTGGCGGCGCCCAGAGCGGCTGGACCAGCTACCCACCGCTGAGTCTGATTACGGCCAACACGGCCCAGAGCATGTGGATTTTGGCCATCGTAATTGCCGGAACCTCTTCGATTTTGGGGGCGGTGAATTTCATCGTCACCCTCGTGAAGATGCGGGTTCCCAGCATGGGCTGGAACGACATGCCCCTATTCTGCTGGTCTATCCTAGCCACATCTATTCTGGCGCTGTGCTCTACGCCGGTGCTGGCGGCGGGTCTGATTCTGCTGCTGTTTGACATCAACTTCGGCACCTCCTTCTTCCGCCCTGAGGCGGGCGGGGACGTGGTGATGTATCAGCACCTGTTCTGGTTCTACTCTCATCCGGCGGTGTACCTAATGATTCTGCCCATTTTCGGCATCATGTCGGAGGTAATCCCGGTGCACGCCCGCCGTCCCATCTTTGGCTACAAGGCGATCGCCTACTCCAGCTTGGCCATCTGCTTCATCGGCCTGTTTGTCTGGGTGCACCACATGTTCACCAGCGGCACTCCGCCCTGGATGCGCCTGTTCTTCACCATCTCTACCCTGGTGATTTCCGTGCCCACGGGCGTCAAGATCTTTAGCTGGATGGCCACCCTGTGGGGCGGCAAGATTCGCCTCAACAGCGCCATGCTGTTTGCCATTGGCCTATTGCTGATGTTTGTCATTGGCGGCCTCAGCGGCGTCACCCTGGGAGCAGCCCCGGTAGACGTGCACGCCCACGACACCTACTACGTGGTGGCCCACTTCCACTACGTGCTGTTTGGCGGCTCGGTGTTCGGCCTCTACGCGGGCATCTACCACTGGTTCCCTAAAATGACGGGGCACATGCTCAATGAAGGCTTAGGTAAGGTGCACTTCGCCCTCACCTTCATCGGCACCAACCTCACCTTTTTGCCCATGCACAGCCTGGGGCTACAAGGCATGCCTCGCCGCGTGGCCATGTACGATCCTAAGTTTCAAACTATCAACCAGCTCTGCACCTTCGGGGCGTTTGTCCTGGGTATCTCTGTTCTGCCGTTCTTGGTGAACGTGGTCTGGAGCTGGGTCCGCGGCGAGAAGGCCGTAGGCAACCCCTGGCGGGCGTTGACCTTCGAGTGGACCACAGAGTCACCACCGATTATTGAGAACTGGGAGGTTCTGCCAGTGCTTCGCCATGGCCCCTATGAATATGGCCACGGGGTTCAGATCGAGGAGCCGGAGCCAGAGCCATCGGCCTGACCCCCTCCAACCTCCCCCAAGGGAGGCATAACCCCCTCCCTCCAACTTCTCTTAAGGGAGGCCTGACCCCCTCCAGTCTCCCCCAAGGGAGGCCGTTTATTGGGGCATGGCATGCCATGTCCCTACCGCAGATTCACACGTTGAGGCGAACTACTTATGGTTGATACCACACCTGAAATTGCAGCATCTAGCCACGGCGCTGCCGAAGCCCATGGCCACGACGACCACGCCCATCCCGACTTCCGCGTCTTTGGCCTAATCACTTTTTTGGCTTCAGAATCGCTGATGTTCTGCGGCCTTTTCGCGGTCTACCTTGTCTTTCGGGGTAGCTTAGCCCAGTGGCCACCCGAGGGGACAGAGGTAGAGCTGCTGCTGCCGACAGTCAACACTATCATTCTGGTGTCTAGCAGCTTCGTAATTCACAAAGGCGACACCGCTATCAAAGATAACGACGTCAACGGAATGCGCCTTTGGTACGGCATCACCGCAGCGATGGGCGCAATATTTTTGGCGGGCCAGGTCTACGAGTACGCGACTCTAGGCTATGGCCTCAAGACCAATATTTTCGCCAACTGCTTCTACATCATGACGGGCTTCCACGGCCTGCACGTGCTGGTGGGCGTGCTGCTCATTCTCGGCGTAATGTGGCGATCGCGGCGGGAGGGCCACTATTCGGACTCATCCCATACGGGCATTGAGATGGCGGAAATCTACTGGCACTTTGTAGACATCATCTGGATTGTGCTGTTTGCGCTGATCTATATTTTGACGCTGTTTTAGCGCTAATCCTAAAACTCAACTCGGTTCAGGTTATTCAAAAGGCGATTGTGTCTCCCGCGATCGCCTTTTGGCTGTGACTATAGCACCGCTCCAAGCGACGTAGCCAGCCCTAGATTCTCAACAACGCCATATAGGGTAGCGCGAACGAGCCGGGGCGTCACTGTAAGCTGATTTCCGTAGCGATCCTGGGCCTGCCATGTCCCATTGCTGCTCAGCTTTAAGCGGCTCAGCCTGAGAATGAATGCGGCCCGCTCAATCTCACTGGGTATGCGTTGGCGAGAGGATAGGTCCTCTGCATGTGCTGTAGCATCAGTAGCGCTATTGCGAAGGTGACTGTACATCATGGTTTTGCTGGAGCTGATTTTGCTGAGACCGAGGGCGTGAAGGGCTCAATATGCATCCCATTCACCCGCTAATATAAGTACTACTGAAAGATTGGTTTGGATTTAAACAGCCCTTACATAAACCTCGTCTAGGTTAGAAAAACTTCACTTTCTAACCCTGAGGTTTGCCCCTTAATTCCTTCAAGACCAATCGCCGAGGCTCTATTCAGTTCACAATATCGGTGAGAACTGTTGCATCACCGGCCCTATGACACGCATTACCGAGCAAATTCGCGATCGCGTCCAATCCTGGATCGCCCTCGTCCCCATTCTCAAGCTGCGGGCGTCCTTATTTGAAGAGTCTCAGGTTTCCCTCAATTACCTCGCGCTGCTGGTGGGCTCCTGCATCATTGCCACCTTTGGCCTAATTATCAACAGCACCGCCGTCATCATTGGCGCCATGATCATTGCCCCGCTGATGCAGCCGCTGCGAGGCTTTGCCTTTGCGGCGGTGGAGGGCGACATCGAAATGCTGGGCAGCGGCGGTAAGGCAATCGCCATTGGAACCCTGCTGGGGGTCGCCTTTTCCTGGCTTACGGGGACCATCATCGGCATCCCAGAGTTTGGCAGCGAAGTGCTCTCTCGCACGGAGCCCACTCTAATCGACCTGCTAGTGGCGCTGGCTGCTGGTGGTATCAGCGGCTACGCCAAGGTCCGGCCCGAGCTGGGGGATGCGCTACCAGGGACGGCGATCGCAGTGGCGCTAATGCCACCGCTCTGTGTGACAGGCTTAACGCTGTCCCAAGGACTGTGGCTGGGGAGTTGGGGCGCCTTTTTGCTCTACGTGACCAACCTGCTGGGTATCAACCTCGCCTGTATGCTGGTGTACGTTTTGGCGGGCTACACCCGCAATAGAAATCAAATCAGCCGCACCCTAAGCTGGAGCATCAGCGCGATTTTGATTGGCGCTTTAGTCATTCCCCTAGGATTCAGCTCTTGGGAATTGATCCGTCAAGCCAGACTCAACTTTGCGGTGCGGCAGCTTTTGGCCCAAGATGCACTGCTAGGACGAGAAGATGTCGAGGTTATGGACACAATCATTCTGTGGGAGCCCCCGGAGGTAAAGCTGGTGGTGCGGGCTACTGAACCGATCACGGCAGATCAGGTAGCACTGGTTCAGCAGGCCGTTCAACGCGAAATGAGAAAGCCTTTTAAGGTCGTTTTCGACGTGACGCAATCAACCCAGGTAGAGACCAACGAATAAGGCCTCAGTGTTTTAACTTCTAACGGTGCAGCTGATTGAGGCCATGAATTTTATATGGACATGGCATGCCGTATTCCTGACGCTTGACCCGGGTTTAACCAATACGAGGATATCCAAAGCCAAAATGGCTTCAAGCCAAGATGACCGCTGTGATGAAAGCACTAGTCTTCTGGCGGCAGGCGTTATATGCTATGGCACAAGTTGGTGTAAGGAGTTGACGGATGAATTCCCAAAAGCATGCGCTAGATGTGCTTAAAGAGACAAGTCGAACGTTTTATATTCCCATAAGCCGTCTACCAGACCGGCTGCTTGAGGCCGTCGCATCAGCTTATCTGCTTATGCGGGCCATCGATGAGATTGAAGACCATCCCCACCTAACAAACAGCACTAAGGCTCGGCTATTGCGATCGCTGAGCCTTAATTTTCAGGGGTCAACCGAAAGCTCAGCGGAGCGAGACTTCGTGTTGGATCTGCACACCGATGAGGCCCTATTGCCCGAAGTGAGCCTCCGCGCTGGGGAATGGGCTCTGATGGCCCCATCAGACATTGCACCGCGCATCTGGGATGCCACCGCCGCGATGGCCGATCGCATGGCCTATTGGGCTGAGTGCAACTGGACCATTCAAACCAAAACCGATCTTGATCGCTACACCTTCAGCGTTGCTGGCGCCGTCGGCCTGATGCTATCTGACCTGTGGGCTTGGTATGACGGCACCCAAACTGACCGAACCCAGGCGGTTGGCTTTGGACGCGGACTGCAAGCGGTCAATATCGTCCGCAATAATTCTGAAGACGCAGACCGGGGCGTCAGCTTTTACCCTGAGGGCTGGACTTCTGATGACATGCACGCCTACGCCCGCCACAACCTGACCCTGGCAGACGCCTACACCCAAGCCTTGCCCAAAGGCCCTGCCCGCAACTTCTGCCAAATTCCCTTGGCGCTGGCCCACGCCACCCTAGACGTGTTGGCCCACGGCAAAGAGAAACTCAGCCGCAATGCGGTTTATGCCGTGATTGAAGGGGTAATGGGACGCTAGATGACCGCATCATCGCCACTGGCCAGACTCATTCGCTACGGTCGTCGCTATCGCACTCAAGTCTGGCTGGCGGCGACTTGCTCGGTACTGAATCGGGTATTTGATTTGGCCCCGCCTGCCCTGATTGGCCTTGCCGTGGATACCGTGGTAGAGGGCCAAAGCTCTCTTTTGGCCAATTGGGGGCTGCGCTCGGTGGAGATGCAGCTCCTGGTACTGTCGGGGCTAACGCTAATCGTCTGGGGATTAGAGTCCGCCTTTGAATATGCCTACGCTCGCCTTTGGCGCGAACTGGCCCAAACAATTCAGCACGAGCTGCGTCTGGATGTCTATACCCACCTACAAGAGCTAGAGCTGGCGTTTTTCGAGGACCGCAGCACAGGGCGACTGCTGTCGATATTGAACGACGATGTCAACCAGCTAGAGCGCTTCCTGGACGTCGGCGCCAACGAAATTTTGCAGACCATCACGACGGTGATTGTAGTGGGCGGCGCGTTTTTTATCATGGCGCCGGGTATTGCCTGGATGGCAATGCTGCCCATGCCTTTTATTCTTTGGGGATCTTTTGCCTTTCAGCGCACTTTAGCCCCCCGCTACGCTGAGGTGCGGCAGCAGGTCGGCCAGCTCAACAGCCGACTGGCCAACAACCTCAGCGGCATCACCACGATCAAAAGCTTTACCACCGAGGTCTATGAAGCCGAACGGGTCGCGTCAGACAGCGACGCCTACCGGACCAGCAATCGGCGGGCGATCGCCCTCAGCGCCGCCTTTGTACCCCTGATCCGCATCGTGATTTTGGTGGGGTTTACGGCCACGCTATTTTTTGGCGGGCTAGCGGCGGCCAACGGCACCCTAGCGGTGGGCACATACAGCGTTTTGGTGTTCATTACCCAGCGGCTGCTGTGGCCCCTCACCGCCCTGGGCAACACCCTAGACCAGTACCAGCGGGCCATGGCTTCCACCACCCGCGTTCTAGACCTGCTAGACACCCCCGTCGCTATCCGCTCGGGCTACCGGGAGCTGCGTCGGGGGACCGTCCAGGGGGAGCTGCGTCTGGAGCAGGTGGGCTTTGCCTACGGGGACGGTTTGCCGCTGTTCAAAGACCTCTGCCTCACGGTTCCGGCGGGCCACACCGTGGGCGTTGTAGGCGCCACCGGCTCCGGCAAAAGTACCCTGGTAAAGCTGCTGCTGCGCTTCTACGAACTGGGCAGCGGACGCATCACCCTGGATGGCATCGACATCAGCGAAATTCAGCTTCAGGATCTTAGAGGGGCGATTGGGCTGGTGAGTCAGGATGTATTTTTGTTTGACGGCACCATCACCGAAAATATTGCCTACGGTAGCCCCGACGCCACGCCGTCCGAAATTCAGCACGCCGCTGAAATTGCCGAGGCCCACCCTTTCATTCAGAACCTTCCCCACGGCTACGACACCGTTGTGGGCGAGCGGGGGCAAAAGCTTTCGGGGGGGCAGCGGCAGCGGCTGGCGATCGCCCGCGCCGTTCTCAAAGATCCGCCGATCTTGATTTTGGATGAAGCGACCTCCGCCGTGGATAATGAGACGGAGGCCGCGATTCAGGCCTCCCTAGAAAAGATCACCCAGCACCGCACCACGATTGCGATCGCCCACCGGCTCTCTACCATTCGCAGCGCCGACTGCATCTACGTGATGGAGCAAGGCCAAGTCGTAGAGCAGGGTAGCCATGACGACCTGCTGCGGCAGAACGGCCTGTATGCGGGGCTGTGGCGGGTGCAGACCGGGGAGCCAAAGCATAGATCATCCGTAACGTGAAAGTTATAAAATTCGACTTATGAAACGCCTTAGAACTCTACTGCTCCTCGCTTTGACCATTGCCCTAATCGGCCTAGGGTCTAGCTGGGCACACTCTGCCGACTTGCCCAGCGAAGAGGCCGGGCTGGTCTACATGCCCAGCGCGTTCAGCGTTGCTGAGACGGGCGATCGCATTGAGGCGCTGCTGGACGAGGGACCGCTGAGCCTATTTACCCGCATTGACCACGCGGAGAACGCCGCCTCCGTGGACAAAGCGCTGCCGCCGACCCAGGTTCTAATTTTCGGCAACCCCAACGCCGGTACGCCCCTGATGCAGTGCAGCCGCACCGTAGCCATTGACCTGCCCCAAAAAATGCTCATCTGGGAAGACGAGGAGAACCAAACCTGGCTGGCCTACAACAACCCAAGCTATTTGATGTCGCGTCACAGCCTGACGGGCTGCGAGGAGAACATTGTCATGATCGGGCAAGCGCTTCACAATCTGGCGCGATCGGCAACGCAGAACTAGACCCTTCAGGTTGTGTAAACGGCCTAACTGATCAAAGTGCTAGGCTGTGGTAAGCGACCAACCCTATCGAGCCATTGCCTAGACATCTGAGGGGCTAACGTGGCAAATCAAAAGCGCACCCGTGAAGACATTCTCGAAGCCGTCATTGACACGGTCCACCGCAAAGGATTCGTTGCCACCAGCCTCAGCGAGCTGTTTAAGCTCAGCGGCGCCTCCTCGGGCAGCTTTTACAACTATTTTTCATCCAAGCACGCCCTCGGCCACGCGCTGATTGAGCTGGAGTGGAAAAAGCTCCAGGAGAATGTCTTTCAGCCCGCCGCTGATGCTTCAACCTCCCCCATCGAGCAGCTCTTTTGGATTCTTGACCGGCTAGAGCAAAAGCAGCAGGATGACCCGTTTTGCGGCGGCTGCCTGTTAGGCAACTTGATTGTCGATTTGGTGGAGCAGGACGCCAGCTTCCGGGACCACCTGCAGCAGATCTTTAAGGGCTGGGAAGCGGCGCTGGCGGATCTTCTCCGTCAAGGTCAGCCGCAGCTCAAGGCCAGCGTTGACCCGGATATCTTGGCTGAGCAAATGCTGACCGTCATCGAAGGAGCGATGCTGATGGGAAAGCTCCACCAGGATACTGGTCGGCTGCGCCGTAGCTTTGAGCTAGCGCGTCAGCTCCTGCGGCAGTCCCTAGACCGTTCTGCTGCCGGCCAAACCTATTCCTCTGGCCAAGTCACTGCGATCGCAAGATAAGTTGCCACAATCTAAACCGTAACGGAATGAGCTGTAGCGGCGAATACAATTTGCCGAAAGGCATTTGGCTATATATTAAATAGATAGATCGTTCTATTTAATATATAGCCATGTCAAATACTACCGTCGATGCATCGATTAAGGTGCCCTTGACCCCCATTCCTCAAGATGGCCTCAAGGAGCTGAGCGCTAAAAACAAGGCTAACCCCGCCGACAAGACCCTCAAAGTTAAAACCGTTTGCGAAGGCAAGTTCCGTAGCCTAAACTACGCCCGCGACCTCGATCCATTTGTCATCGACGAACCCCCCGTCCTGCTGGGCGACAACACCGCACCCAACCCCTCAGAAATCGTACTTGGGGCCTTTGGCTCTTGTCTTGCGGTGGGCCTGCAGGCGAACGCAGCGGCGCGGGGCATCGCCCTAACCAAGCTAGAAATCTATCTGGAAGGGGACATCAATATTGTCAGCACTTGGGGGACTGGCGAGTTGGCGACCCCCCAGGCTGGCTTTACGGACGTGCGGGTGAAGGTGGACATCGACGGCGACGCCAGCGAGGAAGTCCTAGCTGAGATGGTAGCCCACGCCAACGAATGGTCCCCTGTGTCGGCGACGCTACGCAATCCCATGCCGGTCAGCGTTGAAATGGTCTGATTAACGGGCCATACAGCCGATTTAACGAGACAACACTGAGACGAAATTTAGAATGCAGACACTCAAACCCGACATAGCCAACAGACTAACCTCCCTTCAAGCGGCCACTGAAGCCGTTCGCAATGTGGCTGAGCGGTCTTTAGCGCCGCAGGTACAGGCGATCGATCTTGAGGGTGAGTATCCTGTCCAGGTCATGCATCAGCTTGGTGAGGTGGGGGCCTTTGCCCATGCGATCGCCCCCAAGTATCAGGGAACAGGCCTGGGCCTTAGGGGGGCGATTCAAAGCATCGAGGAGATTTCCAAAGTGTGCATGTCTACCGGGTTTATGGCCTGGTGTCAGGTGGCCTGTACGTGGTATCTGCAAAACACTGAGAACGAGGCGCTGCGAGCCACGATGCTGCCTGACGTTGCCACAGGGCGCCTGCTCGCGGGTACGGGGTTGTCTAACCCGATGAAGCACTTTGCCGACATCGAAAAGATCGCCCTGACGGCAGTGCCGGTCGAGGGAGGATACCGGCTCAACGGCATGCTGCCCTGGGTATCTAACCTGGGGCCGGGCCACGCCTTTGGCGTGGTGGCCAAGATTTCCGGTAGCGACGACTACATGATGGCCATGGTGTCAGACGAGCTGGACGGCATGGCGCTGCGGTGTAACGCCCACTTCATTGCCCTAGAGGGTACGGGCACCTATAGCTGCGTCTTTCGAGATGTCTTTGTGCCTGAATCTTGGGTGCTGGCGGCCCCCTGCGAAGACTACGTTTATCGCATCCGCCCTGGCTTTATTTTGACTCAGGTGGGCATGGGCCTCGGCTTGGCGGAAAGCTGCGTGACGCTGATGCAGCGCTCCAATAAGCGGCTAGGGCACGTCAACCAATTTCTAGATGACCAGGCTGAGGACATTGCGGCTGATGTGGCGATCGCCCGCGATCGCGCCTACGCCTTGGCCGACCACCTCGACCGCCAGGGTGCTGCCGATGCGCAACTGCTGCGGGAGATCATCCAGGCCCGAATTTCGGCGGCAGAGCTGTCGCTGCGGGCGGCCCAAGGGGCGATGCTCCACGCTGGGGCGCGGGCCTACGTCAAGGGCAGCGCGGCGGAGCGGAAACTGCGGGAGGCTTACTTTGTGGCGATCGTGACTCCGGCGCTGAAGCACCTGAAGAAGATGCTGTTTGGCATGCAGGAAGCCGCTCTTCCGGCGGTGCTGTAACCTAGCCAAGGTCAAGCAGGGCAACCGGCCTCAGGGCAATAGAATCTCAAGGTAATTAAACTATGGGTTTGACATCCGCATCGGCCACCCATCAGCGGTGGAATAATCTGTCCTGCGAGCAAGGAACCGTTGAAACCGTCGCGGTTCGCTGCATCATCTGCGGTAGCTTTCACGCCACCGGAGACCACTGGAAGTATATGGCTGATATGCCCCAGGAGCCTGCCGACCTGGTAGATGATCTGATCAAAATGCGCCTCTATCAGCCCCAGGCGCTGGAGGTGGCCGACGCCATTAGCCAAGCGGAGTTGCGCACCGCCCTATTTATCCAAATGGCCGCCCAGGGTAGCCCCAGGCGAGAGGGGCTGGTGCGAGACCTGATTCAGCTTGCAGGGGGACTAGACCAGGCCTTTGCCGCCGCCTTCGGTCCCAAGGCGGGACTGTTTTTCAACGACGCCCGGCGGCTGAGCCAAGTGACCCGGCGCAAGTTTCTTCAAAACGTCGTGATTGGGGCGTCGCTGGTGTCGCTGGCCAGCTGCGCCCCTCAAGCAGAGGCGCCTGAAGCCGAAGAGGCCTCAGCCCCACCGCCCATAACCGGAGACCTGGAAAAAACCGATCTGAAAATTGCGTTTTTGCCTATCACCTGCGCCACGCCCATCATCATGTCTGACCCGCTGGGCTTCTACGAGAAGCACGGGCTCAACGTTACGCTGATGAAGTATGCCAGCTGGTCAGTGGTGCGGGATGCGGCGATCGCTGGCGAGCTAGACGCCTACCACATGCTGGCGCCCATGCCCATCGCTATGTCTTTGGGGCTGGGCTCCACGCCGTTTCAGGTGAAGCTAGCCAGCATCGAGAACAATAACGGTCAGGGCATTGCGGTGGCCAAGAAGCACTTGGGCAAGGTCAACGGCCCGGCAGACTTTAAGGGCATGACCATCGGCATTCCCTACGACTACTCCAACCACAACCTGCTGCTGCGCTACTACCTGGCCTCTGGCGGCGTGGACCCCGACAACGACGTGAAGCTGATCGTCCTGCCGCCCCCCGACGCGATCGCCAAAATGTCCACCGGGCAGATTGACGCCTTTATCCTGCCAGACAACTTCACCCAGCGAGTGGTGTTCGACGACATCGGCTTCATCCACTTGCTCACCAAAGATCTGTGGCCAGGGCACCCCTGCTGCGCCTTTGTGGCCGCTCAGGAGTGGATCGACGAATACCCCAACACCTTCCGGGCGCTTAACAAGGCCATCATCGACGGCGCGAGCTATGCCAACGTCCCGGCCAACCGCAAAGAAATCGCAGCGGCGATCGCCCCCCGCGAGTACCTCAACCAGCCGGTGGAGGTGCTAGAGGCGGTGATGACCGGCAGCTTTGAAGATGGCCAGGGCAATTCCTTGGAGGTGCCCGATCGCATCAACTTCGATCCCTACCCCTGGAAGAGCTTCGCCAGCTGGATCTCCACCCAGCTCGTGCGGTGGGACTATATGCCCACCGAGGAAGCGGACTACGAAAAAATTGGGGAGCAGATCTTCCTGACCGACCTAGCGCGAGAGCTATCTGAGGAGCTGGGCGGTGAGCCGCCGCAGGATCTGACGCGGGTGGAGGACTTAAAATTTGGGGAGTTTGACCCAAGTGAGCCGGAGGCGTATCTCAAGGCGCAGATTGACCAGTACGAGATGTAGCGGCTAAGACCCCAGCGCCGCCTCATTCACAATCTGCAGCAGGGGCGATACGCCAATTTTGCGGGCCGCGATTGTATCAGCAATATACTGCGCATCCCGGGCCACCCCGGAAAATCGCCCCGAGCCCCAGGTGTAGAGCCATGGTAGCCCAATAAAGTAGAGGCCGTAGCAGTCCGTCACGCCGCGCCTGTGTCCCGGGTAGCCTTTGCCATCAAACACAGGAATATCGATCCAGCTAAAGTCCATGCCGTAGCCGATGCTCCAAATGACGCTAGTAATGTTGGCTGCGCGGTAGTCCAAGCGTTTCGGCGCAGGGTTAGGTTGCCTCACGGGCTCGTAGTCAGGCTCAACCGGCTCATTAATCCCCTGAGCCGCGATGAATTTATTGACGGTGCGCTTGATGCTCTGGGCCACTGCATCCGCTTGGTCTAGGTTTTCCGCCAGGTTGGGCTGGAACCGCATCTGCCCGCCATCCGAAGCGCTCTCAATGTCCTTTAGCCTGCCGTAGAGCTGCATTCCCTCTAGGGCAAACTGCCGCAGGTCGATCTCCCGTCCCCCGTCGCGCCCGGTGAGGTAGTGGTTTGTCTTGCTGCGCACCTTTTCTTTCTCGGGGTGCTCGTCGATGGGCATGTCGTAGTAACCCATCAGATCCAGCCACTCCACAACGTCCTTACCCCGGTAGCGGCGAGGCGATCGCGGCGCGCTGCCGATGGCCAGATGAACCCTGCGACCCGCCAAGTGCAAATCTTCAGCAATCTGACAGCCCGACTGGCCGCTGCCCACCACCAGCACCGCTCCAGCAGGCAGGCTCTCGGGGTTACGGTACTCCGACGAATGTATCTGCACCATGTCGGCGGGCAGCCGCTCGGCAATGGCGGGAATCTTGGGGCGATGGTAGCTGCCCGTGGCCACTACCACCTGATCGGCGGTAAACTCCCCTGCAGAGGTCATTAGCTCGAAATTGGCGCCCTTTCGCAGCCGTCGCACGGTCACACCCTCCCGCAGGGGGGAATCAAAGCTCTTGGCGTAGTGCTCAACGTACTCTACAATTTGCTCCCGCGGCATAAACCCGTTCGGGTCTTCGCCAGAGTAGTCGTCGTAGGTATACCCCGGTAGCGTACACTGCCAGTTGGGGGTCACCAGGCAAAAGGTATCCCACCGCTTCGTACGCCACGAGTGAGCGACCTTGTGCTGTTCAAATACGACGTGATCAATTCCCTGGGTCTGGAGACAGTAGCTCACCGACAAGCCAGATTGGCCACCCCCGACCACCGCGACTGAATAGTGCATATCTCCGCGTTAGCTCGCTCCTGTAGCTCCATTGGCACCGTAGACCGTGACACCCAGGCATCAGGTAACTTAGACTACAAAGCAGGTGAATTTATCAGTAAGAATAGGTTTGAGCGGCTCATGAGCTCCCATGGGCCGTAAGAATTACGAAGTAACCTCTCAAAAAAAACAGCTTATTTCGTCCAAGTCACCATAACCGTACCCAATAATACAGAGAGATTCGCCCATTTCCGCTCAACTGGTAGCACGATGTCCTTCTTGGCTCCTATGAACTCATCCGTTGAGGCCAGCGCCACGCCTCTACCCGAGTTAAACTCAACTCGACTGCTGTTTGATCTTCAGCAGATCAATCAGATTGCACAGGGGTTCTCGGGCCGACTGGATAGCGAATTTATCGCCCATCACGTCACCGAGGCCCTGGTGGAGCAGTTTGGCTGCGCCTTTGCCAGGCTATGGATTGTTGAGCCTAGCCAGATGTCGCTCAAGCTGGTGGCGTCTTCCGGCCTCCACACCCGGTTAGACGGTGACTTCGCTCGGGTTCCCATGGGGGCCTACAAAGTCGGCAAGATTGCCCAGAATCGCGTCCCGTTTCTCAGTAATCAGCTCACCCAAGAGTCCTGGGTGAAAGACCGTGACTGGGCGATCGCCAATGAGCTTCAAGGCTTTGCAGGGTATCCGCTGATCTCACAGAATCGGGTTATCGGCGTGCTAGTGGCCTTCAGTCGTGAGGTGATGGCGGCGGAGTTTTTGGAGGTGCTGCAGGTGCTTTGCATGGCGACCGCCGTTGGTCTTGACGCAGCCATGCAGGCTCAACCCGGGACTGCATCCCCTATTCTCCGTTCTGGTCTCAACTGGGTGCTCTCCGAATGGCTCGCCGCCGTCATTACCCCGGCCCAGCTGACGCTGGTAGGCACCGAGCAGGCGATCGCCCCCTCAAACGCATACCTGGTGCTCCGCGTTGCAGAACGACTCACTCAGGTGCAAAGCACCCCCTGCCGGTTGACCTACGGCGCAGATACGCTCACGCTAGACGCGATTGTGGCGACCGGGGGCCAGAACTCACTGGCGTCGGTGCTGAGATACCTCAGCCCACTACAGCGGTTCGTGATGACCTGTCGAGGAACGCTACAGCTCGTCCCTGATAGCCAGGGCGTTTTGCTGCAGGTCAACCTATCTGTCCCATACAGCGATATCAATGCTGCCGGTGCCTCCCAGCAGGTGCTCTCAGACCGCGAGCAGGAAATCTTAGCGCTCCTGGGCCAAGGCCGGCGCGATCGCGACATTGCTGAAGCGCTGCACATCAGCCAGAGCACGGTTAAGTTTCACATTAATAACAGCATCACCAAACTAAAGGCAAAAAATCGATACCAGGCGGTCTACGAGGCCGCTGTCCGGGGGTGGATTTAGTCTGACTTCTGAGCAAACTACCAAAACTAACAGGCTAGACGGTCAAAACTTTGGTCTAATGGGCCCCCGACTATCGGTTAGTACAGACTGACTCGTTTTGTAGCAGCCGATACTTGGACCGTCGTTTATCCCCCTTAAGGTGCTGCATAACGGGTTCATTACAGATCTGGCCCACTACAGATCTCACTGCTGATTTGCAACCTTAGAGGATTTTTTCATGCCTGAAGTAACTACCCCAGCGCACAAAGCTGGCGACTTTTTTGTCGACTACGAAGAAAAAGTATTTCCTGACGTCCAGGCGGAACCGGGGGAGAAAGCGCTTGTCACGTTCCACACTGTAGCTTTTGAGGGATCCATCGGCCTCGTCAACCTGCTGCAGGCTACGCGGCTGATTCGCAAGGGCTTTGATACCTCAGTGTTGCTCTATGGTCCTGGCGTGACGCTGGGGGTGCAGCGGGGCTTTCCCAAGCTGGGAGACGGCGCGTTCCCTGGTCATCTGGCGATGAACGACCAAATCGTAAAGATTATGGAAGAGGGCGGCAAGGTCTATGCCTGTCGTTTCGCTCTTCAAGCCCTGTACGGTCACGGTGAGCCTTCCTTAATCCCTGGCATAAAGCCCATCAATCCTCTGGATGTTCTAGACATTGTGCTGGTTCACCGCAAGGAAGGGGCCTTCATCCTCGATACCTGGACGACGTGACCCCCCTCTAATCCCCCCGAGGGGAAGTGACCCCCCTCTAATCCCCCCGAGGGGGAGGACATCCCCCTTACCCCCCTCAAGGGGGGGCAGCCCTTGCCAGTCTTTTCCTCACCATGACTAACCAGACCATCCGCGCCGCAGCGGCTCAGATCAGCCCCGTACTGTTTGACCGGGACGGAACCACAGAAAAAGTGCTGGAGGCGATCGCCCACGCGGCCCAGGAAGGGGCGCAGCTGATTGTCTTTCCAGAGACCTTTATCCCGTACTACCCCTACTTCTCTTTCATCCAGCCCCCCGTGCTGATGGGAAAGGAGCACATGCGGCTGTACGAGCAGGCGGTCACCGTGCCTGGTCCCGTTACCGACGCGGTGAGCCGCGCCGCTCGCTCCTACGAGATGGTGGTAGTGCTGGGGGTGAATGAGCGCGAAGAAGGGTCGCTTTACAACACCCAGCTCCTGTTTGACGCCGACGGCACCCTGCTGCTCAAGCGCCGCAAGATTACCCCCACGTTTCACGAGCGCATGGGTTGGGGGCAGGGGGACGGCGCTGGGCTGAGGGTGGTGACCACTGCCGTAGGCCGCGTGGGGGCGCTGGCCTGCTGGGAGCACTACAATCCCTTGGCGCGATATGCCCTGATGGCGCAGCACGAACAGATTCACTGCGGCCAGTTTCCCGGATCGATGGTAGGGCAAATTTTTGCGGATCAGATGGAAGTGACCCTGCGGCACCATGCGCTGGAGTCGGGCTGCTTTGTGGTTAATGCCACCGGCTGGCTGACGCCGGAGCAGCGCCATCAGATCACCCCGGATGAGCGGCTGCAGAAGGTGCTGAGCGGGGGGTGCTACACCGCCATCATTAGCCCCGAGGGCGTACCGCTGTGCGAGCCAATTTTAGAGGGCGAAGGGGTGGCGATCGCCGACCTAGATTTTACTTTAATTATCAAACGCAAGCGAATGATGGATTCGGTGGGCCACTATTCCCGACCCGACCTGCTCAAAGTGCAGCTCAATAGCGACGCTTGGACGCCGCTGCAGGCCGCTGTCATCCCCCCAAATTCCTATGGGAGCAACGGGGGCAGCCCCTCATCTCAGTCTGCAGAGACGCGAGACCCTGCTGAGCCCGACTCGCTTAGACCCCTTAACTCTGACGCCCATGAATAAGCAGCAACTGATTACCGATCTGCAGTCCCGAGGCCTGAGAATCAGTGGCGCCTCGGCCGGTGCAGAGGGTCGGCGCGGCGGAGCTGGCCCTTCTGACCATAAGGCCGTCACCATCGACGGCACCACGGTGATGGTGCCCATCTATACGGGAACCGCGACCCAGTCCCCCTACTTCCTTCAGGGCAGCGAGCTGAAAAGCGTTGAGTGGATCACCGGACCCCCACCTGCTGAGCACCCAATCAACAATCACCAAGCCGGTAATCTTAGGCGTGACGATCAGATAGAAGACATAGGGGCAGCGATCGCCTTCCCCCCACGGCCCAAGTTCTATGACCTGACCACGGCTGACGGCACCCCCTACTGGAAAATCGCCCTGCTCCACAGCCGCGATGTGCTGGCTACCACCGTGCTGCAGATGTGCAAGCGCTACCGCGACCCCGCCACCGCCTGCCAGTTCTGCGCCATCGAGCAGTCCCTCACGGCGGGGCGCACCGTGGCCCGCAAGCACCCCGAGCAGTTGGCCGAGGTGGCGGCGGCGGCGGTCGCCCTAGATGGGGTCACCCACATGGTAATGACCACGGGCACCCCCAGCACGCCAGACCGGGGGGCATCCCATTTGACGGCCTGTGCCGCTGCCGTCAAGGCCCGGGTCGACCTCCCCATTCAGGCCCAGTGCGAGCCGCCGGACGACTTCGCCTGGTTTGGCCGCATGAAAGCCGCCGGCGTTGATAGCCTGGGCATGCATCTGGAAGCCGTGGACCCAGTGGTGCGGGCCAGAATTATGCCCGGTAAAGCTGAGATACCCGTGTCTCGATACTTTGAGGCGTTTGCCGCCGCCGTTAAGGTGTTTGGCTGGGGGCAGGTGAGCACCTATCTGCTGGCAGGGCTGGGAGACACCGTCGAGACCCTCGTCTCGGCTTGCGATCGCCTGATTGACGCGGGGGTTTATCCCTTTGTGGTGCCGTTTGTGCCGATTACGGGCACGCCCCTAGAGCAACATCCCGCCCCTTCCAGCGAGTTTATGGCGGCGGTTTATGGGGCTGTGGGGGACAAGCTGCACCGCTCGGGCATGTCGTCGGTCGCAATGAAGGCGGGCTGCGGCAAGTGCGGGGCCTGCTCGGCGCTGTCTCTTTTTGAATGAGAGGCTGAGCATTGATGAGTCAAGCGCAGTCCAGGCCCTCTCCCCCAGCCCCTCTCCCAATCTTGGGAGAGGGGGGTCTGGTTCCCTTCCCTCAAAGTTGGGGGAAGGGCTAGGGATGGGGGCTTTCCAAAAAGCACGGAACACGCCTACTGCCATGTCCGCAGAATGTGCATAACCCCACCATTGAGTTAAGACCGAAAGGAAAACCCCATGGCCCACCGCTACCGGTTCGAGCTGGCCCGATCGCCGAGAAACATTCAGGCCTACTACGCCCTCAGAGAGACCATTTTTTGTCACGAGCAAAAGCTGTTCGAGGGTAGCGACATCGACGAAATAGACGCGGCGGCCTACCCCATCGTGGCCCTGCAGACTGACTCTCCGCTGCTAGCGCTGCCCTCAGTGGTGGGGGTAGTGCGCATCTACGAAACCGCGCCGCGCCAGTGGTACGGCGGGCGGCTGGGGGTACACTTCGACTACCGGCGCGTGGGCCGCATCGGTAAAGGGCTAATTGTGAAGGCCGTGACTACGGCCAACGCTTGGGGGTGCGATCGCTTTTTAGCCACCGTCCAAACCCAAAACGTGCGCTTCTTCCGCCGCCTCCACTGGCGATCGCTGGAGAGTTTAAGCATTCAGGGGCAGCCCCATCATTTGATGGAAGCTGACTTGGCAGCTTATCCCCCCTGCATCGAGTCACGGTTTGACCCACCGGGCTGCGCAGTTCTGGCGTCGTGAGGCCAAGCCGTATCATGTGCGGAACTAACGTGTGGAATGACCAGGCAGGCCCAACCACCTGACATGCTAAGCAAAATCGTCGCGGAACTGCAGCAGGCAGTTAGCCTCCAGCATAAACAGGACATCCAGACTGCGGCCCGTCAGCTTGGGCAGTGGGTGCCCCACCCCCAGACTCACGAGGCCATTGCCTTGGGAGACGACTGCGCCGCCATTCCTCAAGATGACGGCTACCTGCTGCTGGCGGCTGAGGGGCTTTGGCCGCAGCTCGTTCAGCGCGAGCCCTGGTTTGCGGGGTGGTGCGCCGTGATGGTGAACGTCAGCGACATCTATGCCATGGGGGGCCGTCCCCTGGCGGTGGTGGACGCCCTGTGGAGCCAGACCGCCGAGAATGCCGCCCCACTGTGGGAAGGGATGACGGCGGCTTCCCGCACCTTTGGGGTGCCTATCGTCGGGGGGCACTCCAACCACCACAGCCCCTACGATGCCCTAGCTGTAGCCATCCTGGGCCAGGCCACCCACCTAATCACCAGCTTTAACGCTCGGCCTGACGACGTGCTGCTGGTGGCGGTAGACCTAGACGGGCAGGCCCATCCCGACTATCCCTTTTGGAACGCCGCCACACATAAAGACGGCAGCACTCTGAGGGATAACCTAGCCCTGCTGCCCGCGATCGCTGAGCGGGGGTGGTGTGATGCAGGCAAGGACATCAGTATGGGCGGCCTCATTGGGACGCTGCTTATGCTGCTGGAAACCTCTGGTGTCGGGGCCTGGCTGGATTTAGGAGCGGTGCCCTGCCCAAGGGCGGTGCCGCTGGTGCGCTGGCTGCTGAGCTTTCCCAGCTACGGCTTCATCCTCAGCGTACGGCCCGAGCAGGTCGCTGATGTGCAGGCGCTGTTTCGCTCCCGAGATTTGGTTTGTGCGGCTGTGGGTCAGGTGACCAGCGTGCCGGAACCGACCAGCGATCGCGCCCTTACCCTGAGGCTAGGGGCAGAATCTATGCCCTTCTGGGACTTGCGCCGGCAGGCTTTGACGGGATTCGCCCGCTCTTGATACCCAAATTGCCCCATGTCCGGGCGGGTTTAGCCGCTACGAAAAGGCAAGCCCAATAGATTTTAGCCAAACCCGCCCCTATGTATTTCCCCATGCCGCTCCGCATCGCCCTATTGACCTACTCCACCAAACCTCGCGGCAGCGTCATCCACACCCTGGAACTCGCCGCCGCCCTCACCGCCTTGGGGCACCAGGTCAGCGTTTACGCCCTAGACAAAGGCACCGGCTTCG
>JBHJHJ010000037.1:0-53866 GCA_050330955.1 Elainellaceae cyanobacterium | reverse complement strand
ACCGGGTCGTAGCCCACCTCTGCCAAGAAGGTCAGCGCCGAATCGTCCAGCCGCAAAGACATCTTGCGGTCCTCCAGCCGCTTCGCCAGCAGCTGCACCTGCAGCCTGACAATTTCCCGCAGCTGCTCCTGCTTCAGGCTGTGGAAGATGATGATCTCATCGATGCGGTTCAAGAACTCGGGGCGGAAGCTATCGCGCATGGCGGCCATCACCCGGCTGCGCATCTCGTCGTACTGGGCATCATCGCCAGCCAGATCCAGAATGTACTGGGAACCGATGTTGCTGGTCATAATGATGACGCTGTTCTTAAAGTCCACCGTGCGCCCCTGAGAATCAGTCACCCGACCGTCGTCCAGGATTTGGAGCATGATATTGAACACATCGGGGTGGGCTTTCTCGATTTCGTCGAACAGGACTACGGAGTAGGGACGGCGGCGGATGGCTTCGGTGAGCTGGCCGCCCTCGTCGTAGCCCACGTATCCCGGAGGCGCACCCACTAGGCGAGAGACCGAATGCTTCTCCATGTACTCCGACATATCGATGCGCACCATGGCCTCTTCGGTGTCGAACATGTAGCTGGCCAGAGCCTTAGCCAGCTCGGTTTTACCGACGCCTGTGGGGCCGAGGAAGATGAAGCTGGCGATGGGGCGGTTGGGGTCCGAGAGTCCGGCGCGCGATCGCTGGATGGCATCCGCCACGGCAGTCACCGCTTCTTCCTGACCAATCACCCGCTGATGGAGCACGCCTTCCAATTGCAGTAGCTTTTGCATCTCAGACTCCACCAGCTTGCTGACGGGAATGCCGGTCCACTTAGAGATGATTTCGGCAATGTCGGATTCGGTCACCTCTTCCCGCAGCAGGGTGGAGCCAGTGCCTTGTACATCTGCTAGCTTCGACTCAGTCTCCTCCAGCTGTCGCTGCAGGTCGGTCAACTTGCCGTAGCGCAGTTCAGCAGCCTTGTTGAGGTCGTAGTTGCGCTCCGCCTCGGGGATTTCCACGTTCACAATATGGTCAATTTGCTGCTTCAGGTCGCTGCGGCCCTGGAGGATGTCTTTTTCGGCCTGCCACTGGGCCTTCAGCGCCGACTGCTCCTCTTTATTATTGGCCAGCTCCTTTTCCAGCCGCTCCCGCCGCTCCAGAGAGCCCGCGTCGGTTTCCTGCTGCAGCGATCGCAGCTCCATTTCCATCTGCAGGATGCGGCGGCTCACCTCATCTAGCTCCTCGGGGTTGGAGGTAATTTCCATTTTTAGCTTCGCCGCCGCCTCGTCCACTAGGTCGATGGCCTTATCGGGCAAAAAGCGATCGCTGATGTACCGCGTTGACAGCGTTGCCGCCGCAATCAGAGCACCGTCAGAGATGCGCACGTTGTGGTGGGTTTCGTAGCGGTCTTTGAGGCCCCGCAAAATCGAAATCGTGTCTTCAATGGTGGGCTGGTCGATGTACACCTGCTGGAAGCGGCGCTCTAGGGCGGCGTCTTTTTCGATGTACTTGCGGTACTCGTCCAGCGTGGTGGCGCCGATGCAGCGCAGCTCGCCCCGGGCCAGCATGGGCTTCAGCAGGTTACCGGCGTCCATGGCCCCTTGAGTGGCCCCGGCCCCAACAACGGTATGAATCTCGTCGATGAACAGGATAATCTGGCCTTCCGAGTCGGTGACCTCTTTCAGTACGGCCTTCAGCCGCTCCTCAAACTCCCCCCGGTACTTGGCCCCGGCAATCAGGGCTCCCATATCTAGGGCAATCAGCTTGCGATCCTTGAGAGATTCGGGCACATCGCCGTTGATGATTCGCTGGGCCAAGCCTTCGGCGATCGCGGTTTTACCCACGCCGGGCTCGCCAATCAGCACCGGGTTGTTCTTGGTGCGGCGCGAGAGGATCTGCACCGTGCGGCGGATCTCGTCGTCCCGACCGATCACCGGGTCAAGCTTGCCTTCCCGGGCCGACTGGGTCAAGTCGCGGCCGTATTTTTCTAGGGCATCGTACTTGCCCTCTGGGTTTTGATCGGTCACCTTCTGATTCCCTCGGATTTGGTCAATGACGGTCTTGAGCCCCTTTTCGCTGAGGTTGAACTCCTTAAATAGCGCCTTGCCGAAGCGGTCGTCCTTAGCATAGGCCAGCAGCAGGTGCTCAATCGAAATATAGTCATCATCGTAGGACTTGCGGTGCTTTTCCGCCTGGTCCAAAAGCTGGTCCAGCGATCGCCCTAGATAAACCGAGGAGGACGCGCCGGATACCTTTGGCTTGCTGGCAATAAACTGCTCGGTAAAGTCCCGCACCTTCTGCACTGGCACGTCGAGCTTATTAAACACGCTGGTCGCCAATCCCTCTTGTTCCAGCAGCGATCGCATCAGGTGCTCTGTTTCGATCTGCTGCTGCTGGGCCTGCTTAGCAATGTCAGGAACCCGAGCGATCGCTTCCCACGCTTTTTCCGTGAACTGGTTAGGGTTAGTCGGCTGCATGTGAAACCTGTCTGAGTCATAATTCGCTATATCCAAATTGTATAGACTAGATCGCCCGACCTAGGATCGGTGTTTACGCCCTTTAGTAGTGGCATTGCCGCCCTAATCTGCAGGGCTTGCCCGCTCTAATTCTTGCTTCGGGCTAATGCCACTTTGGTCTGTCCATGAACCGTTAGAGGTATGTCCATCGTCTGGCTTTCTATCTCTCGAACGATGGAAACCAAGTCTTGTTTAGATAAAGTTGTTGGCAGGATAAACGCGGGAAAGAACTTGCTGCTGCAGCAGGAAACTATCGCTTAGGTCCAACAGATGGATCTTATCTTTAAGCGATCCTGCTCCAGTCAAGTTGTTCAGTAATAAACCTTTCAAAAGCTTTAGGAGGCTGTTATGGGAATTGACGATCGGATTGACGCAACCGCCAAGAACATCGAAGGTAAGGCTCAAGAAATGATGGGCGAGATTACCGGCGATGCTAAAGACAAGGCCGAGGGCCGTGCTAAGCAGGCTCAGGCTGAGGGTCAGCACGCTGTAGAGAACGTTAAGGATGACATTAAGCGCGGTATCGACAAAGTCTAAGTGGCTGTATCACTTGCAGTAGCTGTTTACAAAACTTAGAGATTTAATTGGGTCCAAGTAGCTCTGACGGTAAACCGTACGCTGCTTGAACCCAATTTTTATAGGCGCCGATCTACGATTTAGTTATGACTAATTTTAGACAGCCCTGCTGAACAAAGTAGCCTGACTATCTTATAATAGCCTCCCCTTTAGAGATATGACGATCTAAGGCGAAGTAGCCTATTCTTCGAGCTACAAATGTTAGTTTTCGCTATTGCGCGGTATCGAGTCGCGTTTGGCGTTATGGGCGGCACCTTAGTCACAGTACCAAGGCCACTTTGGAACAAGGTTTATCTCTTTAGCAACACTTAGACAGACGATTAGGAGCACCACGATGGCGGACAACACTAACATGAAGACCCAGATTCAGGCTGACCTCGACAAGGCAAAAACGGAGGGAAAGCTGCGAGCTGAGCGCATTCGAGATATTCTTCGAGAGGCGGTCTCTCAGGCTGTAGGTGAACTCAAAGAAGGTACCGGGGAGCTGCGACTAATCGTTAAAGACGCCATCAGTACAGCCGTTGATGCCGTAAAAGACCAGGGAGCTGGCGCCAAGGAGGAGGTCCAGGCCTCTATTGAAGGTGCGGTGGAGGGGGTCAGCGATGCCCGGCGGACAGCGATCGCCCAAATCGAGGGGCAGGTGGACGAGCTGCAGTCCAAAATCGATGCTGAAGAATCTCAAATAGAAGAGGATGTGAACATCGTCTTGTCCGACATCCAGGAGGCTGCTCAAGCGGAATCTTCCGATATCAATACCGCTGTGACCCAAGCTGTCGAAGCCGTGCGCAACAGCCCCGAAGCATCGCTGCTGCGCAAGCGCTATGCGCAGCTCCGGGCACAGCTGGAAGTTTTGCGGGCTAATCTTAACGCTGAGGGGAGTGCAGAGGACGGCATGAACTACGACAACATTAAGCGCTACCTGGATAAGGCCAAAGCTTGGTACGACCGCGCCTACCATCAAGGCACGCAGATTGAAGCTGACCACGCTGCTCGAGAGCGCGACATTCGTGCTGACGATTATTTAGTGCAGCAGCAGGCTGATTTTGAGCAGAAGATGAGCGACGCCGGACGGGCCGCGGCTCAGCGGGAGCGGCAGATTAAGCAGCGGCTGCGCGAGCTATTAGCATCATTGACCAACCTAGTCAGCGACAAGCCCGCTTCTAAGTAGAGCTGGTTCGTTTTGCCTTAGCAGTAAAGGCGTCTCTGTCGCTGGGCGAGCAGTACGGCCTACTGCTCCTGGTAGTTCCAGGTTAGGCCTCCATCCGCAAAGAAAGTCGTTCCAGTGACATAGGCCGCTTCGTCTGAGGCCAAGAACGCTACCAGCCCAGAGACATCGTCAGGCTGACCCAACCGCCCCAGAGGAATATTCTTTAGCAGCGCATTTAGCTTCTCTGGGTTGTTCAGCAGCTCGGTGTTGATTGGCGTTTCGATCGCACCGGGAGCCACGTTGTTGATGGTGATGCCGCGAGCCCCCAGCTCCACCGCTAGGTTGCGGGTGAGCATCTTTACCCCACCCTTGCTACAGCAGTACGCCGCGAAGTTGGGGAAGGGCAGGTCCTCATGGACCGAGCTGATGTTGATGATCCGACCCGGTCGGTCGGTCTCCATTAGATGTTTCACCATGGCTTGGGTGGCAAAGAAAACGCCCTTAAGGTTGACATCCATCACCTTGTCGTAGTCGGCCTCGGTCACCTCCCAGAATGGTGCGTGCTTCTCAATCCCAGCATTATTGACCAAAATATCCAGCTTGCTGAAGTGGTCAATGCTCTCTTTGACCAGGCGCCTGACGTTCTCCACCATGCTCAAATCGGCTTGAATGCTGAAGCCCTCCACTGGGTGACATTTTCCGCCTGCCGCCTCCACTTCTTTGACCGTAGCTTCGGCACCCTCAGGGTGAGAGCGGTAATTGATCACTACGTCTGCACCTTCTTTAGCCAACCGAATGGCGATCGCCTTACCGATGCCTTGACTACTGCCTGTAACGAGGGCGACTTTACCAGCTAGTTTCATCGAGTTCTCCTTAGGTTTGGGCTGAGGTTTAACGCCATAGATAGTGTCGACCATTGGAGCGGATTGGGCTGTTGGGCGCACGACATATTAAACCGCGTCGTCATAATGAATCCCAAACAGGTCCCAGCCGCACTCAGGAAGTGTTCAGACAAGATGTGTTCCTTACAACAGACTTCTTACCGCGCTCTCATGTGGCCGTCACCTCCAGCTCAAGGTGGTCTTGAAAGATAGACTATGCCACCCATACCCGGTGGAGAATATACCGATATAGGAGTAAGACATGGGCTATTCGCTGTCCATTCAGCATGATTTGAGCAGCGTGATTGAACACGCCTTTCAAAACCAGTGTTCGGCAACATCACGCCCTGTTCGCCGAGTCCGGCTGTTGTCTAAAGGGGAGACCATCTATCAATGTGGCGATCGCATTGAGGCGGTTTATTACCTAGAAGCAGGTAGTGTAAAGCTGACTCGATGCACCCCAGACGGTAGGCTGTTCACGTTTCGGACTGTCGCTGCAGGTGAGCTATTTGGAGAAACGGATCTCTACCTTGACGCCCATGAGTGCGAAGCCTGCGTAGAAGTAGACAGCCATGTTGTGGTGTACCCGAGAGATGAGGTGATGTCGTGGGTCGCTGAAAACGCCGATTTGGCTAAGGCCCTACTGCATCAGTCCCACCTGCTCCTGCTGATGCTGAAGCGGCGTTTAGCCCTGCTCACCATTCGCTCAGCCCGGGAACGCACCTTGGAGTATCTCCGAGAGCGCATTTGCGAAGACTTGAAGGGGGATAGCCGGACGATTACATTTCAAAAACCGCTTAAAGATGTGGCAGAAGAGTTAGACATTAGTCCAGAGGGCTTTTACCGGATTTTGTCCCGCTTAGAGGCCGACGGCCTTATTCATCGCACCAAGCGCCAGATCACGCTGCTGTTGTAGAGCTGGTTTATCGGGCCTCATTTGGGCTCACCTAGGCTCACCTAGGCTCACGGACAACGTAGCCGACATAGCGCACCGTGTGGATCAATCGTGTCGGATTATGGGCTTCGAGCTTCAACCGGAGATAGCGGATGTAGACTTCGATGATATTAGAATCTCCTGCAAAGTCGTAGCCCCATACGTGCTCTAAAATTTGGTCTCGCGTCATCACCTGCTGCTGGTGGCGCAGCAGATACTTGAGTAGGTCGAACTCTTTCGCCGTCAGGGGGATGAGGTGGTTACCCCGATAGACCTCACGGGTGTAGCGATCTAACGTCAAGTCGGCAAATCGATAAATATCGCGCTTCGTAGCGCCAATGCGACGGAGATAAACGCGAAGCTTAGCATCTAGTTCATCTAGCCAAAGGGGCTTGATCAAATAGTCGTCGGCCCCTGAGTCTAGGGCGCTAATCCGTTGGCAAGTTAAGTCTGCGGTGGGGATTAGCATAACCACATAAACCTCAGGGTTGGCCAACCTAATTTGTTTGCACAGGGTAAAACTGGAGTGCCCTTGCTCAAACCAATCCAACAAGATGACGCCTGAGCGCCGCTGCTGAAGCCACTGCAGCGCTTCCTGTAGGTTGGCTGCTGCCGACATTGTGTAGCTATGCTGATTTAGATGCTGTTCTAAATATTCAGCTAAAGCGTCGTATTGCGTCACAATTAATATGTCAGCAGAGTTCCTGGCCTTGGACTGATCTAGGCTGTGTTGAGCTGGTGGTGAGGATGACAACATAATTGCACAAACCATCTGTGTGTGGGCGCGTCCTCATTTTGCGCAATACCGCCAAACGATAGCTATGACTACAATCATGTTTGCTCTATCCGCTAGCTTAATTTATGTAAAGTTAGACGATACAATAGGCATACGCATTGGAAAAACCTGTTTTCTGGGCTCAGTGCGTGTCCTCCAACTTAGCTCTGAAAGTATTTCTAAAACCGTTCTATGGCAACTGCAGACGACCGTAAAAAGCGCATTATGGAGCACCTTGCTCGCAGCTCAGGAGATTTCATCAAGCGATCGCCTAACCCGTCTAACCCAGACCGTAAGCAGCAGGTTATGGACCATATCCGACGCACCCGCGGATAAGATTGTTTCATCACCGGCTTGATTGAAGTTTGAAGGGGCAGCGGCGGCGCTGCCCCTTTTTTTGCCGATGTAAATCACCACCTGTCAGTTTTAGTAAAAACTACTATAATTCGGAGACAACGTTTCGCTCCGCCCAATAGCCACAGGTTAACGCCGTGTTTACCACCGCTCCACGCCCCTCAACCGCTCTACCGCTAGATCTCTTCGCTGCGATCGCCAACCTCAAGCGCGAGCTCAACGCCGTCATCTTGGCCCACTACTACCAGGAGGGCGACATTCAGGATGTGGCCGACTACATCGGCGACTCCCTGGGCCTCTCTCGCCAAGCTGCTGCCACAGACGCCGAAGTCATCGTGTTTGCCGGGGTCCACTTCATGGCGGAGACCGCCAAGATTCTCAACCCCGACAAGCTGGTGCTGTTGCCCGATCTCGACGCTGGGTGCTCCCTCGCCGACAGCTGCCCCCCGGCTCAGTTCGCCCGGTTCAAGGCGGCGCACCCGGACCATATTGTGGTGTCATACATCAACTGCACCGCAGAGATCAAGGCGATGAGCGACATCATCTGCACTAGCTCTAACGCCGTCAAAATTATTGAGCAGATTCCCGAAGACCAGCCGATTATCTTTGCCCCCGATCGCAACCTGGGGCGCTACGTCGCGGCTCAGACGGGGAGAGAGCTGCTGCTGTGGGAAGGCAGCTGCATCGTTCACGAGACGTTCTCCGAGAAGCGCATCGTTCAGCTTCAGGTGGAGCATCCCCAGGCTGAGGTGATTGCTCACCCCGAGTGCGAACCCCCCGTCCTGCGCCACGCCAGCTACATTGGCTCAACCACCGCATTGCTCAACTACGTGCAGCACAGCACCGCTCCCGCCTTCATCGTTGCCACCGAGCCCGGCATCATTCACCAGATGAATAAGCAGGCCCCCGGCAAGCAATTCATCCCAGCCCCAGCTCAGGGCAACTGCGCCTGCAACGAGTGCCCCCATATGCGGCTCAATACCCTAGAGAAGCTGTACCAGGCGATGAAAGCCAAGTCTCCAGAAATCACCATGGCGGAGTCCACGCGAGCGGCGGCACACCGACCGATTCAGCGGATGCTAGAGATGAGCTAGCTGTCAAAATAGTTGCGCAGCTCTCGGGTCAGGGTTCCCACCATCTCGCTCGGCTGATGGCCTTCCGCTTCCACCTCGGCTTGAATCTGCTGCACTTCCTCCTCCGGCAGGCCGAGCAGCGTCTTCAGCTGGTGATAGGCCGCGGCTTCCTCCTCGTTGATGGCCGCTTCACCGGGCGATCGCGTGTTGGCCCGAATCACCTCATAGCCGAGACGGAGCACCAGCGTCCGCTCCTCGTGGGACTGCAGCTTGGGAACAAGCTCCCCTAGGGGAATATTCTGCATCAGGTAAGCCCGCAGCTCCTTCTGTAGTTCCGCCGCTTGAGAATCGTCCCCAGCAAAAATTTTGCTGAACCGATCGAGCATCACGTCGGCTTCTTCTTCAGCCAAACCGCCGTCAGACCAGGCCATGTAGGCCACGATACGCAGCAGCGTCATCTGACGGGGTGAAATAGAAGGCGGGGGAGGCGTTTGCTGAATCATGCCGTTCTCCTAAGCGCGAAATGAAGACTATCTGACTTGCCTGCAAGACTACCACGTCAAGATTTAGCGCTCTGTCGTCTTAAGCATGTGTTTGGAAACCAGCAATACTTCTTTACTGCCCTGGAATCGTCGCCGCTAGGCAGTTGACCGAAGAGATGCTAAATCTGTCCCGCCAGGTGAGCGAGCTGTTTGCTGTTGGTTAAATACAGGGCTTGCTCCTCGGGAACGACCTTAATCCAGCCTTTATTGGTCAGCTTGTCTAAAATTTTCTGGGTGTCTTCAAGGCCAATGTCCGTAACGTCGGCCAGATCCTGGGGCGGCACGTTAAACATCTTTGTGCCCTCTTCCATGGGGTGGCCGTACTGCTCCGCAAGCTGAATCAGCGTGCTGGCCAGCTTAATGGCTGGTGGCTGGTGGCGAAGCTGGAACCTGGCGTTGGTTTGGCGCAGCCGCTTGACCATAAGCTGCAGCAGCCGGTGGTGGAGCTGCGAATCTTTAAAGAGGGTCTGGATAAACCGCTGCGCCGAGACGCTCAGCAGCTTCACCGAGGATAGGGCAATGACGTCGGTTGAGCGAGGAGACTCGTCTAGAATGGCCATCTCACCGAAGAAGTCGCCCCGCCCTAAAATGGCCAGCGCTGCCACGTCATCACCCGAGTGACGACGCACCTTAAGCCATCCCGACTCAATAAAATAGACGGCGTTGCCCCAAGCATCTTCCATCAACACAGCGCGATCAGCTGGGTAGTCATGCTCGACTGCAATAGAGAGCAGCCACTCCAAGGTTTCT
Organism: Elainellaceae cyanobacterium; assembly: GCA_050330955.1. Taxonomy (GTDB): domain Bacteria; phylum Cyanobacteriota; class Cyanobacteriia; order CAKZMO01; family CAKZMO01; genus JBCCAG01. Next base: position 44,339 of record JBHJHJ010000037.1, on the reverse strand, counting down.
GTACTAGCAGAGCCAAACAGGGGAAAAAGCTCGCTAAATGCTTCAGTCTGCATGAAAAATATACACGACGTGTAGGTTGACGACTAATAGCCTAACGCGATACAGGGCTGAACACCGAATGTGAAGTCTGAAGAACGAGTATAACGATCATACGGTATAGCGTAAGGGAACTGCGCCGTTTTGAAAAGCGGCGACTGTCTGCTTTCAAAGAATAGCCTAACTGTCGCTGCCGCAATCTAATCACCCTGACGAAGCTGGTCGAGCACAGAGCGGTCTTCTAGCGTAGAGGTGTCTCCTGCTACTTCTTGCCCTGCCGCTAGCGATCGCAGCAGCCGCCGCATAATTTTGCCGGAGCGGGTTTTGGGTAGGGCGTCAGTGAAGCGAATATCGCCGGGTTTAGCGATGGGGCCAATCTCCTGGGCAACGTGGTCCCGTAGCGTTTTCTTAAGGGCGTCCCCCGCTTCAGCGCTGCCTTCCAGGGTGACAAAGGCAAAGATATCCTCCCCCTTGAGGTCGTCGGGGCGGCCCACCACCGCCGCCTCTGCCACCGCCGGATGGGACACCAAAGCGGACTCGATTTCCATGGTGCCCAGGCGGTGCCCCGACACGTTGATCACGTCGTCTACCCGGCCCATCACCCAAAAGTAGCCGTCTTCATCCTTGCGGGCGCCGTCTCCAGCAAAGTAGAAGTGCTGGCCGTCCTTGGGGGGTACGGGCTCCCAGTAAGTGCGGCGGAAGCGATCGTCGTCGCCGTACACCGTGCGCAGCATGCTGGGCCAGGGGTGCTTCACCACCAGGTAGCCGCCGTCCCCTTCGATGGGGTTACCCTCCATATCCACCACATCCGCCAGGATGCCGGGGAAGGGGCGGGTGGCGGAGCCGGGCTTAGTGGGGATAGCCCCCGGCAGCGGCGTAATCATGATGCCGCCGGTTTCTGTTTGCCACCAGGTATCCACGATGGGGCAGCGCTCGCCGCCAATCACCCGGTGGTACCACATCCAAGCTTCCGGGTTGATGGGCTCACCCACGGTGCCCAGCAGCCTTAGGGAAGAGAGGTCGCGGGCGTTGGGGTGCTCATCCCCCATTTTGATAAAGGCGCGGATGGCGGTGGGGGCAGTGTAGAGGATGGTGACGCCGTACTTTTCGATGATGTCCCAGCTGCAGCCTGGGTTGGAGGGGCGAGGGGCCCCTTCGTACATCACCACCGTGGCCCCGTTGGACAGCGGCCCGTAGACGATGTAGCTGTGGCCGGTAATCCAGCCCACGTCTGCCGAGCACCAGTAGACGTCGTCGTCCTTGAGGTCGAAGATCCACTTGGTGGTCATGTGGGTGTAGAGGTTGTAGCCGCCTGTGGTGTGGACCACGCCCTTAGGCTTGCCGGTGCTGCCGGAGGTGTAGAGGATGAACAGCATGTCTTCGCTGTCCATGGGTTCGGCGGGGCAGTCGGCGCTCACGGTGGGCTGCAGGTCGTGCCACCACTGGTCACGCCCTTCCACCATTTCAATATCTTCTTTGGTGCGCTGCACCACCACCACATGCTCAACCGTGGGGGCCGCGCCGCCCTCTAGGGCTTTGTCTACCTGCACCTTCAGCGGCACCGCTTTGTCTTTACGGAAGCCGCCGTCTGCCGTGACCACCACCTTGGCTTTGCCATCGTTGAGGCGATCGCGTAGGGCCTCGGCGCTAAAGCCGCCAAACACCACCGTGTGGGGCGCCCCGATGCGGGCACAGGCCAGCATGGCGATCGCCGCCTCAGGAATCATCGGCATGTAGATACCCACCACATCGCCCTTGCCCACGCCGAGCTGCTTCAGGGCGTTGGCAAATTGGCACACCTCCCGGTGAAGCTGGGCATAGGTGAGGGTGCGCGAATCCCCAGGCTCCCCTTCCCAAATCAGAGCTGCTTTGTTTTTACGCCAAGTCTGCAGGTGGCGATCGAGACAGTTATAGCTAATGTTAAGCTTGCCGCCGCCGAACCATTTAGCGTGGGGCGGTTGCCAGTCGAGGGTCGTGTCCCAGGGCTCGAACCAGTGCAGCTCTTCTTTGGCCAGTCTGGCCCAAAAGGCGGCGGGGTCAGCTTTGGCTTCCTCGTACAGCTTTTCATAGTCCGCCTGACTTTTGATATAGGCCTGCTGGGAAAAGCCGGCGCTGGGGGGAAAGCGGCGCTGCTCTTGAAGGATGGATTCGATCGCTTGGGTCATCGGAGGGAAAAGCGCTAATGGGGTCGGTAGCCAGAGCTACTTTCCATAAAGCGTACTGCGTTTTTGATTGGGATATGCCGTTGTTAGCTTTTCTTAGGGTTCGCTTTTGAAGAGTGAGGAGAGATTACCGCCGCTACAGTAGATTTCGCAGCTCCAAATGCGATAACCATAGGTAGCCCCATGATTGTGGCCCTTCACTATATCAGCCATGCCTTAAAAGGCGAATCCGAGTGCGGCCAAACTGGTGGACTCGCTTGTCAACAAGAATTCAGACCTGAGCCACAACAACCGCTACTATGGCCAGATACGCAGCCAGGCGGAAAAGAAGCTGGGCCGGCTGCAGGCTGAACAGGCTGAACTAGAACAGGCAAACGCGCAGCTCAAGAAAGATAACAACAACATAGCTATAGCAATCCTGCGTGATTTTTGAAAGGAGGGGCGGGCGCAGCCCGCCCCTCCTTTCAATTCACAGTTCATAAGCGATTTAGTATCGCTATACATTTTGTTGCTGTCAGTAACCTATTCGGAAATAGACTCGGCTCCCCATACTTCCTCATAGTTCTGCTATGAGCTATGACGTTCCTAGATCGCTTATGAAATATGATTGGTCTACTGCGACTCTAACAGGGCCTCATACCCCTCCACGCTGATACGCGCCACCAGCTGCGATCGCTGCTGCTGCAAAATCTGCCTGAAACGCTCCCCCAACTGCCCTTTGAGTAGGGCCACTAAGTTGGCGACCTGCTGACGCTCTGGGGCTTTGGTCTCTTCCAGCAAATAGAGGCCGATGCAGGCCGGAACCACAGCTTCCGAAAGCTGACGAAGCTGATAGCGGGCCTCGGCCAGCGCCGCATGGCTCAGCCCTTCTAGCTCCAGGCTTCCCGCTCGAACCGCAACATCAAGACTGCGATCTAGATAGGGTTTTGCCGTACCGGCCTGCTCTAATGTTAGGTGCGCATTGCCCAATCCTAGACAGCAGAATAGCCCTGACAGCACATCGTTATGTTTCTCCGCCAGCGCTAGCCCCCGTTCTAGGCGCTGAATGACGGGCTCTAGGACCAAAGCCGTGAGGTGCTCTTGCTGTTGACTCTGGCGCACCTCTGCATAACCCAGGTTGGCGATCGCATTAGTTTCCCCCAGGGCATCCCCGGTTTGGCGGGCCAGCAGTAGCGCCCGCTGCCCCAAGTTAATTGCCTCAGCAAAGTCCCGCTGTCCCAGGCTGAGGCGACTGAGGTGGTTGAGGTTCGCCACTTCGCAGGTTCGGTCTGAGGCCTGCCGCGCCAGCTCCAAAGCCTCGCCGTAAAGTTCCCTGGCCTGCTTGCGGTTGCCCACCCACTGCTGGGAGTAGCCCAAAATCGTCAGAATCCTCGCCTTTTCCTGGGTCTTTTCAATCGCCTTCAAGGGCTGGTCGAGGTAGGCAATGGTGCTGCGGAAGCTCTCCCCAGAGAAGGAAACAAATATGCCGCCGTAGAGCGGGAAGCTGTCGCGCTGGGCAAACCGGCGCAGAATCTGTAGCGCCATCTGAAAGCAGGCGCTCGACAGGCTAGGGGAGCGCCCCCCGAAGCCGTCGCTGAGCTCGCACCAGATGATGGCGAAGGCCAGAAAGGTGGAGGCGGACAGGTTGCGGCCCATCTGAGCGCTGTAGGGCTGCTGGTCGAACCACTCTACAAGACTGCTCTGAATCCCCCGCAGCAATACCATCAGCTCCACCCAGGCGCTCAGGTCTGAGGCCTGCTGGGCGAGGGTGCGGGCAGACTGGTTGCGGGTCTGGGCCTCGAACAGCATCTTCGGTAGGGGGCGGTCAACGTGGCGGGCCCAGTAGTTCCAGGGGTTATTGGCGCTTACGCTGGACTGGGTGAAGCCCACGGCGCGGGGGTTCTCGTAGAGCCAGCCCAGCAGATGGGGCTGAAGCGCGGTGTAGTTGGTAAGCCCCTGCTTGAGGCCTGCCGCAATGCGGTGCAGCGCATCTACCACGGCGGCGTCGCCAGCCGCCGGCACTTGGGCCAGCTCCTGGGCCAGCAGCTCAATGCGGCGGTAATCAAAAGCGTTGGTCTGATTGGGGTCTAAGATTTGAGCCAGCACGCAGAGGCGATCGCCCTCTGGGGCCTGCTTGAGCTGGTTGACGGCCTCGCTGCTGGCGCTCTTGCTCTGCTGGCCCTGCTGGTATTTGGCCCAGGCGTCTTCCAAGGCGCGCAGCGCTTTGCTCTGCCGCTCGATTTTGGCCCGCTTAAGCGCGTCTTTTTGGACCTCAAGCTGCTGATCAATGGCGCCCCGCCGCACCAGCAAACACCGCTCAAAGATTTCCCCCGTCCCCAGCCGCAGCTTTTTGACCAGCTGGTTATAGACGTATTCTTTAGAGCGGACCTTGCCCTTAAGGGTGTTGTCGATAATCAGGTCGATAAAGGCGGTGTAGCGATCGCTGAGGGATGGGGCAACGTCTTCGCTTGCGGGGTCGGGGCGGCGGGGTTCTGAGGTCATGGGCGTTACCTGAATTAGGGTCACCATTACCCAACGTAACGATAAATAAGGCCATTGTGGGCAATCGCTTATCGCGAAGGCCTCACCCAGCGCCAGAACAGCATGATTCTGGGGCTGCACTGTCGTTTACAAAAGCGGCGATCGCCCTAGCATACCGCTCCGGGTCTTCTAAATGCACCGTATGGCCGCAGTTTGGCACGTTCACCCAGTGAGCGTTGGGAATTTGGGCTGCCATTTCGGCGTTGAGGGCGCAGAATTTGCTGTCTTGCGCGCCGGTAATCAGCAGGGTCGGTAAGGTGAGGTTGGGCAGGCGGGGCCAGAGAGAGGGCTGCTGCCCAGTGCCTAAACAGCGGAGCGATCGCCCCAAGGCCTTGGGATTGTTCTGTCGCCGCCGCTGCAGCACGGCCTCGAAGCTTGGCTGCTGGGACAGGTTTTGAAATAGAGGGGCCCGGTACCACCGTTGCAGGAACCCCTCGAAGTTTTGGGCAAGCCGCCGCGCCCGGTCCTCGTCTTGGGCGATGCGGGTCTGCCGCTCTGCTGCGGTCTTCAAGCCAGGAGAGGCAGACTCTAGCACCAGGTGGGAGAAGCGCTCGGGGGCTACCAGGGCTAGGTAAAGCGCCAGCCGTCCCCCCATAGAGTAGCCCACAAGCCTGCAGGGAGTGGGGGCTATTGGGGCAAGCCAGTCCAAGATGGCCGTGGCGACATTGGCCATGGAATAGGTGACCCCGGGGGCTAATTGGGTGCGTCCGTGGTCAGGTAGGTCAAGGGCGAAGCAGGTGTGGCTTGCGCGCAAATGGCGTACCGCTGGGCCAAAATCTTCTCCGCTTCCCATAAAGCCGTGCAAGAGCAGCAAGACAGGGCCGCTGCCCTGCTGCCGGTGGTGAAGCTGGATTTGGCCCGTCATGCTGTCCTAGCTGTAGATGTCATTTCAGATGTAAATCCTGCATCACTGCGTTCGAGTAATTACAAGTCGTCCTGTAGTTTTGTATCCATCGCACCATTTCTCTGAGTAAATAGTTGCTAAGTTTTCTTCTGCAGATTAAAGCGTTGGGATGCGCTGTGGGCGTACGCCCCAGGACGCGCTGCCAACAGACGATTTTAATATTCGTAGGTGTGAGGATACAAAAACAATGACGATACGACTTTGCCGGAGCCTAGCGCTCCTCAGCGCCATAGCGTTTGGTCTTCCAGGGCTTGCGCGGCCTGCGATCGCGGCAGACACCGAAAACGTCGCAGACACCGAAAACGTCGCAGAGACTGAGCGCGTCGCAGAGACTGAGCGCGTCGCAGACACCGAAAGCGACGCGAGCGTTTCAACCAGTGTCCTAGACCTGATGGCGCCCGAGGAGGAGTCCGCTGATGCTAGCGGCATGAGTCAGGTGACCTCGGTCTCCCAGCTCTCTGACGTGCAGCCCACCGACTGGGCGTTTCAGGCACTGCAGAACCTAATCGCCCGCTACGGCTGCATTGCGGGCTACCCCGACGGCACCTTCCGCGGCTTCACCGCCATGAGCCGCTACGAGTTTGCAGCAGGCCTCAACGCCTGCCTCAACAACATCACTGCCAACCTAGACCAGATCCAGCTCAATCAGCAGGACATCGCCACCCTAAACCGGCTGCAGCAGCAGTTTGCCGCAGATTTGGCCACCCTGCGGGGCCGGGTGGATTCCCTCGAAGCCCGTACCGCTGAGCTAGAAGCCAACCAGTTCTCCACCACTACAAAGCTACAGGGTGAGGTAGCCTTCCTGATTGCGGACGCCTTTAACGAAACCGAAAGCGACGCGGTAACCGTCTTCCAAGACCGGGTGCGGCTACAGCTTTTCACCAGCTTCACCGGCCGCGATCGCCTGATTACCCGCCTGACCACATCCAGCATTGGCAATGCCTTTGCCGATGAGCTGGGCACCAACGAAGGCCGCTTTGCCTTTGACGTTCCGCCCATTGCCAACAACGACATTATTCTAGATCGACTCCACTACGGCTTCCCGATTACCGATGATCTAGAGACCGTGGTGATGGCGAGCCTGGCTGCCCACCACTTCTACACCGACACCCTCAACCCCGGCTTCGAGGCTGGGGGCGGCGCCAACGGCTCCCTCAGCCAGTTTGCTGAGCGAAACCCCATCTACCGGCTGGGCATCGGCGGAACCGGCGTTGGTTTTACCTACAACCCAGCGGACTTCCTCGAAGTTTCGGCAGGCTACATCAGCTTCGGCGACCCGCAAGACCCGTCTCCCGGAGTGGGCCTGTTCAACGGCGGTTACTCCGCCCTGGGGCAGCTGACCTTCAGACCTACCGATGACATCAGCTTTGCATTGACCTACGCCAACAGCCACCGCACCTCCGATATCGGGGCTCTATTCGGGGCAACGGGCACGCCCCTGGGTAACCTCAGTCCCTCCTCAGGTTTACCGTCTGAGGTGACCTCCGCACCCGTGACCAGCAATACCTACGGCGCTGAGGTGTACTTTCGAGTGGCTCAAAACTTCGACATTCGCGGCTTTGCAGGCTTCAATGATGCCCGACTGATTGGCCTAGGGGATGCCCGGCAGCTTACCTACGGCGTCATTTTAGGCTTCCCCGATTTATTCGGTGAGGGCAACTTGGGCGGTCTGGTGTTTGGCGCGGAGCCCTACTTGACAGACCTAGATGTGCCCGGGGATCCGGATTTCTCGGAGGATGTGCCGTTCCACATCGATGCTTTCTTTAAGTATCAGCTGACGGATAATATCTCGCTGACGCCGGGTGTAATCGTGCTGACGGCGCCGCAGCAGGATTCAGATAACGATGCGGCGGTGATTGCGGCGTTTAGAACGGTGTTTAGGTTCTAGCGTAAGACCCCTGTTAGGGCAAAGAGCTCCGGCTTCTTTGCCCTACTTTTGTTGAAACACCGCAACCAGCGGGTTATCGGCTAGAATCCGGCGTTCAATATCCACAGCCAGTTTAATGTAGATTCCCAGATTCTCTAACATTTGACGCATCTGCTTAGGTGATGCCCGGCTATAGACAATGTGGATCATAATAATTGTTTGACAAGGTAAACATAAGCGTAAGATTCGTGATCACCTTTGTATTTCCTCGAAGATGAGACAGTGCCGTCCACAAACAATAGTAGTGAGCAGGCACTGCGCTGGAGCGAGGTGTTTCGCAAGGTGACTAACGGCTTTCGCTCTGATTAAGGAGCTGAGCTGTTTGCCCAGGTGCGCTCCCTGGTCAATACTGCCAAGCGTCAAGGCATTTCTGCCTTTGATGATGCCGACTGGCTACTAGGTTGAACAATTACTAGTATCCAATGGATTGAGTGCAACCTTTGCCGGTTATAGAATACCTCAATCCACTTGGCGATAGTCGTCTTAGCAGCAGCTCTGATTAGAAAAGCTGTGGGATGAATCAACTTGCTCTTGAGTGTACCAAAGGAGTATTTCACCGACTCACAATAGTCCGGACAGTTTTGCTGGGGAGTAGGAGGAAAGCCGTCCACCGTATAAAGTGCAACTGTAACGAATGGGTCGCACCGATGGACAGCTTTACACAGATTCTAACCGGTCTGCTGGAGACAGCAGGCCATTTCACAAACCTCAAAAGCAGTTTCTGCTGACGCTGATGACAAGCATCTTCGTGGTGTGCGGGAAGGTGAACTACACCAACCTCAGTCGCTACAGCGGCTTGTCAGAGCGCAGCTACCGCCGCCACTTTGAGCGAGGATACGGCTTTGAGCGCCTGAACCAGAGCCTCATTGAGCAGGTCAGACCAGAGCAGAGTGCTCAAATTGCGGTGGTGGACTGTACCTTCATTGAGAAGAGCGGCCAGCATACCCCTGGCTTGGACTGGTTTTACAACGGCAAAACGCAGCGGGCCGAGCGCGGGCTGGAGCTGTCGGTAGTGGCCATCGTCGATATGGTGCAAAACACCGGCTATACCCTCTCAGCCCAGCAAACTGAAGCGGGTCTGAGCACTTCATCAAAATCCAAGGCTGAGGCAAGTTCAACAAAGGGGAACCGGATAGAATTCTATCTGGCTCACCTGGCCTACTGCATGAGCTTCTTTCCAAGCTGGGTACGCTACGTGGTCGCCGATGGCTTCTACAGCAAGTACAAGTGGGTGAGCGGGGTGGTACAACTGGGATTCGATGCCATTGGCAAACTGCGCTGTGATGCCAACCTCAAGTACCTCTATGACGGTCCCTACGCCGGAAGGGGCGCACCGCGCCGCTACGACGGCAAGGTGGACCTCACTGACACCAGTCGCTTTGCGTTCGTTGCCCAATTGGAAGAGGGGGTGAGTCTCTACAGCGCGGTGGTCTGGTCTGTCAGCCTCAAGCGCAAAGTCCGTCTAGCCTACCTCCTCAAGGAGCACAAAGGCCAAAGGCGCTATGTCGTCTTGTTCTCTACTGACACTGAAATCGACCCACTGTTCCTCTACCAGTGCTACACCGCCCGCTTCCAAATTGAGTTTATCTTCCGCGATGCCCGCCAGTACACCGGCCTCGCCCACTGCCAAGCGCGTTCTGCTGACGCCATCGATACCCATGCCAACGCCAGCTTGATGGCCCTGAATCTAGCCAAAGCCAGCCTGCAAAGGTCTCAGCCCGACTCGCAACCGCTGAGCTTTTCGATGGCCTCCCTCAAACGGCTGGCCCTCAATGAGCATCTTTTGGACTTATTTATTGCGCTGTTTGACTTGGAGCCGACTTTGATAAAATCCCATGCCAACTACCGAAACCTGCTTGACTACGGCGCTATAGCCTCTTAAATCTGTCCAGAGTATTGGACTCAATCTGTTGCTAATTACTCAGCATGATTGCCTATTGAGTATTACTGCTTTTAGAAACGCAATCAAAAACTCTCTTATCGCGGCGCTCATATCTAATGTCATTTATCTGTCTCGCTACGTAGTAAGATAGGCGCCGAAAGGGCCGAAACAGATTGGACGATGCAACACTATATTTGACTTCATATCCATACTTCTCTAGATATGGAGATGCAAGCAGTTCGTAGAAGAACACCTCGCGTTTATTCATTTTTTTGAGATATTTGCCGACATTGTTCAAGTCTAGCTTTCCCGATAGTTTTGCATGTATCGATGACATCAAATCTCTTGGAGCCACTCTTTTTTGAACATCCTCTTTGTAAAAATTTTCTATGATAAGCGGGTCATAATCAATTTCAATGAAACTGCATAATTGCTTCAATGTATGCTCTGGATTTGTAATAATTTCCTCATACTTTATTTCAAAGACGTGTCTTTTGCTTTTTTCCTCTTTAGTTGAGTTTCGAAACTCTTCTACTCTCCTGAGACCATCTATCCAGTACAGGGCGTTTGTGAAAATTCCTTTTGGGCCAAATTTTATTGGACTACTGTCATGGATAGATTTATAGGAAAGGAAGACGTCTCTACCATCTCGATATATATGGACAATCTTAGCATTAGGATAAGTCGAAAGAATTCTATCTATATTAGCAATTAGTACAGGGCGTTTAATTCCCCACATTAAATCTCTAGTGCCCATTCTGCTATGCAATAGCTCGCATATCTCAGAAAATACGTTAGCTAGAGTCTGTGGGTTGTGTTGTTTTAAGTGTTCGACTATATGGCTTTCATCCATACCCCATCCCTTATCTTGAGATGTTATACGAAAAATAGACGCGATTTTCTTATAATCTTCGTGATAGAATTTCTCTTTTTTATAGAAGAATGGATACGCCCTGGCAATAAAGTCGCTTTCCTGAGGTATGTAGATTTGTCCAGTAGCGTTTAGTAAAGATTGAAGCAAAGTGGAACCGGCTCTTCCAGAGCTAACTATGAAAACTTCAGGATGTTTAGTCATTTTACATATATGAATGTGTTTGTCAGTCAGGTACTTTACTTAAGAAGTTTGCGTGCTGCTTGAAATATTTAATTTCGTATGTACCGATACCGAATAGACGCAAATATCATATTGGGGACTACCGCGGACTGTTGCGTTTTCTTTTACCCTGAGGGCAGGATGATACCAAAACCGAAGGGAGACTACACAAAATCTCAATATGAAAAACTTTGTATGGAATCGGCATGAGCATCTATAAGGTGTTGACTCAAAAAGCGTAAGGCTTAAAAGTGCCAAGGCAAGCTTTAAAAAAATCAATTGAATATGCTTGGCATTGTACCGAATAGGCTTGATATTCGCCTTGGGAAAAATCTAAAATTACTGACGAGCTACACTTTAGTAAAATTGAAATTTATCCGTTAGATTTTATAGGTCAACGCCATAGTTCTGGCGCACATCCCGCTCACATAAAGGCATAAGCCCTACTCGTCACACTCTGATCTCAACTAATCTGCCCAGATTGTCACTGCACAGAAAATCGAACCTTCGAAAAACCCTATTACTCCACTCATAAGTTTTACGTCTCACATGACTCACGCCCACACATCTCTATGTATGTAGCTCAACTATGCAATCAGGTGCTGCGTTAGTTTATTCTCTGTAGGCAGAGTTAGGACAAAAATTGCATTTCTAACGCGTAGAACTATATTAGTTACCGACATTAGTTACCGATGCAGTGTAGTCATTGCCTCCTACAACTCCTAAATGTAAATCGCATCGCACAGATTCATCGGCGTAAAAAATATCACCTCGTCGCTTAATGGACTGGCGGGCATGCCACGTTAAAAATTTAGGAGCAGGTCTTGTTGAGCTTGCACCAAGGATACTTAAGATTTGAAAAGAGTATCTAAAATGATTAGAGCTGCCGGAAATTGCTATGTTGTTAGCATTAATTTCTTCCGTGACATTTTTCTGAGTACATCTTACAACCGGTTGTATGTGAACAATGTTAATTTAAGATGGTAAATTGTGAATTTTACGTAAAGATGGTGATTGCAGCGACGAATGGAAAGCTAAATAAAAAGGACTCAAAAGAAATGGAATACTCTTAACTGCCGATTTGTTGTCTACTTGAGAGAATGATTTGTGGGCTGCTAGTCAGATAAGACTTGCTCGCATGGGAGGCTAGTGTTCCACCACGTAGGACATGACAGGTCGCGATCGCAAGACTAGCTCCCTCAACACTATGGCCACCCTCTCCCCCCTCGATCACCACAACCGTACGCTCCTCTCCCACGTCCACCCCCCTGACTGGCCTCAGCCTGACCCGGCCAAAGTCTATAACCTGGTGGTCATTGGCGGCGGCACCGCCGGACTGGTTACCGCAGGCGGCGCCGGTCTCCTCGGCGGCAAAGTCGCCCTGATTGAAAAGCATCTGCTGGGGGGCGATTGCACCAACGTCGGCTGCGTCCCCTCCAAAACCCTGATCCGCGCCGCCCGCGCCGCCCACGAGGTGCGGCAGGCCCACCGCTTTAGCGTCAACGTGCCTGAAGAAGTGTCGGTAGATTTCCCTGGCGTGATGGAGCGGATGCGCCGGGTGCGGGCTGAAATCAGCCAAAACGACTCGGCTAAGCACATGAGCGAGGAATATGGCATTGATTTATTTTTTGGTGAAGCTAAGTTCACTGGACCAGACACAATCGCTGTTGGAGAGCTAACGCTGCGGTTTAAAAAGGCCGTCATTGCCACGGGCTCTAGCCCCGTGCTGCCCCCCATTGAGGGGCTGGGCCAGGTGGACTACCTCACTAACGAGAACGTGTTTAACCTCACTGAGCGGCCCCAGAAACTGGCGGTGATTGGCGGCGGCTACATTGGCTGTGAGCTGGCCCAGGCCTTTCAGCGGTTGGGGACGGCGGTGACGCTGCTGCAGCGAGGCGATCGCATCCTCAACGCGGCAGAACCGGAGGTCTCAGCGCTAATGCAGCGCAAGCTCGCCTATGAGGGCGTAGACATCCGGCTGAATGCTGACGTGACGCGGGTGGAGCAGGAGGATGGCAAAATTGTTCACTATGAAACCGATGGCGATACCCACAGCGTCGCCGTCAATGCTGTACTCATCAGCGTGGGCCGCTCCCCTAACGTCAGCGAGCTGGGGCTAGAGAAAGTAGGCGTCAAAACCGACAACAAAAAAGGCGTCCTCATCGACGATTACCTGCAAACCTCGAACCCCAATATTTTCGCTGTGGGGGACTGCTGCATGGCCTGGCAGTTTACCCATGCGGCAGACGCCGCCGCTCGCATCGCTGTGCAGAACGCGCTGTTTGCCCCATTCGGCATTGGTCGCCGCAAGCTGAGCGATCTCGTCATGCCGTCCTGCGCCTACACTGACCCCGAGGTAGCTCACGTCGGCATCTCCGCCAAAGACGCCGCCTCTCGGGAGGATATTCGCACCTATCACGTGCCCTTGGACGACGTGGACCGGGCGATCGCTGACGGAGAGACGGAGGGCTTTGCCAAGATTTACCTGGCTAAAAACAAGGACCGGATTTTGGGGGCGACGGTGGTAGCGACCCACGCGGGGGAAATGCTCAACGAAGTTACCCTGGCCATGACCAAAGGATTAGGACTGGGGGCGATCGCCAGCGTGATTCACCCCTACCCCACCCAAGCGGAAGCGATTCGCAAGGCGGCAGAGGAATACAGCCTTGCGCAATTCACGCCCTTCATCAAAAAAATAGCGGCAAAGTGGCTGGAGTGGCAGCGCTAGGACGCTGAATCTGAGTGAAATAGCCTACAGTTTAGAGAGGACTGATATCGCTACCGACCGCACGACCACCGCATGACCCAAGATACTTCTGCCCCAACCCCTCGCGAAGGGCGATCGCTCGCGGAGTGGGTGACCCTATGCACCTCTTTGGTGGTGCTAGTCGGTTTGGTTGGTCTGGTGATCTTCGACTGGCAAATCAACCAAAACCGCCCTCCCGCCTTTCGGGTCGAGATTACTGAATCTGCCCGAGTCACAGACGGGCATTACTACGTGCCTTTCTCCATCGTGAATACGGGGGGACGCATCGCCCGCACGGTGCAGGTTACTGCTGAGCTTCAGGTGGACGAAGCGACGGAAACGGGCGAGCAGCAGATCGATTTTTTGTCGGGCAACGAGCGCAAGCACGGCAGCTTTGTCTTTGACCACAACCCCCAGAGCGGGGCGCTGATGATTCGGGTGGCGAGCTATCGGTTGCCCTAGGGCGCTCTCAGGTCCGGGGCTCTCGAGACCTGTGCAATCAGCGCCCGGTGTCGCGGGCTGATAATCTCCATTTTTGGCCGCTCAAACCCCGCCGCGGCGATCGCCCCCTCCAAGTCAAAGGTAAAGTACTCGTCCAAATAGGGCTCGGTGCTGCGCAGCAGCGTCCGCACATAGGCGGGCATTTTGGCATAGGCCGGCGAGGCGGGATTCATGCCCATGATGGCGATGTGGCCACCGGGACGGAGAATTCTTTGGGCCTCTTCTAGCACAGCGATCGCAGCAGATTGGGGCAGCTCGTGGAACAGCAAAAAGGCCGACACCAAATCGACGCTGGCGGCCTCTAGCCCCGTCGCTTCAGCGGCCCCATGACGCCAGCTTAGGTTGGGACTGTCGTTAAAGCAGTGACGAGCCACCACGAGGAAGTAGGGCGAGAGGTCGACGCCGATGGCCCGCGAGTCGGGAAAGGCCTGCTGTAGGGCAGCAGTGCTCGCCCCAGCGCTACAGCCCAGATCGACGCTGACCTCAGGCGACTGAGGCAGATGGGCCCGAAGCACCCGGTGGTAAGCCTGCCGCAGGCGGACATCCCCCTGAATGTCCCCCCGTCCGTCCTCGCTGGGCCACAGCCGCGCGTGGACGGCCTGTGCCGCCACGTCCACCTCCAGCGCCGGAGCCCAGCCCAGGTTTCCTTCGTCATAGGCATGGAAAGAGCGGCAGTAATAGTCTGGGTAGGTCACCTCAGGATTAGAAATTTCCTCTAGCGTCTCCTCCCACTGGGGCTGATGCGACTGCAGCCGCTCCACCTCAGCTCGCCAGGGAATCCCCAGAGCCTCCGCCCGGCTGATGATCATGCGGCGGGCCTGGTGCTTGGCGATCGCCGCTAGGGGGCGAATGTTGAGTAAACTTGCGATCAGTTGAGAAGACAGTGGAACAGCGGTCATAGACCAGATACCTCAAATTAGCGTCAGGCGGTAGGGGCAGCGCCGTGGCCCTACGAAATGCATACTTCAAATCAGCAGCGCCCGTGAGTGTTAGGCGTCATCGGGCAGATCGAACAGCACCGTGGTCATGTAGCGCTCGGCCCACTGGGCATCAAAGGCGCGCTCCAGCACCCGGCGGGTTTTGTCGTTCTGCTGCTGCTGCAAGCAGTAACGGCGCTGGCCGGCTGCGATCTCGGCGCGGCGCTCCGGGGCCGAGGCGGTGGCGATCGCCTGCTGACAGTGAATTTCCAGCATGGCCCGGACCTGTGCAACGAACGGCTCCTGCTCTTCCTCAGCGGGGCGCACAAACAGGCAAAACTCTGAGAAGATGTGGCCCCACTGGGGCAGGTTGCGGGGCTGGGAAAAAGCAGGAGCGGGCAATGCCCGGAGCGCGCTTTGGTAGCCGACAGGCAGCGTCCATCGGTCTCCGGTCTGCTCCACGGGTGAGAGGTCTACAATCGCGGCGCCAATCTGTCGGGCGCTGCCCACCAGGTCAGTGCCGAACATAGGCAGAGGATAGTCCAAGCGGGGAAACATGACGCAGTGGAGAATGTCTAGGTTGCTGCCCACCTGGGCCAGCTCCAGGTGGAGCTTGCGAAACTGGGGCGTCTGATAGCAAGAATTTTCAATCACCAGGCGCTCTCCCTCCAGACGCCCTTCGATATGTCCCAGGTCGCTTGGCAGTCGATAAGGGGACAGATTCAAGTACTGGCGCCATGTGGTTTCGATTACGTTGGCCAGTGCGCAAATCAGCGGGTGCTGCTGTTCTCGGAGGGAGGTGGGAGGGGCTAAGGACATGGCAGGATCAGTCAGGGAGGGGCCCTGCGGGGCCAGGAACGGCTTTAAAGATACCGTAGATCGACAGATGATAGGGTTGGCGGTAACAAACCGCATCATTGGATTTGAAGGCGATAGATCAGCTGACAAGGAAAGCATAGAGCACCATGGCAGGGCAAATCTTAGGCGATCGCTACCAGGTTGAACACCAGCTCGGCAATAAAGCAGGCCGGTGGACGCTGCTGGCAAAAGATTTGGCGGGCGATCGCCTCGTGATCTTAAAGCTCATTTCCATCGACGAGGAGCTTCACCCCGACAGCCTGCGCCTGTTCCAGCGGGAGATCAATACGCTGCGACACCTGAGCCATCCCGCAATCCCACAGTATTTAGACTGCTTTGACATTGATCTAGCACGGGACAAAAAGGCCCTAGTACTGGTTGAGAGCTACGTCGGTGGCACCTCAGCAGACCGATATCTTCAGCAGGGTCGCACGTTTTCAGAGAAGGAGGCGCGGCAGATTGCGGCAGGTGTCCTCGATGTTTTGATCTATTTGCACGGTCAGTCTCCGCCCATTTTGCATCGGGACATCAAGCCCAGCAACATTGTTTTGTCCACGCCCCCAAAAGAGCGAACGCGCATTTATTTAATCGACTTTGGGTCAGTGAAGCCTGGGCCAGTGGACCAGGACCGCAACACTATCCTGACGCTGTTGGGGGTGCAGCCTTACACAGCTCCCGAACAGCTTGGGGGCCGCGTCTTGAACACATCAGATCTATACAGCTTAGGAATGACCATCAAAACTCTAATCGCAGGGCAGAGTGCGGGGCAGCCTAACGCCGCCACCAGAGGACCTGACATCAGTTCCCTAGCGCTCTCGCCTCCCTTTGTCACCTGGCTCCAGCGCATGACCAGTCCCAATCCCAAAGCCCGCCCGCTCTCTGCCCAAATCGCGCTGCACGAGCTGTATCAGACGGCCTAGGAGCCCAGCGGAATCTATGGCGGAAACGCCCTAGCGGCGCGGATCGGATACCGTCCCCTTAGAAATCTCTCGGCTGACGCGCACGTCTTGCCAGGCGCTGCCAATACCCCGCAGCACGCCCCGACCCACCAGACCAATGGCCCGGCCCAGCACTTCAGTTAAAACATAGACCACGAGCTTACCTGCCCAGCTCACTAGGGCCTGGAACCGCGGCGCTAGGGCATCCCGCAGCTCCAGCAGCAGGGTTAGCCCAAACGGCAGTCCCCCCAGCTGCTCTAGCTCGGTGCGTCTTGAGGCATATACCACCTGTTCTTCAATGCCGACGGCTCCGAGATGAAGCAGCCGAATTTGGCTTTCAAAAATGTCGAGGGGCTCATACAGCGCGTTTACTAGCCGGTAGTGCCAGGACAGCTCATTGCGGAACTGAGCCACATCTCGGCTTGAGATGAGGCGGCGGCTGTAGAAGCGCTGCTTGATCATCTCAACGTCCCCAAGCTGGTTGAGCATGGGCTGCACCACCGTATTGGCAACCCGCACCACCAGGTTATCTAGCAGGTGCTCTGCCCGGGCCATTGCCACAGCGGTGCCTGCATTGTGGGAAACCCCATCCACCCTGAGCGGTGTCTGAAATAGGAGATGGGACCACAGGTCCGTAACGCCCACGATGCTCTCTAGGGCAGGGCGCACCTGATTGGCCTCCCGCATCAGGTACGGCACCACCTCTAACTCAACGCCGTCGATGGGGACGACGTAATACTTCCCAAAAAACTCGGTCAACGCGTTCTGCCACAGGTCCACCAGCAGCCGAGGGCGCTGCTCTAGAATCTGGGCTGGCTCGCTGGCCTGGCGCAGCTCGGCGAGCAGTAGCTCCAGCGATCGCAACACCTGATAGAGCAGCTCACGGCGACAGCTTTCGCGCAGAATATCAATCTCCAGAGGGCGGCGGGTTTGATTCCGCAGCGGCGACTGAAGCTTAGTTTCGAGGGTTTCAAACAGCGTAGCCTGGATGCCGCCTGGGACAATTTCACTAGCGACAGCGGTGCTGCCAGAAGGGGAGCGATCTAAGGCCGTAGTGGAACCCTCGACCGCAGGAGAGCGCCGTGGGGAAACGCCAGAGATCCTTTCACCATCGGCGCCGAGATTAGAGCGGTTCAGATTATCGCTGATGAAGCTGTCGCTGGTGAAACTGTCCCTGACGGCATAGTCTGCCTCCGCCCCATCTGAAGCCGCCAAACGGGGCGCCAGCAGCCAGCTAACCAGCCCTCGGGCCGCCTTCAGCTCACGCCGATGGCCTGCTAACACCGCCCGGTCGAGCAGCGGCAGGTCCACTGCGAGCTGTGCCTCTAAGTCTGCGATCGCCGCCTCAATTTGGCTGATGCCGGAGGCGTAGAGCCGTCTTCGCCAGCGGCCTAGGGGATCAGTCGTAGGCTTTGGCGTAGACTGCCAGTAGGGAATTGACCAAGCCTCGGCCCCGGATGCCACCTGCCGTACTGCAGTCAGCAGCGTCTGGGGTTTGTGCCCCTTGACCCAGTATCCACGAGCCCCAGCCTGCTGGCCCCTGAGGGCAACAGCCGTATCTGCTGGCCCTAGCCCCAGCACCGGGGCCGCCATAAGCGCTTCTAAAGCCTGCACAACAGAGCGTACTGCCGCAGGTCCCTGGTTAAAGCCGTAGAGGACGACATCAGGTCGAACCTGAGACGCCTCTGGAGACTGCGCTGCCAAGAAATCGCTGTCCTGGAAGAGCACTGTAATCCCCTGTGCTTCCAGCCAGACGCATAGGCCGCCGCGAAAAATCACGTCGTCATCGATGACGGCGACCCGGAGAGGGCGCTGGGCTGGGGCATCAGGGAAAAGGGTTGTCATGGCATGGGCCGAACAGGGTGACAAGCAGGCAGGAGCAGCCGCTTCTACCGTAGCACTACTCGGTTGTGCCGTAGTAGCCGTCATAGGGGGAAGCAGCGTCCTCAGCAGGGGCCGGCGCTAGGCGCGCCTCTGACTCCTCTGGCGATGGGCTCGTTTCTACTGGCAGGCTCGCTTCCTCAGCGCTGCGCTGCTGGGCCCAAAGGTCGTCTCGCTCCTGCTGCCACTGAGAAATCGCCACCTGGGCCTCATTGTAAACCGCCCCGCTTGCCGGCGCGATTGCCTGAGCTATCTCAATCGCCTGGCTCAGCCTTAGCTGACCCGCTAAATCCCGTGCCTCTGCCAGGCGATCGCGATCCGCCGCCGCTCGCAGCGTCCCCTGCCACTCCTGGACTAAGCTTTGGGCTTCGGCGTAAAGCGAGCGCCCTGGGGCCACCGCCTCGATTTGAGCAATCGCCTCCCGCAATTTGCCATCGGCGGCGAGCTGCTGCGCTTGGCCGATAATGGGGCGATCTTCTATCATCTGGAGGCGCGATCGCCAGTCGGTGATAGCCTGCTGCACCTGGGGCCACGCCATACCCGGCGGAAGCAGCGCCTCAGCCATGGCGATGGCATCCCTAAGCGCTTGCTGGGTTCCGGGCTGGGCCGTTCGCTGCGCCAGGTCAAATCTGGGGCGACCGTCAATTTGAGCAAGGGTCTGTCGCCAGCTTTTTTTCAGGGCGCTGGTTTGCGATCGCAGCGGGGTATTGGTAGCACTGGCGTCGGCACCGTCGGCACCGTCGACAGCGCTGCCGATGGCCTCCGCTTGAGCAAGGCTGAACTGCAGCAGCCAGCGCTGTCCGGTGCCCGCCATAGCCTGGGCCACCTGGAGCTGTTGGCTGGCTTCGAGCTGCGATCGCCACTGCACAAGCTGTGGCTGAATACGCTGCGCTAGGTCGCTCTGGGGCATTATCCCTTCAGCTGCTGCGATCGCTTCCATCAGCACCCACCAGCGTTCAGGCTGGGCCATCGCCTGGCTTGCCAACCGCTGCGCGTGGCTGTAGCGAATGAGGTCGCGGGTGGCAACCGGCAAGTCGGGTTGCGCGGCCATCGCGACCGGCAGCGATTGGGCCAGTTCAACGGCGCGCGTCAGCTGGCCCGCGGCCAGTTCTGCCAGGGCCGACTCAGCCACCGCGCTGCTCCAGGCCTGCTGCAGCGGTTCGGCTTCAGCTTGGGCTAGGGTCTGGGGAGGAATGGTCTGCAGATGGACTAGCGCAGTGGCCAGCTCATCTGGGTAAGGCTGGGCCGCCATGGATTGGGCCTCTGTTAAGGCCTGCTGGCCCTTCTGCTCGGCCAAGATACGCAGGCTGAGGGCGTTCGCCCGCGATTGACTCCAGTAAGGGGAGGTTAGCTCTCCCAAGGCAACGACCTGCTGAGAGGCCTGCTTCCAGCTTTTCTGCTCCAGTGCGGTGAGCGCAGTCTGATAAATCCGCTCCCCGTCGGCCCACTGCCGCTGCCAGTCGCTGATTTTCTCTTGTGCTGTTTCATAGACAGGGCTGTTGACTGGCACATAACGCGCTAGCCGGACTGCCTGCTCCAATCCAGCACTGTGCAGTGTATCTTCGGCGTTCTCCAAGAGCGCCCTTGACCAATCGGTCAACAGCGCTTGAGCTTCGGGGTAGAGGGCGTGATTTGGCCCCCAGTCCTTTAAAACATTGATGCTGGCCGCAAGGTGAGCAGATTGTCCTGTCGTCGCGAGCTGCTGTGCGCAGTGCAGGCGCTTTGCCGATGCCGCAAGGGGAGACAGGGCCCTGCAGTTGGGGACGGGCGGGGGGTCTAGAAGCCACTGCAGCGCCACCATCCCGATGCCTCCGGTCACCGCCAGACCCAGCAGCAGCAGCGGTGACCAGATCCAATTGGGCAGATGCCACCTACGCTTACGCCGTAGCGCTAGCGTGTCGCTTTGGGGAACAATCGGCTGGTGATAGGCCAACGCTTCACGCAGGCTGGCGATCGCCTCGCTTTGCGGATGGGGAGCTCTACTGACGTCGCGCATGGTGCGATCGAGGAAGGGGTTGGGTTGAGCCGATGAGCACTCCGGCCAGGTCAGCGCTTTAATGCATCGAGCATGTAGCACCAGAAAGACACGGCTCTAGCATTAAAAATAAACCAGTATGAGCGTATAATTGCAGAGCGCACGTCCTCCCGTCAACGGGTGGGTGAAGGACGCGCCTCAAGGTCCATAGAGTCCATTTGAGCTATCTCTAGCTTTCTTCCTTTTCGGTCCTCATCTTGGGACTTAGCGTCTTGGGAATAGCCAAAAAAGTCAATTCTATAGTCTGTAATCTTCACTCCAAGCTGCTGCTCAACGCGCTGGATAAGGTCCTCGGGAAGCTGGACAAAAACATCCATAATCTGATCAGTGTCGAGGCAGTTGACGTGGCTATGAGAGTCGCTGACGCTGCCGTATAGCCTGCCGTCTGCGCGATCGACGCACTCAATTACCTGGTGGCCCGATAGGGCCTCTAAGTTTTGGTAGACCGAGGTGTGACCGATGTCTTTGCCCTGCTGCGTCAGGCGATCGTAAATTTCACGGGCCGAGAGGTGCTCTCGCTGACTCCAGAGGAGTTCTAGAATATAGCGGCGCTGCTTGCTAAGCCGCATTCCTAAGTCTCGACAGCGCGCAAAAGCATCGTCCAATGAGCGAACAGGCTTACGGGTAGCATCGTGTTGCATATCAATAAGTTGCATGTCAATCAACCTGCACGCCAATCAAGCCATACGCCATCAAGCCATATGCCGAGGGCGGGCCATGACACCTAAAGTGAACTCGGTACGATTTCGCTTTGGCGACCTACTTCAACCTTAGCGTAAACGCCTTAAGATTGTCTATCAGACTGAGTTTTACTTGGTTTAACCTACTTTTTAGCCCACCCCACGTCCACAAACTCATGTCTACTATTGCACTCACCCTGCCCCTTATCACAACCCTTGATCTGAAGTCAGCAGAGGCTGTGATTAATGATAGACGGGCATCTGGAACGCTTATTCAGGGTTCCCCCATCACCTTTGAAATCGACTATCCCCGTGAAGCTACCGATCCCCGCGAGCTCTCAGAGATTCCAGAAGTCCGGCTATGGTTCGTCGCCCTAGACGCTGCTTACCCCTGGCTGCCATACCTGCTGGACCGGCAGTCCGGTGAACTGACCCGGTATACCGCCATGCTAGTGCCCCATCAGTTCAGCAAGACGGGCCTACAGTACAACCCTGAAGCCCTAGAAATATTTGTTATGAGCAAAGTGTTCCACACCCTTCACTGGTTAAGGGAAAGCGGCGTAGCCGGGCGCAACAACGTCAAGCTGATGACCAAAACCCTGGGCTATGAGCTTGACGATCAGTTTTTTGAGCTGATTGGGTTTTGACAGCAGCCGTGGGCGCTTAGCTTCGATGCCCTAGCCCGCCCAGAACTGAGCCCAGACCCAGCGCTACCAGACCCAGGACTGCGCTGCCGATCCAGTATAGCCCGGCCATTCTAATTCTTCCCTGCTCCAGCAGAGCAAGCGTTTCTAGGCTGTAGGTAGAGAAAGTAGTGTAGGCTCCAAGCGCCCCAGTGGTGAGCAACAGCTTCACGTCCGGTGGCACATTGAAGCGATCGCAAAGCGCAATGACCAGCCCCATGATAAGGCAGCCGCTGATGTTGACCGCGAAGGTGCCAACGGGAAAACCGCCAGCGCCATGGGCAGCAGTGAGCCAGCGGCCCGCATAGTAGCGCCCTAGGGCTCCAGCGATTGCCCCTAGCGCCACAGCAACAGGGGCTCGAACTGCTAAATTGAGCATTGTGAGCTGTACGATTGGTCATCCCTTACCCTACGACGCTCCCGCGCCATGACGCTACTTTCGATTACCTATGGCATTTTCTTGCTCAGCGTGCTGGGGCTATACTGGCTGCAGGAATCGCGATCGCTGCAGCTTGGGGTGCTGCTGGCGGCGAGCCTGGTGTTTTACGCCTCCCTCCAAATTCAATACGTGCCGCTGCTGCTGGCGCTGGCGCTAATCACCTTTGTGATCGGGCGATCGCTGGCCCCGGCAGCCTACCCTCCCCATCGTCGGGTTAAGCCGGTCGATAGCCAAGCTCATAAACCAGCCCCTGATTTGACCTCACCTGCCACCGAGCCAGACTGGAATCGGCGCCGGGCTGGCATCCTGTGGCTTGGCATAGGTCTGCTGGTGCTGGTGTTGGTGGGGTTCAAATATCTTCCTTTCCTGCTTGCGGCAGTCAGCCCTGGGCTCAATTTACCTGCGTCTTCGCCCCAAATCGCCCTGATTACAGCGCTGATTGCTCCCTTGGGCCTCAGCTACTTTGTGTTTGAGTGCATTGCCTATTTGGTGGACGTCTATCGTGGTGCACCTGCCGCGACGCACCTGCTCCCCTTTTTGACCTATAAGCTGTTTTTCCCTAAGCTGCTGTCAGGTCCGATCACGCGATACCACGCCATGGACGGTCAGCTAGCCCATCGTCTGCCGCCCAAGCTAGATCAGGTGGTGGATGGGCTGTGGCTGATTGCGGTGGGCGCCCTCAAGAAGCTGCTGCTGGCGGACCACCTAGCGACCCTGGTCAACCTCAGCTTCGATAATTTGGAGCGCGCCGGCAGCGGCGACATTTGGCTGGCCACGGCGGCCTATGGCCTGCAGCTCTACCTCGACTTTAGCGGCTATGTGGATGTGGCTCGGGGCAGCGCCATTTTGCTGGGCATCTATCTGCCTGAGAACTTCCGCGCGCCGTACTTCTCTTCTAGCATTGCCGACTTTTGGCGGCGGTGGCACATCACCCTGGGGGACTGGCTGCGCAATTACCTCTACTTTCCGCTGGGGGGCTCCCGTCAAGGCCTAATCCGGACTTGCCTCAATCTTGTGATTGTCATGGTGATTGCGGGCATCTGGCACAACCCTGGGTGGGGCTTCATCGTTTGGGGGTTGATCCACGGCGTTGCCCTGGCAGCCCATCGGCTCACGGACGAAATGGCGAAGCGATCGCCCGCCGTGGCTCAGTTTTGGGGCCACCCCGCTGGAGCTTTGCTAGGCTGGGGCCTCACCCAGGCCACAGTTTTCTTTTCATGGATTTTCTTTCGACTGCCTGATCCCCAGGCCTATGGGCTAGCGCTCAGTCGGTTAGTGGGCCAGCCTGCAGATATTCAGTTTGGACCCAAAATCTACTTGGAAGGGCTGCAGGCGAGCCGCGCTCAAATCATGCTGATGCTGCTGGCGATATTTTTAGGAATGGCCGTTGTACACGGATTTCGCCGGGGGCTCAAGCTACAGTTCAACTGGTATCTCAAGGTAGCGTTGTCGCCTTTGTTCATTTATCTCGCCTGGCTGCTGGCACCGTCAGAGCGTTTGCCCTACATCTATTTTGATTTCTAAATTCGATTGCCAAACCTGACTAAAACCAACTTTGACTTCTAAGCAGCAGCCCCAGAAAGAACAGGTCAAATTTTGGCGCGACCCTGCACTGCAGGATCTGGAGATGCTGCGGGCCACCTACATCACCTATGCCTTCTCTCGCCACGCCCATGAGGGATTCGGCATCGCCATTGTTGAGTCGGGGGCAATGGCGTTTGACTATCGCGGCGCCACCCACACGGCCCCGGCGGGGAGTATTGTGATCACCGCTCCGGGAGAAATGCACACGGGGCACGCGGCACTGGAGACGGGGTGGACCTATCGCACGCTGTTGCCTGCCACTAGGTGGTTGCAGCAGGCCGCCGCAGAACTGGCGGGGCGAAGACAGGGCATTCCTTATTTTTCATCGCCCGTGATTCACGATCCCCGGCTCAACCGTCGGCTGGTCGATCTCCATCGCACCCTCGAAGTGTCGCCGTCCCCATTGGAGCGGGAATCTCGCTTTTTGTGGGATATGGCCCAACTGGTGGGACACTACGCCAGCGATCGCCCCAGCACCATAGCCGCAGGTCGAGAATCTCGCGCTGTCAGCCAAGTGCGGGATTACTTGATAGCTCATTCTGACGTCAACACTTCTTTGGCTGAGCTAGCTACCCTAGCTGGCCTCCCGCCGCTGCGGCTGCTGAGAAGCTTCCGCAAACAGATGGGTCTGCCGCCCCACGCCTACCTCAATCACCTGCGGGTTCATCGAGCCAAGCGACTTATTTCAGCCGGCTTCACCCTCACTGATGCAGCCCTGGAAGTGGGGTTTACGGACCAAAGTCATCTCCACCGTCACTTTAAAAAGATGCTGGGGGTGACGCCGGGACAGTACGCGCGGGGCTGCAAAAACGTACAAGATTTGAGGCAGTAATCTCGGTAGGTTGAGGGATGCAGAGTGGTTCAAAACAATGTCTACTCATTCACTTCCTCTCTCAAAGCGTCACCCCTCACCCCAAAGCGAATTTTGGGCCGGGGTGAGAGATATCTTTCCACTGGTGGTCGGCGCCATTCCCTTCGGAATTATCTTTGGCTCCCTCGCACCCGCCAGCGGATTCTCCGTCGGCGGCACCTTAGCCCTATCAGCGATTGTGTTCGCCGGATCGTCACAGTTCATCGCCATGGGAATGATGGCTGCCGGTACGGGCGGGCTGCTGGTTGTGGCAACGGCGTTTGTCGTCAACCTGCGGCACCTGCTCTATGCGGTGAGTCTGATGCCCTACGTTAAGTCTTTGAGCCAATCCTGGAAAGGAGGGCTGGCGTTTTGGCTGACGGATGAAGCGTTTGCGGTGGCCATCAGCCGCTACGAAGCGGACGATCGCTCCCTGTTTAAGCACTGGTATCACCTGGGGGCAGCCCTAGCGATGTATATCAACTGGCAACTCTGCACGGTGCTCGGAGTCACCGCAGGGCAAATGCTGCCCCACGCCGCCGACTGGGGGCTGGAATTTGCCATGTCTGTGACGTTCATCGGCATGGTGATTCCCTATCTCAAAACGAAACCAATGGGTCTGGCAGTAGCCGTATCGGCAGCCGTAGCCCTGCTCGCCTATCCATTGCCCCACAAGCTCGGTCTAATGGTGGCCGCCATCGCAGGCATTGCCGCTGGCGTCAGCAGCGAGCACGTGCTGGTTTCGCCCAAACAACCTAAATAGCCGGGAGGTTCCCTGTGGCCGAAGTCCTGATTATTGCTGGAATGGCGATCGCCACCTTTTCAATTCGCTACGTCATGTTTGGCGCCAGCAGCCGCATTGCGCTGTCCCCAAGGATCATTAACGCCCTGCGGTACGTCCCTCCGGTGGTGCTCACTGCCATTGTGGTGCCGGAAGTGCTGCTCCAAGACGGGGCACTGCATTTCAGCCTGCGCAATCCCCGGCTCGTGGGGGCGATCGCTGCTGGTGTCGTGGGCAGCGTTACCCAGAGTCTACTGCTCACCATTGTTCTAGGGATGGGCGTGTTCTTTGGTTGGCAGGCCATGCTGGGCCTCTAGCGCCTGGGCCTCTAGCGGTCAGCGTTGTTGACCAACGCAACACAGCCAAATGTGCAAAATATTTCACCGTTTGTACGGTCAATGTACGCCATAATGCGCCATAATACCCCTAGCTTCCCCCGGAGTACAACAGAACCATGGCTAAGTTTCAGATCTTCGTCGACCTGGGCATGAGTGCGACTAAGGCGTCGTTCAGCGATAGCGTCAGCTTCTACAGCTATCTCTGTCCGCCTAAGGTCGCCGATCTGCCCCCTTCCGAGCTTCAAATTTTGAGCGATCAAGGCGATCAGTTTGGTGGAGGCATTAGCTCAGGGGCATACCTTCAGGTTGAGGATAAGGGCTATGCCCTTGCAGATGACGCTGAGGGCCGCTCCAATAAAAATACTGAGATGCTGCGGAAGAGCACGCTGGCCAAGCTCCGAATCCTAGGAGCTATCGGCGAGCTGGCGCGGCGCTTTAACGTCGATCGCCTCCCCATTGATATCGGCGTAGCGCTACCGTTTGACGAATACCTCAGCGATCAGCACGAAGTTAGCCAGCAGTTGGGCTCCACCTCATCCTTTATTTACCGAGGGCAGCGAATCACCATCGAACCCCAGGCGATCAAGATCTTGCCGGAAGGGGCAGGGCTAGTGCAGTGGCGGAAGATGCAGGCCATGCAGCACGGTCAGCCGCCGCAAAGCTCCTACGTCGTGGTTATTGTGGGTCACCGCGACCTGACGTTTCTCATCTTCAGACAGGGTAAACCTCCCACGGGAGAACCAAGCGGCACGGTGCGTCTGGGGTACCTCGAATACCTGCAGTCCATCTCCCAGGGCATGTGTAAGCCAGACAACCCTTACCTCTACGACGCCCTACTTAGAGGGGCCGATACGGTGGCGTTCCCCGATCAGCCTGGAAAACAATACCCGCTCACTGAACGCCGTCAGAAGGCAGAGGCCTATTATTGGGAGCAGGTGCGTCACCATCTGAGCGACAAATTTGCTTCGCTCAACATTCCGAACTATGAGATTTTGGTGGGTGGCGGCACGGCCCACACCCTGCTGCGAGATAACCTAAACCAGCTCCTGTCGAATATGCCGGGCGCTGAAGTCAACTGGCTCGCGGAGATGGGGCGTGAGGTTTGCTCCGTGCTGCGGGTAATGCCCCCTGCCGATCAGGCCCGCTTCTCAGACTGCTACGGTGGGGCAAAGTGGCTAGCCATTAAGTTTAGTGATGCCACAAACGGTGCGCCTTTGATGTCGCAGCCCCAATCGATGGGAGTGGGCTCTATGGGAGTGGGATCATGAGTAAACCAAAGCGCGAGCGCGTTAGTCTCCGGATCGATGCTGAGGCCAGCTCGCTAGACGGAAAGCTGGTAAGCTACCTCAAAGACGATCCGATCTTGCCGCCCCGGGAGGCGGCTTTAAGAGCCATAAAGGCGTTTTATATGCCGTGGGTCCTAGAAGAGGATCTCGACCAGTCTCAGCTCCAAAATTTAGCCGCTACAGCAGTGGAGGAGCTACAGTTCCGAATTTTTCAGATTCAGCAGCGTTACGGCATTGGAAACTCGGCGGCATTTGTTACCCCGCCGCCCCGGCAGAGTGTTTTGAGCCACAACGGCGGTATGCCAGTGGCCGCCTCTGTAAGTGCGCCCGCCCAAACCATCGCTGAGATGCGCCAGCAGATTAATCCGGCAGAGCTAGACGACTTTTAGCTGGGACACGCGGTTTAACTTCCCCAAGCCCACTTCAATCGAGCAGGATCTTCAGGCTTAAATTGTGCCCGGCGTCGACATGAATGCCAAGCGCGGGGCTGGGATGCTAAACTATGTGTCGGTTGCAACAATCCAGGCGAATTATCTGGGTTTGATGCGCTTTGTGACTCATCCATTGGTTCTCTTTTATGACCGCAGCGCTCCTTTCTGGTGGTCTCGCTCCCTGGCAGCATGTCTACGTTCAAACCAATCACATCCGCCTCCACTGTGTAACCCAGGGGGAGGGTGACCTGGTGGTCTTGCTCCACGGATTTCCTGAATTCTGGTACTCTTGGCGGCACCAAATTCCAGCGCTCGCGCGTCACTTCAAGGTTGTTGTTCCTGACTTGCGGGGCTACAACGACTCTGACAAACCCAAAACTGGCTACGACCTCGATACCCTGGCAGCAGATATTCGCGGTCTAGTGCAAAATATGGGCTATTCCAAAGCCCATATTGTTGGGCACGATTGGGGAGGGGCGATCGCCTGGCACCTTGCGCAGCAGTTTCCCCAAGTGCTACATCGGCTAGCCATCCTAAATGCGCCCCACCCGCAAGCATTCATTCGGACGCTGAGCAACAATATGGACCAGCTTTGGCGAAGCTGGTACGTGTTAGCGTTTCAAGTGCCTGCTTTACCCGAGCGCTTAATTCGCATGAACCTTGCAACGTTTGTCAAAAAGGTGTTCCAGGAACAGGCCATTCGAAAGGGCGCCTTTACCCAAAAGGATACCGCTATTTATCAGGCTGCGTTGGAGAAGCCAGGCGTGCTTTCGTCAGCCATCGACTACTATCGACAGATTTTGAGCCCTCAAACGTGGCTACGGCAGTGGCGCGGGCATTTTCCGATAACGGTTCCAACCCTAGTTCTTTGGGGTGAAGACGACCATCTCCTCAGCCATAACCTGACAGAAGGGTTGGAGAATCTAGTCGCTGCCCCGTTTCGCCTTAAACTCATTCCACAGTGCGGACACTGGATCCAACAGGAAGTCCCGCAAACCGTAAATCGTGAGCTACTTGCTTTTCTGAGAGATTAGAATCAGGGACTTCAAATAGAACGATTGGTCTGTAGGTCTTGTCCGCTAAGCGCTTCCCCCGTCGATTAGGACAACACAACCGGTGCAAAGCGCCACATCTTATGATGCAGGGTGCGTAATTGTCCGAATCATCAGAACATCCATAGGAAACCGATCTGCAGGGCCGATGCGTTGTAACGCATCGGCCCTGCAGAATCTTTGGGAAATCCGTATGAAAACTTCAACGATCTTTTACAAAGCAGGCTAAGAATGCCGACTAAGGTAAGGGAGAGGGATATTAGGTAGAGGATTGACGACCTCATGTTCAGTGTCGCAGCGCGACGCTCCCTCGATCTCACTAGTAACATTTGTAACATATATTGGATGGCCAATTAGATTCATTATCTTGCTGCCTTGCTCTTTCCTCTAAGGGCCAAGCCCAAGGCCCATTAAATTTTTAATGGCAAATTGTAGATACTTCTCGTGTTATGTGAAAACTAGCTGTATGAATATAGCAGGCGTGACTTTTAGCCTTTAACTGATAGAGCTTACCCATGTAATGGGGTGAGGTGACGGGAATTGCTGTCCGGAATGGGTTAAATGCCGCTTTGCATCAAAACTTGTATAAATCTTGAAATTATATCAGAAGCATACTGTAAGCTCCAATGATTCAAACAACGGTCTCAGATGAATTATGCTGCATTAAGATTCCACCGCTGTTTACAGTGGTCGAGACGGTTCAGTTTGGGAAAAAATTTAAGGAAGTTTGTGAAAGCGAAGCTTCAATTTCAAAGATCAATCTCGACTTTAGCCAGACAAACTTTATGGACAGTAGCGGCATTGGAACGCTAGTAGTCTGCCGCAAAATCGCCGAAAAGAAGGAAATTGACTTAGTCTTAACCCATGTGCCAGCGCCAGTTATGATGGCGCTTTCGCTCACTGCTCTCGATCAAATATTCACTATTGAAAAGGCGAAGAATGTATCTGATCAGCCTGTTTCTCGTCAAAGCAAAGAGCAGCTTATTGCGACCCATCCTTCGGTCAAATCTAGAGCCAAGCGGCTCATGGATATTGTTGGATCTCTTGTAGGACTGAGTATCACAGCTGCCCTATTTATTCCCATCGCATTGGCAATTACGTTGGATAATCCAGGGCCAATCTTTTTCCGCCAAGAGCGCTGCTCCTGGATGGGCCAGCGATTTAAGATCTGGAAGTTTCGCTCCATGGTGGTCAATGCAGAGGCGCTTAAAGATAAGGTTGAAAACCAGGTTGAGGGACCGCTTTTTAAGAATAAGAATGACCCCCGGGTGACTAAAGTTGGCCGGTTTTTAAGGAAGTCAAGTCTGGACGAGCTGCCCCAGTTTTGGAACGTTCTTAAGGGTGAGATGAGTCTAGTCGGTACTCGGCCACCAACGCCAAAGGAGCTGGAAGAGTATGAGATTCCCCAATGGCAGCGACTCGACGTCAAACCAGGCATGACGGGTGAGTGGCAGGTGAACGGGCGCTCAAGCGTTAAGAGCTTTGAAGATGTGATTAAGATGGACCTCCAGTATCAAGAAAACTGGAGTCTGATATACGACATCAAACTCATCTTCAAAACAATTGCTGTTCTCTTTAATAAGAAAAGCGGAGCATATTAAGTTAAAAACACACTAAATTTTGTTTGGGTCGGGAAGTGCAAGCTTTCCTGCAGAAAAGCTGCACTTCCCGAGATGCTTTGGCCTAACCTGAACAAGATTTAATCTTTTGTGGAATCTTTTGCGGAAGCTTTTAACTCGAAATTGACGTCCCTTCAGCGGCCCATGGCTTAGAGCAAAGAGGCTATTCTATCAATCTTTCGGGTTTGGTGAGCTAAGGTTGTAAAACGTAAAAAGGAGGTAATGCGAGTGCTCAACAGCATTAACCCTCCTCTAACCTCTAACAGGGTAATAGCGTCCAAACGACTTCAATTCTAGGCTCACTATGCCAGCACCAACCAATCGTCCTCCCTTTCAGCCCTCGTATCCTGGGGTCTCAATTCCATCCCCTCTGGCAGCTCCTCGTAGGGAACTGGACTTGGTTCACGCCTTCAAGATTCTCAAGCGTCGTGCCCTTCTAATAGGCGGTAGTGTGCTGACTGTGGCTGCTGCTACGCTGGCCTGGACAGTTTTTCAATCGCCTTTGTATCGGGGTGAGTTTCGCGTCTTAATTGAGTCTACTGCGGAGACGGTTCCGTCCCAAGAGAGTTCGAAACCAGAAAACCAGGAGCTGACCGTAGACTATGACACTCAAATTGAGGTGTTGAAGAGTCAGGCTTTGCTTAGCCCTATTGCCCAATCACTACAAGAGCAATACCCTAGCATCGATTCTCGCATTCTAGCGACCAACTTGACAATCGCTCGCGTGCGGGATACTAAAATCCTAGCAATCAGCTACGAGGACAGCGATCCTGAGCTTGTTCAAGCAGTTCTAGATGAGTCCGCACAGCAGTTTCTAGATTATAGTCTTGGGCAATATCAAGCCAATTCTCAGCAGGGCGTTGAATTTGTCGACGACCGCTTGCCCGAACTCAGAGCAGAGGTCGATGACCTTGAAGATCGATTGGAGCGATTTCGTCAGCGGTATAGTCTCTTTGACCCTGCCTCTCGGGGCCAAGATCTTTCGGAGCTACTCAGTTCAGTGGAAGCGCAGCGTCAAGCGCTACAAACAGAGCTTGCCCAGGCGCGATCGCTTTTTCAAACCCTACAAACTCAGCTTAGCGCCACGCCCTCGGATGCACTGGCGTCAACGGCCTTGAGCGAGTCGCCGCGTTATCAAGCCCTGCTGGGTCAGGTCAAAGACCTTGAGGCCCAAATCGCAGTGGAGTCAGCGCGCTATCAGTTCGATAGCCCTCAGATGCAGGCGTTGCGGGAGCGGCGAGACAATTTGCTACCGCTGCTGGAAGAGGAGGCAAGCCAAATCTTAGGGCGGAGCGCTGTGGGTTCGTCGGTAGACAGCGGTCTTACGCCGACCTCTATCGATCTGAGCCGCCAACTGATTGACGTGGCCAACCAGATTGAAACCCTGCAGGCTCGGAGTCAATCCTTAGCTCAGGTTGAGCAGAACTTGAAGCAAGAGTTTGAGACCGTACCAGCGTTAGAGCGTGAATATAGCGAGCTTCAGCGCGAGCTCGACATCGCTACACAAAACCTCAACCGCTTTCTAGAGGCCCGCGAGACGCTGCAGATCGATGCGGCACAGAGCTCGGTGCCGTGGGAGCTGATCGCAAGACCGCAAACTTCCAGCCGCCCTATATCGCCCAACCTGTGGCTCAACCTAAGCCTAGGTGCGATCGCTGGACTTTTGCTAGGCATAGCAGCTGCCCTATTTATGGAGAAGTTGGACCAGGTCTTTCACTCGGCTGAAGAACTTGAGGGGGCAACGCGATCGCCTGTGCTAGGAACCATTCCTTACTTACCCACCTTACGGAAGCGATCGCCATTTTTAGAGCCGGCCCACCCGAGCAGAGGCCAGGCCGCGCCCGGAGCACAAGCAGATTTTCGGGAATCTATTTTCCTCGAAGCATTCCGTTCCCTCCACACCAGCATTCGCTTTCTAGATAGGTCAATTCGTGCCACTGCTATCACGTCATCAACACCTGGCGAGGGAAAATCGACGGTCGCCGCCGGTCTCGCCTCGGCGGCGGCGGTGATGGGACAGCGCACTTTGCTCGTCGATGCTGATTTACGGGCCCCCAAGCAGCATAGCCAGATGGGAATCTCCAACTATCCGGGCTTGAGTAACGTCATTTCTGAATCCATAGACATCAACGCGGCGATTCGGCAGTCTTCTGTGGACCCAAACCTATTTGTGCTCACCTCCGGAACCGCGATGGTGGATCCTGCTAATCTGCTCTCTTCCCCACTAATGCAGGCCCTGATGCAGCAGCTTCAACAGGCTTACGATTTCGTCGTTTATGATACTCCTCCCACAGCTGGATTTAGCGACAGTAGGCTAGTGTCTGCCCATGTCGATGGTCTTCTGCTGGTGGTTGGCCTAGGCAAGGCGGAGCGATCGCTGGTCAAGCCATCCCTTGAGCGGCTAACTCAATCATCTACCCCCCTAATAGGACTTGTGGCCAATGGCATCAGGCCTTACACCACTCAGGGCTATACGGGATACTATCAGCATTACCAAAGCCCTGCGAAAGCAACGG
This sequence comes from Elainellaceae cyanobacterium, assembly GCA_050330955.1. Taxonomy (GTDB): domain Bacteria; phylum Cyanobacteriota; class Cyanobacteriia; order CAKZMO01; family CAKZMO01; genus JBCCAG01. The sequence continues at coordinate 11,680 of JBHJHJ010000037.1, read as the reverse complement.
CCCATACACCGCCCTCCCCAACAGTCACGGCCCACGCTGGGCCCCCGGCGGTGATGCCTCACACTCTAGTGCCCCATCCCCCCCCGACAGAAGTCAGCGCGCTGCGGCCCTCTACGCTACCTCCCACCGAAACGGGCACAGTCCAGGCTGCGATCGCACCGATCACGCCACCCGTCGAAGCTCAGGCCTCAGCAGCGCCCATTCTGTCTCCTGTAGAGGCAGAGCGCTCGCGGCGGTCAACCAAAACCTTATCCATGCCCGAGACCCCGATAGGATGGCCCTGGCTTGCGGGGAGCGCGGTCTCTGTGCTGATGCTCGTTGTGGTCTGCTCCTTTGCCTTGGTGCGTATTATGGCAGAGGCCCCCGCAGCCCAGAACGACATAGACGCTGAGAATACAGCCCCAGAAAAGGTGATCTCTGACAATGCTGACGTGAGCGAGACCAACCAGGCCGAGCCTTCTCCTCAAGCGCAGCCGCCCCACAACGCAGAGGAGTCATCCGCAGCAGGAGAGCCGATCGAAAGCGGTTCCGCGCCGCCCGAGGCTCAGACCGGAGGACAACTCAGCGTCAGCGAAGAGACTCAAGACCCATTTACAGAGGCGGTTAACGTGGCTCAAGAAGCCGTTACGGCAGGCAGTGACGCTCAGACACCCCAAGAGTGGTCCCAAATTACCGACCTATGGCAAAGCGCATCAGCACTGATGTCAGCCGTGCCAGAGGATGATCCCCGATTTGACCTAGCCCGCGATCGCGCAGTGATTTACCGCAATAATGGCGAGTATGCACGGCAGCGTACCCTGTCCCTACAGGACAGCCCCCAGTAAGCTGTAGACAATTTCTAATGGCTGTGGGTCTATTCGGGGTCTTCAAACGTCTCGAGCTGGTCGGCCCGTAGCCACATATTGGGGGTGGGGACATGGCCAAATTTGACCAAGACGTAATCTCCCTCAGCCTCTATGACTTCGCCCTTCGTCTCAAAAATATAGTTTGGGAGGCGGTCATCACTGGCCTGGGCTTCCAAGCTATTTTCTAGCTTCTCGCGAACGGCACGAACAATGTCGCCTTTGGTAACAGCCATAGAAAAATAGGTCCCTTCACGTGTGAGCGGCTGGCCACCAGGGCGGCGCATTTCTGCCGCGCGCCCCGGGCTCAGTCCATCCAAAATTGTACAGTGCGATCGCCATTTGCGCCTGGTCGATGGGCTTAGTCCAGCTACCGTTTACGGCTAAACAGCCCAAAGATTCCTCGCTTTGGGGACTGTTCTGGGGCCTTTTGTCCTTTAAGAGGCGGGGCTGCTGCACTAGTCGAGGACGAGGTAGAGAGGCCAAGCTTTTGCGCGCAGGCAAGCGCTAGCCGATCTTTAGGGTCGAGTTTCAGCGCTTGACGGCAGTAGGCTTTGGCTGCGCCTGGTAAATTCTGGCTCAAATACGCCCGCGCCAGTAGCGCATGGTATTTACCAATTTGGGCGTTGATCTTGATGGCGTCCCGGAGTTCTTGAATGGCTAAGGGCGGGTTGCCCTTCTGCAAATATTCTTGGGCTCGAATATAGTGCCGCTCAGCGTAGCTGACGGACTGCGCTTCAGAAGGCTGGCTGGGCTGGGAGGGTCGCGACGGCGAAATCTGCGGCGCTGATACAAGCCCCGTACGCTTTTCCCGAATCATCGGCTCACCCATCTTCAGCCGGAGGTAAACGAGGTTAAGCTCAGCCAGTTCCTGAGTAACAATTTCAAAGCGGGATAGCGGCTGGTATTGAAGCTCGGCCAGCTTACTCACAGCCTGCTCATAGAAGACGTCCACATCTGCTATGGTTGTGCTCAGCAGTCGGCGTGCGGCTTCGCTCTGGGGGTCCAATGGCTCGTCTCGCGTCAACCGACGGACGCGGAACCTCAGCATGGCGACGGTCTCCGCCCGGCCTTTATCCTGCTTCAGCCGCTGATAGGCTGGATTAATCAGCTTAGCGAGGAGCTGATTGGCCAAGTCGCGCTCTCCGGAAGCGCTGAGACTTTGACTATCGGGATGGAGCTGTTTAGCGATCGCGCGGTATCGCTTGAGCACTCGGCGGTCGTCCGCAGAAACCGAGAGCCCCAAAACAGCATAGGGGTCAGTAAATTGAGCAATCCAATCAGCGGAGAAAGCGGGGTGGGACATGGCGAGGGACCAAATGGGCAGTTGGGCCAAGCGAAAGTGCTAGCCGTAGAGAATGTTATCGGGACAGCGGATCACCCTGGATGATCGGTAACCCAACAAAACCCTGATCTACGGTTGGGACCGGCGCCTACTGACCCTATTACTGTGAGGGTGTAATAATTCGTCTGGTCCTAGTCTAGCTTTAACAGCACAGCTCCGTACACTGAAGCTAATAAGCAATTTGGCTCATGTAGGCTCCCCAGAGCTGGGCAGCCTGAGCACTACTACCGCCAGTTGGGGTATTGTCATCATTGCCGAACCACACCCCGGTGGCGATCGCCTGGGTGGGAATGTAGCCCACAAACCATGAATCGATATTGTCGTTTGTGGTTCCCGTTTTGCCTGCCTCTCCCAAGCCAATGTAGGCCGATTGCCCCGTCCCGCCCTGGACAACGCCCTGCAGCAGTGTCGTCATCTGGTCGGCTAGCTCTGGAGACAGGGCGGTGCGCGTGGTGCCGATATCGCTACCGTAGTCATAAATTACTCGGCAGCTGCTGCGGTCGTCTGTGTCGCAGTCGCTGCCGTCTAACACCCGCTGAATTAGATGGGGACGCTGGTAGACGCCGTCGTTTGCGAGGGTAGCAAAGGCGCCCACTAGCTCTAGCAGCGTCACCTCACTCTGTCCCAAGACCAGACCCGGCACCCGATTCAGCTCTGAGCGAATGCCCAATCGCTTTGCCATTTGAGCCACGCTGTCTAGCCCTATGTCCTGTGCCACCCGCAGGGCAACGACATTTTCAGATAGGGCCAGTCCGTCGTAGAGGTCGAGCTGGGCCGCTGCTGTCCGGCAGCCCTCAAAATACTGCCCCTGCCAGGTCAGGGGAGCACAGGAGTAAGCGGTTGCGGGAGAAATGCCCTGCTCCAATGCCGCTAGGTAGGCAAAAATCTTAAAGGTAGAGCCCGGCTGTCTCAGGGCCTGGGTGGCCCGGTTAAACTGGCTCTGCTCATAGTCGCGTCCCCCCACCACTGCCAGGACGCCGCCGGTTTGGGTGTTGACGGTAGCGATCGCCCCTTGAGAAATGCCTAGCGCCGCTCCCGAATTGATTAAATCCGTTTCTAGAGAAGCTTCCGCCGCTGCCTGCACCGGGAGGGCGAGGGTACTCTCCACGATGAAGTTCCCTTCTTGGGCCAGCTCGCGCCCCAGGAGCGTCTCCAGCTCATTAAATACTTCAGCATAGAAGTAGGGTGCAAGGGTCCCCCGCAGCTCCTCTATGGCGTCGGGATTGATGGTGAGGCGCGATCGCCGCGCTTCCTGGGCCTCCGCCGAACTCACCATGCCCAGCACTACCATGCGATTCAAGACGCGGTTGCGGTAGTCGATAGCTGACTCATAGTCCTCAATGGGGTTAAAACTATTGGGGGCCGGCAAGATGCCCACCAGCGTTGCCGCTTCGGAAAGCGTTAGCTCCCCAGCTGGCTTGCCAAAATAAAACCGAGCGGCGTCCTCAAATCCATAGTTACCGTTACCGAGATAAACTCGGTTGAGGTAGGTCAGCATCAAGGCGTCTTTACTATAGAAAGTCTCCATCTTCAGCGCCACGATCGCCTCTCGCAGCTTCCGGGCTGCAGAATCAGCCGTGCCCACATACTCCCGAAAGATGCTGCGGGCGAGTTGCTGGGTGAGGGTACTGCCGCCCTCACGAATGCCGCCGCCCTGGATATTGGTGACCAGTGCCCTCAAAATACCAATGGGATCGACCCCCAAGTGCCAGTAGTACCGGGAATCCTCTGAGGCGATCACCGCATCTCGCAGATAGCGCGGATATTGGGAAAGCCGCTCTTGCTCCAGGTGAGCTTGGGTGGTGGCCTGACGCAGAGGCGTTTCGCCATCGCGGGCGTAAATAATCACCGGCCCTTGAACCGACAGCGGAAGGGGCCGCACCGAAAACCGCTGCCACTCCATCAGAATATAGAGCGCTACCAGGGCCGTCAGTCCAGTAAACCCGTATAGTCCGTAGCGCACCCCTTTGACGTACCAGGGCGGCGGGTTTTGATACTTCAGCAGTACGGCGTCGGCTAAATCCGGCGGGCCAAGGGTGAGGGTATCCCCGTGGCGCAGTTCCAAGGTCTTGATGCGACGCTTGCCGATGTAGACCCCGTTGGTGGATTTTTCATCACGAAGGGTAAAGTTTGAACCCGGTCGCTTGCTGTCGCGCACCAGCGACCCGTGCACCTGGCTGACGATTGGCGTTTGCACCACAATGTCGCACTGCTTCGAGCTCCGACCGACGAAGTAGCGATCGCCCAGTAGAGGATAAGCCCTGGCCTGGGGCATATCGGCCTCCTGCACTAGAAGGTGGGGCACCCTGGCATTGGGCTTAAGCGCTAGACGGGAAAAATCGACGCGATTGCGGACCGCATCAAAGGCCTGCGTCAGCGTATTGAGAATAGTTTTAGGACGGTTGGGAGGTGGGGAAGCCATAGAAATATATTGCGTTGGCTCTCATCGCCTAGGATAACCTCGTCAGCCGAAAGCCGGGCCTATGATATTGCACTGGCCTGCCGTCCAAAGTAACCCTACTGAGCTAAAAGCCCCAAATTCAGAAGCGATAGGGTGCAAATTTCCTGACTGGTTAGGGCATTTACCGTAGATTACGGAGAACGAAATTGTCCTGAGTCAGTTAGGACAATTGCTATATCAGGCGCGTACCGATATTTTACGGCTGAATCACCGCTCCGACCCAAGTTTTTAAAGATATCCGGCTTTGCGAAACTAATTCTGACTTCAATACGTATTGTATAAGAGGAGACCGAGAACTACCAGCGGCGGGTGCGTTGGATAATGTCGACTACGGCAGCACCAACCGTCACCAGCAGTAAAAGCCACAGCACTCCGCCGGGAAGGAATGTCAGCATCCCCAGTCCTCGACAGACCCAGACTGAAATTGTCAGTCCTAAACAAATTAAAAAAGCTGTGGTGTGTGGGATAGTCTTAAGCATGCTACTGGTTTGGGCAACGATTTAAATACGGTATCAATCACTACGGGGCACGACGTTTTTATGTGTAAAAACAGAAGTCGCGGGACATCTCATTCTCACATACCAGGGGATGTTCCATAGAACCTACGTCCTTTGACAGACCTAGACCTCAAGCTTATTCCAAACTTCATTCAAGGCTTCGGTCAATTCACCAATCCTTTCGGATTAGATTGATAGGGTTAAATTGTAGAGTCTCAAACCAGCTCTAATTTGACACTCCCCTCTTCAAAATCAGCCAGCTCTAACGATGAACGGTTATTTATTATGACTGCACTCACTAATAATTCAGTTCATTCCGCTTCATTTGTATCTAGCCCAGTCCTCTCCAGGGATAGCGCCGCTCTGATTAATGGAGATGTCGTACTGCAAACCCACGACCACCCTGCCTGTGGTGGCGCCGTAACGGCACAGATCTTCCTGCCGCGTCACCGCGGAGCGGTTTGGGAGCAAATCACCAACTACTCCCGGTGGGTTGAGTTTTTCCCCGATGTCGTTCGCAGTGAAGTCATCGGCGTGAGCCGGGGTAAAAAGCGCTTGTACCAGCTTGCGCGCAAGGCCTTCCTGTTTTTTAGCGCCGAAGCAGAGGTTCACCTAAGCGTCGCTGAACTCATAAACCAAACAAGCCAGCGACTGCAGTTCATTATGGAGCGTGGCACTTTCAGAGATTTCTCAGCGACCCTGGAGCTACAGGACTACGCTGATGGTACGCTGCTTACCTACTCTGTTAAGGCCACGCCGAGCTTTCCTGTTCCCAGGGCTGTCATTCAGCAGGCGATGCGCCTCGACCTGCCCACCAATATGCGGCAAATGCGGCGCGTCATTTGCGGAAAATAGTCATTCCAACAGGAGCGCATCGCGCTGAGGTACCCTCTCCCAGTACAATACCTGCAGGCATTTCCCTGCCTTAAGGGTAGGGGTTATTACTAGGGGAAAATCGCATGCGGCTACTGGTTATGGGAGGCACTCGCTTCATTGGCGTGTATCTTGTCAAGCGGTTAGTTGAGCTCGGTCACGATGTCGTGCTGTTTAACCGAGGCAACGCTCCATCCCCTACTCCCGATGTGCAGCAAATCCACGGCGATCGCAAACAGGCTGATGAAATCGGTAAGCTTGCCGGGGAGCGCTTCGACGCCGTATTCGACAATAACGGGCGCAGCCTCAGCGATACCCAAATGCTGCTGGACGCCTTAGGCAACAGCTTTCAGCAGCTGATCTACGTCAGCTCCGCTGGGGTTTACCAGAAGTCTGACCAAATGCCCCACGTTGAGGGAGACGCCATCGATCCCAAGAGTCGCCACTTGGGCAAGCACGAAACCGAGGCCTACCTGACGGCGCAAAGCATCCCCTTCACCTCGGTGCGGCCCGTCTACATCTATGGTCCGCAAAACTACAACGATCTAGAAGCCTGGTTTTTCGACCGCATCGTGCGCGATCGCCCCATTCCGATTCCCGGCAACGGTATGCACCTCACCCAAATGGGCCATGTGGATGATCTAGCGGCGGCAATGGTAGCTGCTCTGTTACGCGAGTCAGCCTACGGCCAAATTTACAATATTTCTGGGGATCGGGCGGTGACCTTTGACGGGCTAGCGCGGGCCTGCGCCTCGGCAGCAGGTAAGTCCCCAGATGACTTGGCGCTTGTTCACTACGATCCCAGCCAGTTTGACTTTGGCAAGCGCAAGGCTTTTCCGTTAAGGGTGCAGCACTTTTTCACCGACATCCATAAGGCGAAGCGAGACCTGGGCTGGACGCCGAGCTACGACCTCGTGTCTGGGCTCAAAGACTCTTTTCAGAAGGACTACCTGACCTCCGGACGCGATCAGTCTGAGGTGGATTTTGCCCTAGACGATATGATTTTAGGCACCTGAAGTTTAGGTTTCAGCTGAGGCGCCGGAAGACTCCCCAGAATCCCCACTAGACGCCGCCTGCGGCATCACGTAGAGCACCCCCGACACTACAGTAAAGGCCACAGAAACCCAGAAGGCGACGGTGGCTATGGCGCTGCCTAGAGGGGGGAGCGGAGAAACCAGGAGGGCGATCGCGCCGATCTGGCTCACCGTCTTCAGCTTCCCCCAGATGTTTGCCCCGCTGATTTTGGGTTGGCTCACCCGCCAGCCGGCAATAGCCAGCTCCCGCGCCAAAATAATGCTGACGCCCCAGGCTGGAACGCGGCCCAACTCGATTAGCGCCAGCAGGACGCACAGCACTAGCAGCTTATCCACCAGCGGATCCAAAAATTTGCCCAAGTCGGTGACCTGGTTAAGCCGACGCGCGAGATAGCCATCAAGCCAGTCGGTCGCCGCCACCGCTAGAAAAATCGCGAGGCTCCACCACTGGGCTGCAGGCGTGGGCTGCTGAAGTAAAACTAGGATAACTGGAATACCAGCCAGTCGTGAAATCGTGATCCAAGTTGGGAGGTTAATGGCGGCGAGCATAGGGCACTTTGCGGTACAGCGTTGCCCCTTATTTTCCAGTACGGCCAGCTAGATTGAACCTGCTGCAGGTTAGACATTGAGGTCCATATAGGGTTCGATACCGCTCTAGGGCAGGGCTAATAAGCCCCATCAACTCGGAGCACGACCCAAATCGTCTTCCAAATGATGTAGAGGTCATACCAGAAAGACCATTTTTCTTGATAGGCCAGGTCCAGTTTGACGATGTCCTCGAAGTCTTCCACGCGCGATCGCCCGTTTACCTGCCACTCCCCAGTGATGCCGGGTTTTACCCGAAGCCGCTGCCAATGGTGGAGCTCATACTGACAGGCTTCGTCCGGCGTGGGAGGACGGGTACCCACAAGGCTCATTTCACCCTGCAGCACGTTCCACAGCTGAGGCAGCTCATCCAAGCTTGTTTTTCGGATGAACCGTCCCACTCGGGTAATGCGCGGATCGCGGTCGTTCTTGAAAATAAAGCCTTTGGCTTGGTTGCTGACCAGGTGCTTTTTTCGATCCGCATCAACGATCATCGACCGAAACTTTCCCATTCGGAATGTTTTTCCATACAGACCGCACCGAGTTTGCCAGTATAAGATAGGGCCTCGGTCCTCTATTTTGATTGCAATAGCGATAAAGAAGCCAATGGGCGCCGCGATCGCTAACCCAACAACTGCGCCTAAAACATCAACAAGCCGCTTTGCCTTGCTAGCAATGGAAGGATGGGGTGGAGCGCAAAATGTCTCTTTATCGGGAGAATTCGGATGTAGCGGAGCCGCAAAGTGTGGAGAATTGGAGCTGGTAACCACGACTTAACCTCCAAATAGATTCAAGTGCTACGCCCGTTAGCGGTAGCATTGATTGCTCATCTACTTAGAGAATATAAGCAGTCTCACCCTAAACGAGAAGGTCAGCTGTCCCAGCTTTATCCAATCTTTAGCCCCTCAGGATACCTGTTTATCCTACGGAAAAACGGCTTACGCTTGAAATACTGATGGGCTCGTTTGATGTGTACGGCAATGGCCCTAAGACTTTAAAAACAGCACGGAGGACCAAACTTCGGTGTTGGTCGAATATTGGTCGAATGCAGGCTTTTTGAGCAGTCTTATTGCCAAAACCATCTGGTCCTAAGCCACAGATAAACGATTGCTAGGCACTGCATGAATTTGCTTGTATTGGCTCAACTACATTGCCACAGTCTGTCGATAGGAAACGACCAATCAGTATCGTAATCTGGTCAACACTGAAAGGCTTAATCAAATATTCATCAACGCCAGCCCGGTAGGCCATCTGCTGCCTATCTTGGTCGTCATAGGCTGACATCATGACGACCGGGGAGCGATCGCGCTTGGTGCGCAGCTGCCGGCAGATATCCAGCCCCGAGACCTGAGGCAAGTTCCAGTCCAGCAAGACTAGATCGAATGACTGCGCCCTCAGCGCATTGAGCCCCTTAATGCCGCTGTGAGCCATCGTGACATCATAGCCGGCGTCTTGAAGTTCTAAGCAAAGGCACTGAGCGAGGCGAAGTTCATCTTCAACGAGAAGCACGCGGGGTTTTACGGTACACATCTGGGTGGCTGCTCTAGGCGATACTCCTATATCTTGTTTGACTAGGCTGAGTCTCCTCCCATGGCGGCCTGAGAATTTCCTAAGAATACTTTGCGATCGCGATATAGATTGCGATCGCCTTTATGCTGTACCCAAGCCGATTGCGATCAGCTCTCGCGGCGTTAGCTGATGACCTAGCATCGCCATAGCCTTGTTGCGAGTCGGTTATGCTACAGTCCTAAGCACGCTCCCACTTCGGGTATTTCTTCTCCATGAATTCTGCTGACTGGACCGCCCTGACCGCCCTTAAACAAGCGCAACTGATTCGTACCCGGCAGATTTCTCCCCTTGAGCTGACGCAGCACTATTTAAATCGAATCGAGCGCATCGATGGTCAGCTCAATAGCTACATTACCGTTACAGCGGAGGCCGCCCTTGAGCAGGCTCACACGGCAACTGGACAAATTGGGGACGATGATTTGCCGCCGTTTTTGGGTGTGCCCATTGCGATTAAAGATCTGGCCCCGGTTAAAGGGGTGCGATTTACCCTGGGTAGCTCGGCTCTAAAGGACAATGTCGCCACGTTTGACAGCGCTATTGTGGCCCATCTAAAGCGAGCTGGATTCACCATTTTGGGTAAAACGACCACGCCTGAGCTGGGGACGCTGCCCTACAGCGAGCCTCCGGGCTTTCCCCCCAGCCGCAACCCCTGGAACCCCGACTACACTTCCGGCGGGTCTAGCGGTGGGGCGGCGGCAGCGGTGGCGGCGGGTCTCTCGCCCATCGCCCAGGGATCTGACGGCGGCGGGTCAATTCGAGGACCCGCACACTGCTGCGGGTTAGTGGGCCTCAAACCTGCGCGGGGCAGGGTGTCGGCGGCTCCTCTCGGCTATACTCCAGGCAGCATTGCCACTGGTGGGCCGCTGGCCCGGACCGTCGCAGATGCCGCTGCGTTTCTTGACGTGGTGGAAGGTTACGTGCCGGGGGATCCCTACTGGCTTCCTTCCCCCAATCCTTCCTTTGAGGCGATCGCCCACCAGGGTGCTCGGGGGGACCTCTCCCCGAAGCGCATTGGCCTGCTGACAGAATTCAAGCAAATTCGCCCCACGCACCCTGACTGTCTGGCGCCTGTGCTGCAGACCGCAGGACACTTAGAGGCGCTGGGGCACAGGGTCGAGCCTATTGATGCTGAAACGCTAGGCTACTGTGATGTGATTGAACCGTTTACCGTGGTGTTTCGCTCTGGCATTGGCGCGGCGGGTATACCGGCTGAAGCCCTCAGCCCGATGAATCAGTGGTTTTTGAGCCATCAAGACTCGGCAGCGGCGTTTCTAAAAGCGCAGTGGAACATGCAGGGGTTTGCGCGACGGCTGGTGCAGCAGTTGAGCCCGTTCGATGCGGTGCTATTGCCCACCTATCTCCACCCCACGATTCGAGTTGGAGAATGGGCAGCGCTGGAACCAGAGGCGGTTTTGAGTCGGGTATTAGAGTGGATTTTCCCCTGTCCGCTGTTTAACGCAACTGGGCAACCCGTTGTGTCGCTGCCCGTTAGCTTTGACGGCAACAGTCTACCTGTGGGGGTGCAGCTGGTGGGACGACCGGCGGATGAGGCAACAATTATTGCGATCGCGGCTCAGCTTGAGGCGGCGCATCCGTGGACCCATCGTCCGGACATGTTTTAAGCTATTTTGAGTTTTCAATAAAAAAGTTCCGCCTTCACAAAAAAATTACGTTTTGGCGATGTCATGTGTGGACAGTGAGATTTTTGAGCATGTATAGTTAGAAACGTAGCGTTCCGCATCTTCCGCAAATCACTGGATTATAAGATTAGAACTCGTCTATAAGCTCTTCGGCTTTGAGAACGAGCGTTCCCACGAACGTTACCTAAGTATTCAGAAATCTCAGCCAAGCCGTGATAGCAGCAAGCACCTGCTCACCCTGCTATCACAGTTATGAACCAGCCTTCTTAAGCCACCCTGAGTGTCCCGATAGATTGGGCATTTATGCGCGCTGTCGCACTCAAACTTAGTGGTTTAAAACTATTCGCATGATGTGGCATACCCAACAGCTTTGTCCTACATGACGGGGCTGGGAAGTTTGCGCTGGGATGTATCGACTTTTGCATTGGAGGCTTTTCGCAGTTAGCCTCGGCGGCGTGCTTTATATTAGCCTCGCCTGAGTTGAGTCAATTTTTAGCGTTGTGATCGATGGCGATCGCAATGCTGAATTAGAGCCTTGAATTATGCAGACCACCGCCCGCATCTTGCCAAATAGTCCTAACTTGTCTAGCGGCTAAAAGCGTTTTTAAGAGCCTAGCAAGTTCTGCAAGTTTGGATTTTGTATCTACCCATGGAGTTGGGTGGTCTGAGTTTTGCTGCTTATCAGTTTGATGAGTGGGTGAAGCACGTTAGTTTCTCAGCGCTAACTTTGTTCTAAGCTCATGAATTACTGATGATATGGGCGCCGGATACAAGCTGAAAAAACTAATCTCTTGTTTTCTTGATCGTTGAAGTCAAACCTTACAAGCAATTTAC
>JBHJHJ010000036.1:0-19617 GCA_050330955.1 Elainellaceae cyanobacterium | reverse complement strand
AGCCTGCCCATCCACTTGAGACAGGTCAAACTCGTCGCCAGGGCCATCAGCACCGTTCACCTGAGTGACGTCAAAGCCAGCCCCACCGTCGATGAAGTCGCTGCCGTCGCCGTTGTTCCAGATGAAGCGGTCATTTCCTGACCCCAAGAAAGCAACATCTCCCCCAGTTTGACCAATAACGGTGTCGTTGCCCGATCCAGCAAAAATAAGGTCATTACCAGCGCCAGCTGCAACGGTGTCGCGTCCAGGACCAGCAAAAAATAAGTCGTCATTGTCTCCGCCTTGCAGCTGATCAGCTCCAAAGCCGCCAATAAAGATATTGCCAAGGTTTTGAATTCCCACCGCATTTGCAAACAGGTCGCCGACAATCAGGTTGATCAAGTTAACAAGTAAAGGGTTCATGGTGATTCTCCGAAAAACAGGTGAATGAACGAAGTTCTGTAGTAGATACAGCGGTCAATCCCAATCGGTTTTAAAGAATCCGAATTTTTTCGAAATTCACCTAAGGACGCGAATGTAAGGGCAGTCAGCCCTATTTCAATTGGCGATCGCGAGACTAGAACCTGAACAAAGCTGGAGAGTACTCCTGAATAAACCTCATCTATTCAGTATTTTTTCTGCTGAGCACGCTTGCAATACTTAGGTCATCAAGGGAACAGCGCACTGCTGCTCCCGCGTTTAACCCCCTTACACTATTCATTCACCAAGGAGCCCCCTTCCATGAAACGCATTCTTACCGCTGCTGTATCTGTCATTGCAATTTCAACCCTGACCTTCCCATCTGCTGCCCTCTCTGGCCGCCACGCTGAAGAATTCGAGCAGGGTCTGGGTAACAAACTGTCTGGACTTTCCGGTCGCCATGCTGAGGATCTTAAGCAAGGCACAAACAATAGCCTCTCTGGTCGCCATGCTGAAGAATTCGAGCAGGGTTTGGGCAACAAGCTATCGGGTCGTCATGCTGAGGAGTTTTACGAAGGCCTAGACAATAACCTATCAGGCGCGTTTGAGGATGAATTCAAAGAAGGTCTAGGCAATAAGTAATTGCGATGTGCTGTTAGTTAGGACATGGCGCTGCCATGTCCTACGCCTAACTTTGGGCTTGTCCAATGCTGAGAATTCACATCTTAAATTCATTAGCACTAAGTGCGTAGCCACAATCAAATGAAATGGGGAGCGCCCCCCGCCGGGGGGCGCTCCCTCCTGACAGCTACGTTTACTTACGGTGCTCTACTTAAAAAACGAGTCATCTAACAATCCTCATCCCAACTTGGAGTCAAATCATGGTTCTTTCGCCTTCTTCCTCTGCTCAAATCAATCGCATTGGCCGCTGGGCCGCTTTTTTCTATGGCTTGGTCTGCTACGGCATTTTCTTTATCACCTTTCTCTATGCCGCTGGCTTTGTCAGCAACGCTTTAGTCCCCCGCTCCATTGACTCTGCCCCGGCCCTTAGCCTTGGCTATGCCTTACTAATCAACATTGGTCTGCTGGGGTTATTCGGTTTGCAGCACAGTATTATGGCTCGCAAGGGCTTCAAGCGGTGGTGGACCCAGTTCGTTCCCAAAGCCGTCGAGCGGAGCACCTATGTTTTGATGTCTAGTCTCTGCCTAATTACGCTGTTCTACCTCTGGCAGCCTATGGGCGGCACCATTTGGCACATTGACAATCCTGTCGGCGCTGCCATTCTCTATGGGATTTCTGCGACGGGCTGGCTGACTGTGCTAGGCAGCTCTTTTATCATCAATCACTTCGATTTGTTTGGCCTACGGCAGGTGTGGCTTTACTTGCGAGGTCAGGAATACACGACGCTTCAGTTTGCGACCCCTGGCCCTTATCAGTATGTTCGTCATCCGCTGTATGTTGGGTTCATGCTGGCCTTCTGGGCAACGCCAATCATGACAGTCGCACATTTGGTGTTCGCACTAGTGACTACGGCCTACATCCTCGTGGCGGTGCAGTTTGAGGAGCGGGATTTAGTCGACACCTTCGGTGAATCCTATGCAGACTACCGTCGCCGCGTTCCGATGATTATTCCGCGTTTGCGTCGCGGTTAAATTCAAACCACTGAGAGCCCCAAATGCCCCAGGGTGACACTGTGTCACCGCTGGGGCGTTTTTATTGGGGTATTATTGCGCATGCTCTAAATTATGAGGGCTCGCGATCGCCTACACCAACACAAGATAAACTGGCTCCATGATTACTGGAACCACCAAGCTATTGGGGGTGATTGGGGACCCCATTGCCCATTCCCTTTCCCCCGTCATGCACAACGCGGCAATCGCCCACCTGGGGGCTGATTTTATCTACCTACCTTTTCCCATTTCGGGAGACAAACTTTCTCAAGCGCTGCAGGGCTTCGAGGCGATTGGTCTGGCTGGCTTCAACGTCACCATTCCCCACAAGCAGGCCATCATGCCGCTGCTCGATAAGGTCAGCGACCTGGCAATTTCAGTGGGGGCGGTGAACACGGCATGGCGCACCGAGGCCGGCTGGAGCGGCACCAACACTGACGTAGCTGGATTCGTCGCCCCCCTCAAAGACCTAACCCGGGAGTGGGAAGAGGCTCTGATTTTAGGACATGGCGGCGCCGCCCGTGCCGTGGTGGCGGGCTGTGTGCAGCTGGGGTGCAAGCGCATTCGCGTTGTGGGACGCCGCCCTAAAGCATTAGATGTCTTTCAGCGCAGTTGGCAGTTAGTGCCCCCCGCGACCCTGTCGGTCCATTCCTGGGCCGAGGTTCCCCAGCTTCTGCCCACTAGCGATTTAGTGGTTAACGCTACACCCATCGGCATGCACCCCCGCACCGACGCCTCTCCCCTCGATGAGTCCTGGCAGGCTATCCCTGCGGGCTGCGTCGCCTACGACCTAATCTATAACCCCAGCCCCACCCAGTTCCTTCAGCAGGCCAAGTCCCAAGGGGCGATCGCCATCGATGGCTTAGAAATGCTGGTGCAGCAAGGGGCCGTGGCCCTAGAGCTGTGGCTGCAGCAGCCTGCCCCAATTGAGGTCATGCGGCGATCGCTGCAGCGAGCATTAGGCCTGGCCCCAATTCACTGATCGTTAAGATGCCACAGTCGCCTCATCTATAGCGATACTAAATCGCTTGTGAACTGTGAAGTGAAAGGAGGGGCGGGCTGCGTCCGTCCCTCTCATAAGTCACGCAGGATTGCCATGGCTGGGGCTAAATTATTAAGTGTTTTACCAGTTTTGGGAATCTCGGGGTCGGATCTTGAAGAATTGAGGTGAGTGAATAGATGTCGAATCAACGCAAAGCAATGCGCACAATGTCCTGGATATCCCGCTCAGCCATTGCCGTCGCTCTCCTGCTGAGCGCCTGTGGTGGCAATGCCCCGTCGGGCCTCCGGGGTGGGGGGCAGAGTGGCTTTCAGGTCAAGCTCCTCTTTGGCAGTGCCCTGGGTGACTTTTGCGAAGAGGCGATCGCAGATTTCAACGCCACCAACCCCGCGCTAGAGGACGGCAGCCGGTTTTACGCCACCTGCCAGGCTGAGGGCAGCGGCGATGTGGTGGCGACCGTCACTGACCTGGCTCAAGGGCTACAGTCCGGCAGCGTCGATCCCAACTCTTCCGACTTCCCTACCCTGCTGTCGGTGGATGGCGAAATCTACCACAGCCAGCTTAAGTACCGCATCGACCAGCTTTTCCCCGGCCAAAACTACATCCCTGAAATCACCGACGCGCCGCTGTTGGCTAACAGCCCCATGGTGTTCATGACCCAAGAGCCGCTGGCGCCTGGGCTGCAGCAGGTGGACAACCTGTTTCAAGTGCTGACCACCGCCGAAACCCACCAGGACATCGACCCCGCCAGCCAGCCTTTAGAGATTCACTACGTCCACACCGCCCCCACCCGGTCTAACTCGGGCCTGCAGACTCTGGTGACCCAGTTCGCGTCGGTGTCCGATAAACGCCCCGAGGCGCTGACGGAAAGCGACGTGCAGAGCGCCATTCCCCAGGTGCAAAAAATTCAAAACAAGATTACCCGCTACGGCACCTCCACCAGCTCCCTAGCCAGGGCCATGGTGGAGAATGGCCCCTTTTGGGCTTCCATCGGCTCGGTATACGAGTCGTCGGTGATCGCCGCCAATCAGTCCTTGTCCCCAGGGCAGCAGCGCTACGAGGCAGTGTATCCCCCCGCCACCTTTACCTCTAACATGCGGGCAATTTTGCCCGATGCGCCCTGGGTCAGCGACCAGGAGCAGGCGGCAGCAGAGCAAATTATTGAGTATTTGCGATCGCCCCAAGCCCAGGAGATTGCTACCCGGCTGGGCCTGCGGCCTGGAGTGCCTGGAGTATCCCTAGGCTCGTCCTTTAGCCCCGAATTTGGGGTTAACCCCAACGCCAGCTACGACTCTTACCGCCCGCCTGAGCCAGAAGTCGTCGAGGCCATGCTGACGGCCTGGGAAGACACGGCCAAAAAGCCCTCCATGGTGGCGGTGGTGGTGGATTCCTCGGGCTCCATGGAGGGCAGCAAGCTGCCTTCGGTGCAGAGCACCCTGCAGACCTACATCAACAACCTTGGCCCCCGCGATCGCATCGCCCTAATCGACTTTGACGACCAGATTCGCGAGCCTGTCGTGGTGGAGGGGACCGAGGCCGGACGCGCTACTGGGCTGGGGTTCATCAGCAGCCTGAATGCCGATGGGGGGACGCGGCTGTATGACGTGGCGCTGTACGCCCGCAACTGGCTGCAGGAGAACCTGCGCCCGGACGCCATCAACGCCGTGTTGATTTTGACGGACGGCGTCGACTCAGATTCCCAAATTTCCCTAGATATTCTGGAAGCGGAGCTGCGGGAGAGTGGCTTCAGCAGCGACCAGCGCATTGCCTTCTTCACCATTGGCTACGGTAGAGAGGGAGACTTTAACCCCCAAGCTTTGGAGGCGATCGCCCAGCTCAACGGCGGCTACTACTCCCAGGGCGACCCCTCCACCATTTCTGAGCTGATGGCGGACCTGCAGCTGGAGTTTTAGTCATGAAGCTGGCCAATCCCCTTTACTACCCGATTCCAGTGCTGGTAGGCGCCGTGGTGCTGGTGCTGGGCGTTCGCGTGTTTCGTCAGCCCAGCGTCGTGGTGGTGCCGGCAGCCGTTGCCGTGGCCACTGCCGGGGCAGCGCTGCGCAAAGGTCAGGAGCCAGAATCCCTAGGGCTGGACGACCCGCAGCTGGAGAGTAACCTGCAGGCGGTGCGGCAGCAGGCGGTGACGGTAGCCGAGAAATCCCATGCCCTGCGGGAGGAAGCCACGCGGCTGCTGACCCAGGCCGACCAGCTTGAGCTGCTGAGCGCCGTGCAGTACGCTAGCGATCGCGCGGAGGAGCTGCCCCAGAAAATTGACAACCTGGCGCGGCGGATGCGAGGGGGGCGATCGCTGCTGTCGGTGGAGGATTTGGAGCGCCAGCGGCGGGAGGCGGAGCAGCAGGCCAAGGCAAGCAGCGGGGTGGCCCGTGAGCAGTGGACTAAGCTGGTGAATACCCTGGAGCGAAATATCCGGCTGGCCCGGGAAGGCCAGGACGCGCGGCAGGCACAGGTGGTGAGCCTCAGGGCTTTGACGCTGGAGGCTGCGGGGGTGCTGCAGAAGCTGCAAAATGAGCTGCGGACGGCGGACCTGACGGATACGCGCCAGACGAGTGAGGTGAAGGCGCTGAGCGCTGAGTTTGCCAGTGTGCAGGAAAATCTGGATTTGCTGATGGCGGATGGGCGTGGTTGATGGCCTATTGACGATATCTCCGAATGATTTGCTGTAAAGGGCACAGGCCCTGTGCCCCTACAGACCCTATTCCATATCGTATGATTCTGACCTATGGCTAATCCTCGTCTCCTGTCCTCCTTCGGCATCATCGCCGCCGCCCTCGGCCTTGCCTATATCCCGATCCCCGGCGCCCAGCAGCGGCTGGTGGTGGTTAGCGGCACCGAGCTGCAGGAACCGCTGCAGGCGCTGGAAGCTCGCTTCGAGCAGGCGAATCCCAATATCCAGATTGACCTAGAGTTTGTTGGGTCGCGGGATATCATCAACCGCTACATCGACGACGACTTCGACGCCAATCCCACCATCCTCATTCCCGCCAACGGCGAGCTGCTGCAGGAGGTAAGCGATCGCTGGCAGGGGGCGGATAGCCCCTTCTATGGGGCGCCAGAGCCCATCGCCAAAACCCTGCTGGTGGGCGTGGCCTGGAGCGATCGCGGCCAGGTGCTGTTTCCCAAAGGCGAGTTTGACTGGGGCCGGGTGGAGGCGGCGCTGAATGCCAGCGTGTGGCCCGCTATCGGTGGTCAGAACGACTGGGGCAGCTTCGACTTGGTGATTACCGACCCGGGGCGGTCCAACAGCGGGCAGCTGGCCCTGGGGCTGTGGGCCAAGTCGGAGTCAGGGGGCAACTTATCTCCTAGCACCCTGGGTCAGCCCCAGATTCAGGATTTGTTTTCCCTGGTAAAGCGATCGGTCTACCAGCCCCCCCGCTCCACCGACACGCTGCTGCAGGAGTTCATCGCCCGCGGCCCCAACGACGCCGATGTCGCCCTCGTCTACGAGAGCATCGCCCTCAACCGCTGGGAGCAATCTGCCGCGACCCAAAACAAGCCCTACCAAATTTACTACCTCAACCCCTCCATTGAGACGGTTTCCACAGCGGCGATCGCCACGCGAGACGTGGGACGGGCAGAGGCCGAAGCAGCGAATGAATTCTTAGACTTTCTCAAAGCGTCCCAGCAGCAGGAGACCTTTGTTCAGTTTGGCTTTCGCCCTGCAGCCGCTAATTTAGATCTCGTTAACGTGCCGGGTAGCCCCTGGGCAGCGTCGATTCCCGGTGCAGCGGTGGACCCGCCCCCTGCCACAGAAACGCCGTCCCAACAGATCCTGACTGAAATCGTTCGGCTTTGGCAGCGGGCCAGCTAGGGCCTGTTCGAGAAGACGCCACCCAAGAGATTCCCCCATGCTCTACCCATCAACCAGCAGATAAGAATGTACTCCAGATTCCTAGCGGTGCTCAAAGTCCTTCATTGGATAGGATATGTCGTTGCTCTTATCATCGCAACTGCCCAGGCAGCGCTGCTTTCGTTGTCGCTTCCGCTCCTCTTCTCTGGAAGAGCGCTAATTTTAATTGCTATATTTGCAGGAACTTCGTGCGCCATCAACTACATAGTCTTTCAGGGGCTGATTGCCATCGTGGATTTGCTCAGCCGCATCGAAGCGCATCTTCGTGACGCTGCCCAGCCAGACAATTTATTGACTTAGCCTATAGATACCTATAGATATAGGATTGCCCTGTCGCTCGATGTAGTATTGGCGCTAAAAGCTCGGGCGCGATCGCTGAAGGGACATCACGCGGCACTGACAAAACGCCTTACTATGATTTGAGGATGAGACATGCCCTGGTTTGTCAAAATAGAGAAAGGAATTGTCGAGAAGGTCACCTTTGACAAGTTCGTGCCTGCCCACAAGCAGTACGTGGCTGACTTAATTGCCAATGGGCATGAGGCAAAGACGGGATACTGGGCCGGCTACGGCGGCGGCATGCTATTGTTTAGGGCCGCGTCCATGGATGAGGCGGAGGCGATCGTGGGCCAAGATCCACTCATTCAGGCCAACTGTGTGGATTACGAGCTGCACGAGTGGTGCATTGTGGTGGAATAGGTGATGCAATAGGGAGGCGACCCATGGCAGAAGGACAAAAAGTCGTAGCCGACAACCGGCAGGCCCGCTATCAATACGAAATTCTAGAAACCTTTGAGGCGGGACTAGAGCTGCTGGGCACCGAGGTCAAGTCCGTTCGGGAAGGGCGGGCCAACTTGCGAGACGGCTATGCTGACATTCGCGACGAAGAAGCTTGGCTGCACAACGTGCACGTCTCCCCCAGCAAGACTGCCAGCCAATACTTCAACCACGAACCCCGCCGCCCCCGCAAGCTGCTGCTGCATAAGCAGGAAATCCGTAAGCTGATTGGTAAAACAGAGCAGCAGGGCCTAACCTTAGTTCCCCTGAAGCTGTATCTGCAGCGGGGCTGGATTAAGGTCACCATTGCCTTGGCGCGAGGCAAGAAGCTGCACGATAAGCGGGAGACCCTGAAGCGCAGGCAGAGCGATCGCGAAATTGCCCGGGCGATTAAGAACTACTGATTTAGACCCAATTAAGTGCGTAGCCACAATTAAACGAAAGAGGGGGCGCCCCCCTCTGACAGCTACGTTTACTTACGGCGCTCTACTTACCATAAAGCTGCTGAACCAAACTGCGGCGAGTTTTTCGACCTTACCAACGCGATATAAACCGCGTCCATCTCGAGAACTGGAGTTTTCCAGCTTAGACCTTTAAGGCAGATAAAGCTGTACAGTCTACTACTCCGTTCTATGCCCAAGGTTAATACTCAAGGGTGGGAGCAAACGTCTACTATGCTCAGAGACCGAGCGCTTAAAGCAACCCATCCCAGGTGATCAGACAGAACATGTGCTTCGCACAAAGCAATTACAGCCTCAAAACAGAGAAATCCTACATCCGCTATAGCTAAGCAGGGCCTCTACATTACCCTGGCGCACGGGCAGGTGTTGAGCTACCTAGTGCAGCAGCAATTGCTGCGATAATCCCCTGCTCGAGCGCGGCAGTGACACTGCAGCCGCAGGGAGCTAGGGCTCGCCGGAGTTTTCCTTTTATAAAGATTCCCTGACTTCAGGTCATCTAGGGTTAGGATTAGACTCGAAAATCGAGCCCTGCTGCTGTAGTCACCGTTCTGATGCAGACAGCGGCTGCGATCGCAGCGATACGCCTTGCCGTCCTAAATTGAACTAATAATGATTACCACCAGGCTGCTCACCTTAACATGGGCTAAATTGACATGGGTCAACTTAATGGCGATCGCCCTATTCGCCCTCGCGGTTGCGCTCCCTGCGCCCGCCGCTGCCCAGACCGTAGTGCGAATTCACGACATCCAAGGAGCCGCCCATACTTCCCCACTGGCCGGTGAAACCGTGAGTGAGGTTCGCGGCATTGTCACCAGCGTCAAAGATAAAGGCTTCTACCTTCAAGACCCCGTTCCCGACGACGACGAGGCCACCTCAGAAGGTATTTTTGTTTTTACTAAAACCGTCCCTGCTGCTGGCGAGACCCTAATCAATGAAGGGGATCTGCTGCTGGTGAGCGGCAGGGTGATTGAATTTACCCCCGGCGGTCAGAATTCCAATAATCTATCCACCACGCAGATTGACGCCACCGCCGCCGATAGCCTCCTCGTAGTCTCCACCGGCAACCCGCTGCCCGCTGCAACGGTGATTGGCGAGGGAGGCCGCATTCCCCCCAACCAAGTCATCGAAGACGACAACTTTTCCAGCTTTGACCCTGACGTAGAGGGCATGGACTTCTACGAGAGCCTAGAGGCCATGAGGGTCCAGGTAAACGACGCCGTCGCCGTCAGCGAGCGCGATCGCTTCGGCCAGATTTTCGTGGTGGGGGACCGGGGCGCCAACGCTTCGGTGGTGGCAAAGAACGGCGGCCTGGTGATTCAGGCCAACGACTTCAACCCCGAGCGCATCTTGATCGACAACCAGGTGGGGCGCACTCCCCGGGTCCACGTGGGCGATCGCTTCACCGGACCCATCGTGGGGGTGATGGACTATGGCTTTAGCAGCTACCGCCTGCGCACCACTCAGCCCCTGCCTGAGGACGTGGCCAGCGAAACCCTGCCGGAGCGCACCGGCCTCACCGCCACCGCTGACCAGCTCACCGTGGCGACGTTTAACGTCGAGAACCTAGACCCTGGCGACAACCAGCGGTTTGGGCCATTGGCTAGCATTGTGGTAGAGCACCTCAAGTCTCCTGATATCTTGGCCCTAGTGGAGGTGCAGGACAACGACGGCCCCACTGACAGCAGCGTCACGGCGGCAGATGAGACCTACGCTCGCTTAATCAGCGCCATTGAAACGGCGGGTGGTCCCAAGTATCGCTTCATAGACGTGCCGCCCCAGGACGACAAAGACGGCGGTCAGCCCGGCGGTAACATCCGGGTGGGCTTCCTGTACGGCGATCGCGTCAGCCTGGCGGACGCCCCCAAGGGCAGCGCCACAGACAATGCCTCGGTGACCCGAAGCGGCTCCGGCGTACACCTGGCCCAAAACCCCAGTCGCATTGGCGTAGGCAAGCGGGGGTTTGAAAACGCCCGTAAGTCCGCCGTGGCAGAGTTTGAGTTTAACGGTCAGCCTATCTTTGTGGTGGCAAACCACTTTAAGTCGAAGCGAGGCGACGGACCGCTGTTCGGCAAAAAGCAGCCCCCCGAGCGCGTCACCGAGACCCAGCGGCTCAACCAGGCCAAGGCGGTGCACGAGTTCGTGGAGACCCTGCTGGACGCCGACGCCCGCGCCAACATCGTTGTGCTCGGGGACCTGAACGACTACGCCTTCTCTTCTCCGGTGCAGGTTCTAGAAGGGAACGTCCTGCAGAACCTAGATTCGTTTTTGCCCGTGAACGATCGCTACACGGCGCTGTTTGAGGGCAACCTGCAGGCCCTAGATCACATCTTGGCGAGCCAGCATCTGCTATTTGAAGGCAACGCCGAGATTGACATTGTCCACGTCAGCGTGGGTCTGCCCAACGGCCTCAGCGACCACGACCCGCTAGTGTCGCGCTACACCCTGCCCCAGGTGGTGGGAGCAGCACCCCGTACCCCTGCATCACCGGCTGAGTCTCTGCCTGAACCGACGACCCAGCCCGTGACTGACCCCTCGGCAGGCCCCACCATCGTCTCTCCGGCGCCCCCGCCACCGATTCTGCAGAACGCCAACACCAGTTCTGAACCCGCTGAATCGTCCCTGGGCCGCAACGAGCGATCGCCCCGAGGTCAGTCCCTGCTGGACGAGCTGGCGAGGCTGTTCACCCCCAAGAAAACCCTGGGGTACGCCCGCGCCCGCGACCTGCTGTATGGCAGCATCGACAATAAGGACGGCGTGCTGGCAGGGGCCTACACCGGCTACGAGATTCGGCTGAACCCGCGCTCGGCCAAGCCCCGCAGCGAAGCCTTCAGCAAGGGCATCAACGCTGAGCACGTGTGGCCCCAAAGCCGTGGGGCTCAGGGACCTGCCAAGAGCGACCTGCACCATCTGTTCCCCACCCGCGTCAACGTCAACTCGACTCGCGGCAACAACCCGTTTGCCGACATCCCCGACGCCAGCACGACGCGGTGGTTCCGGGATGACGACCAGCAGCGCAGCATCCCCTCGAGTGGAATCGACGAGTACAGCGAGTTCCGCACCGGGGTGTTCGAGCCCCGCGAGGAGGTAAAAGGCAACGTGGCCCGCGCCATGTTCTACTTCTACACGATCTACGAGTCGCAGGCGGACGATCGCTTCTTTAAGCAGCAGCAGTCAACCCTCTGCGAATGGGACAAGCTCGACCCGCCTGATGCTACCGAGGTGGCCCGCAGCGGTGCGATCGCCCAGGTGCAGGGGAATGAGAACCCGTTCGTGCTAGATACGACGCTAGCGGAGCGGACCTACTGCCAGTAGGCTCTTGATTCGGTTAAGCGGTAGGGACACGGCACTGCTGTGTCCCTACAAAATATAGCGTTGGCCGCTTCGCTTAGGATATTTTTGGTGCTGAACCGAACAGCCCTGGAGCGAAGCGGCGAGCCATCACGCACAAAGACTTGTGGCGATGGCTATACGTCCCCAGATCAGCAGCGCCGCTAAGATAATAGCAATGCGATCGCCCTTGAGGCCTGAGGAGAAGCCGTGCTATTAGACCTGAAGCGTTGGGTTGTGCCTCCAGAACACCAGGTTTTACTCCGCGACGTGTCTTGGGCCGAGCTAGAGCAAATTTTGGAAGCGCTAGGGGAGAAGCGAGCGGCCCGTAAGCCGTAAGTGCATTTCGGCGTTGGGCAATTGCGTCAATCGCCCAAGGTCCGATCGCTTAAAATGTAGGCGGCTTACCTCTGGCTCATTCCTTCGGCTGCGCCCATGGCTTCTCCCCTATCCACCTACTCGAAGCTGTTCGACGCGATCGCAACTTGGGCCCGCTCCCCCAATGCCCAAGCGCTGTACCGAGACGTGCTGCAGCCCAGCGGCGCAGACATCCTTTGGATTACCGGGCTAATCTTGGTTGACCTCATTCTGCTGTCGATGCCCTACTCCTGGCTGGGGTTGGTTGAGCTGCCGCTGAGCCTGCTGCTAGTGGTGGGGGTGGTGGCGCTGAGCTTTCGGCTGTCGTCCCAGCTGTTTGACACCTATCTAATGAAGATAGCCACTCAGGACGAGCGCAAGATTAATACCGAGCTGCTCAGCCTAGGAAAATTTCTCGCCGACGCCGCCATCGTCCTGGTGATTGTCTTCTGCTTTGCCCAGGCCCACCGCATTAACCTGATCGGCCTTGCGGCGAGTCTTGGCATTGGCGGGTTTGCGATCGCCTTTGCCTCCCAAAAGGTGATCGAGCAGATTCTGTGGAGTGTCGTTCTGTTCATCGATCGCCCCTATACAATCGACGACTATATTCGCCTGCCGGACCGCACCATTGGCCGGGTAGAATCCATGGGGTGGCGTTCCACCAAAGTCCGGCTTTCAGGGAAAAATACCCTGGTGGTGATTCCCAACAGCAATCTGGCGCAGATGAACATCGAAAATATGTCCGGGGCACGGCGGGTGATTTCCATTGTTACCCTCACCTTCTTTCGCGCCATGAGCCCAGAGGAAAAGGCGCTGGTGGAGCAGCTCATTTTTAGCAGCACCAGCGACATCGCCGGCATCGACCACCGCCTGACCCAGGTCACCTACCAGGACCTAGTGTCCAGCACGGAGCAAGCCAGCACCGAAGCCCAGGTCACCTTCTTTATCTTGGGGGCGACGGGAAAATCCATGGAGCTGCGGCAGGGACTGTTGGAGATGGCCCGTGAGAATATGGTGAGGCGGCTGCGGGACTACGGCGTAGAGTTTGACATGAACGAAAGCGTTGTTGATGTCAGCCAGCCGATGACGATTTAATCTTTGAGCGGTTTAGGCGGCTGTTAGTGGAAATCGACCCTGAAATTCGGCAATACGTCATCGAGCTGCTGATCCGGCTTGGCCTGTTTACCGTAGCGGTGATTGCCTCCCCCTTTGTGGGCCAGCGGCTTGTCCGGCTGATGCGCTACGGGCTGATTGTGCTGGCGCGCTGGGGCATCACCGATAGCCAGGCCTACAGCCGGTTCATTCGCCCCTTTCGCGACTCGATTGTCCTGGCCTGTGCCCTGTCCTTTGTGGCGATCGCGCTAACGCTGCTGGTGAAGTACGAAGACGTCTACAGCTTCCTAGGATTTTTCGTCTACTCCGCCCTGTCCATTACCCTGGGCTGGCTGGCCTCCCGCGTGGCGCGGCAGGTAATCCACCGCTCGGTCATTAGCCTAGTGCGCCGCTGGTTTGGAGAAGTGAGCGAGGTGGTGCTAATTTTCGAGACCTTGATTTACGTCGCCATCATTGTGCTGGCCATTGTTCTATTTGCCATTGGCCTGCGGGTAAACTTAGTGGCGCTGGGGGCTGGCCTTGGCATCAGTGGCGCGGCGGTGGCCTTTGCAGCCCAGCAGACCCTGAGCCGTCTATTTGGCACCCTAGAGCTCTACCTCGATCGCCCCTATGTGTCTGGGGAGCACATCCGCGTCAACTTCAACCCTTACGGTGAGGATGTCTATGGCCGGGTAGAAGCGGTGGGGCTGCGCTCCACTAAGATTCGCCTGATTGCGCAAAACACAATGATGATTGTGCCCAACTCCACCATGGCCAGCAAAAATATTGAGAACGTCAGCCGGGGCAAGAAGACCATGGCAATGCTGTGCCTGGCCTTTACCCGGCGGCTGGCACTGGAAGAGCAGGCCCTAGTCACCCGGATTGTAGAGCGGGAAAGTCAGATTTTCTGGGGGTTCGACAAACCCAATACCCGGGTGCAATACGTGACGGAAGCGGCGGTGACCCGCGCCCGCATCTTCTTTTTCATCACCAACCCCAGCAAAAATTCCTTAGAGCTACGCAAGCGGCTGCTGGAGCTGGCCAACTCGGCGATCGCCCAGCAGCTAGAGGCCTACGACCTCAGGTTTACCGTCCCGGAACCGACAGTCTACGTCGATTCCCCCATGTCGTTATAGCGTTGAGCATCAGATTTCCTACACTATGGCTACCTCTAACCCCAACCCTAGCCGCCCTAACCCCCAGCCCACTTTGGAGAGCCTGCAGGAGCGCCAGGCAAATCTTAAGCTCACGGTGGATGAGCTGCAGACCAAGCTGGCCCAGACCCGCGGCCTGATTCAGACCCTACTTTTGGGCCTGGTGGTAGCTACGCTGGTGGGTTTAGGCGTGGCGGGGTGGTTGGCCTACCGTCTGCTGGTGCAGGAGCAAATTGCCCAGCGCGACCTGGAGCAGGCGGCCACAAGCGCCACCGAAGTTCAAGAGCAGCTAGAGGCGATGGAAGAGCGGCTCCAGGCCCAGAAGCGGCAGCTGCAGACGCTGCGGGAAGAGGTTCCGGCAGAGCTGGAGACGCTGACGGACGCAGTGCAGGCGAATCAGCGGCAGCTTCAGCTTCTGCGGGAGCGGATCCAGTCTAGCTCGCTGCTAGAGGAGCGTCAGTCTGAGCCAGAGGACGAGTCTAGCTCGCCCTCGAGCGATCGCCAATCGAGTACTGAGGACGAAAGCGAATCGGCGGCGTCAACGAGACGATAAGAAATCGCGATCGCCCTACCTAGAATCACGTGGTCTAGTCCCCATTTCTGATAAGGACAGGGTTAAATGTAGGCGTACTGCTTGCGTCATAGAACTCCATGAAAGACTGTCCGTTTTGTGCGATCGCGGCTGGCCAAGCGCCGGCTAGCGTAGTCTACGAGGATGACGCAATCATGGCGATCATTCCGCTGCAGCCCGTTTACGACGGGGCCTGCTTGGTGATTCCGAGAGCCCATATCGACCACTTCACAGACATCCCTGACGATCTATCGGCGGACATTATGGTCATCGGTCAGCGGGTGGGCCGCAAGATTCGGGAAGTGTATCAGCCGCTGCGGGTGGGAATGGTGGTGCATGGGTTTGGGGTGCCCCACGCTCACCTGCACGTGCTGCCCCAGTATCACCCGCTGGACATTATGCATAAGCATCTGGCCTACGTGGAGGATGGGGAGGTAATGTTTCGCGAGAGGGATCGGGAGGAGCCAACGCGATCGGAGCTAGACGCGATGGCGGCGAAGCTGCGGTTTTAGCGCTTGACGTAGCCGAAATCCAGCGTAACCCTTGTCGAGAGGGAAGACCCAGCAACACTCCAGTAATTGCGATGACCACAGGAGCGATCGCCTTTTTTGTTCAATAGCGTCCCAGCACTTTTACGCCGGTCCCCCTTTGCTGAAGTAGAAGCTGTTTGGAAGCGGAATCTATAAAACCGTTGAAGTTATTAGCGATAAGGCAGCCAGGGCTGCGAGGATAACCCCGCAGCCCTGGTGAAGCTGTCTTAACGCATTAGGATAGCTGCCCTAGATGAGGGCGTCGGACAGCGCGCCGGAACTCACGAGGCCCGGTGCGTGGCTGTTGGCGTAGGCAAACAGATCAGTATCTTCCAGCGCAGGCGTGGCCGAGCTAGCCCCTGTACTGTCAGCGCTAACCACCTTGATATAGTCGATACGAGCGTACTCGTAGCCATCTTTGACGCCTAGGAACTTGATTTGCTCACCAGCATCAATTGAGACATTCTCAATCGTGCGCTCTCTCAGGTTACTGCTGGAGGCAAACCTGGAGTCTGTGTGCTCGTCAAAGGTCCAGTGGTCAACGGCGTCGCCGCCCACGAGAAGCTTGCCGCGGGCATGGCCGTCGTTCTCATCGTAGTAGCCCACAATGATATCGTACTCACCGCTCGGTCCAGCAAAGTCGAACTTGGCCTTTCCCCAATGGTCGTGAAGCGCGATGGCTTCACCGCCAGAGGCGATATCACCAAGGTGCTCCACACTGTATCCATATCGGTGCATGTCCTCCGCTTCCACCAGAATATGGGTGGATTCGGCGGACTCGGGGTTGGTGTAGTTGCCCGTGTCGCTGTCGCTGACATCGCCTGCTAGGACCGTGGCAACGTTCTCATAGTTGCCGATTACCGTCTCGCCGGCCACAGAAACGTCTAGCTTCTTCAATTTGAAGGCGTCGTTACTGCCGCCTGTGTAAGCGGAGATGACCAGCGTGTCTCCTTCTAGGCCACCGTTGTTGAAGTCAGCCCAGCGAGAGGAGCTGCTGTGGGTGAAGTTGTCCTCTTTGACAAAGCTGTTGAGAATAGAGCTGTCTAGGTGAGAGAGGTCAGCCCCGTCGCGATCGCCAATCCACACCGAGATGTCGCTATCGTGGCCGACGTAGTCAAGGAAGGCCTTATCGACTGTGACATCCTGGTCGAACTCGAACACCAAGTAATCTAGGCTGTAGCCATTATCAACCCGGTGCAGAGAGCCATCTTCATAGCGGTTCGTGACGCCCAAGCCACCGCTGTAAGCGCCGACGTAGGCCTTCTCAAAGTGGTTCCCGTGCTTGTCGCTGCTGAAGGCGCTCACCTCAGCAGAAACGTCTCCTGCTGTGAAGGTGCGGCTGTTGCCGTCATGGCCATCGGTGTAGCTATGCCCTGTCAGATAGAAACGTAGGTCTTCAGAACTTGTGGTAGTCGCCAGGTTCTGAGCCGTTTGGCTAGCGGTGTAAAGCCAGGTTTCACCCACGTCCAGCTTGCCGTTGCTGTTGAGATCGCTCGCGTCAACGAAAAGAGGATTGAAGTCGTCGCTGGTGTAACCCGGTGTGCCGTTGTCGTCAGTGATGACAACTTCAGAGGCTGCAAATGCGACGTCTCCCGTGTTCTTGACCGCGTAGGTGAAGGTAACTTCATCGCCTGCCGCAATTTTGACAGCTTCGGCGGCGGTGTTGGCATCGAAGCCGTTGACAAACTTTTTGATGTCAATGTTGGGATTTGCTGGCTCGACGATACCTGCATCGAGGGTGTCGTTGAATTCGCCTGGGGCGAGGGTGACCACTTGGGTCATGCCGTTGGCGGGGTCAGCGTCAGAGTCGAGGGCGTCGTCGGCGCCTGCGTTGGCTTGGGTGAACTCGAATCCATTGGGCAGGTCAGAGAAGGTGACCTTGTACTCCTCGCCGGGGTTGAGGTCGTCGAAGCGGTACATGCCGTTGGCGTCGGTGGTCACCTGCGCGGTAGTGTCGTCGCCTGTGCCGATGACGCCGTCAGCGCCGCCGCCGGTTAGGGTCACGGTGACGCCTTCAACACCCACTTCACCTGCATCCTGGATGCCGTCGCGGTCAGCGTCGAGGAATACCTTGTTGCCCAAGCTTGCAGGCTCAATAATTTTATTGACATCAACAGCCGCAAAAATAACCTGCCCGTCTGGCTGGCCATCAGCAGCACCATCATTACCATCGGGGACTAGAATGACAGCAACTTTTTGACCAAATCCAGGAACGAATCCTTCACCATTCGATTGAGCCGCCGTAACGATCTCGGCAATTCTGGCGTTGTCAAAGCCGTCGAATAGCGCATCTAGGAAAGGATCGCCCTCTGTGACACCAGCATCGTTATCAGCGAGCTGCCAAATAGCTTGCTGAACATCTGCGACAGTAAAAACCTCGCCGCTAGAGGACGCTTGGCCAACAAAATCTTGGTTAATAATCCAGTTGATTAAATCAAGATTCTCAGGCTTTTCAATTAATCCTGCTGGCAAGGCTTCATAGCTAGAATAAACCTGGGCGGAAAACTCAATCGGATCGAGCTCTCTAATTCGTCCCAAGATTGGGTCTACGATACCGCTGTCAGTCGTATCGCCATCATTGTTAAAGTCATATCCTTCAAAGCCAAGGAAGCGATCGGTATCTAGACAGAAACTGTCGTAGACCCCATCTAGCTGACCGCTGCTGTCGGAGATGGTTAGATCAAAGTAGCTGGGGCTCAGGCCTGTGCCCTCTTCACCATCAAGAGCACTTCGCTGACCCCCGGTGAGGTTTGACTGAAATGCGGTGACCCTAACCTCATTAGGAAGAGCATTGCCGAATTGCTGAAGTAGATTATTTTCCATTGATTATGTAAAGCCTCAAAAGAATCAAGTTACTGAGTGGCTAAATGGTTCAGGTAAGGTGTGAAAATTTTCACAAGCTGTAGAAGTGCGCACAGCGTTTAGTTCCCTTTTGTAAGTCAAGAGAACGTCGCTCAGAGGTAATACCGTTGTGAAGGCTGGTAATTATGGATAGATGCGGAGAAAATCTTCTCTTATCTCCGAAAGCCCGTTTTGTCAGAAGGGGGCTCTATAGCAAATGTCCTAATCCATCAGAACATTTACGCGCACAGTTGCCTACGAGAGCTAAAGGTTTTCAGCCATTTGCATTGTTCCAAGCACCTGTGCCAACGCAATAAGAGAGGCGAATAAACTTCAAGAATCTGCGCACGCTGAAATCGTGAGAAAAACGCTACACCCTAGTTCATAGGGCAGCTTCTCTGTATGTTCAACCCAAAGAATGCACAGTCTTGCTCGTCTCAAGCCGTTGCGCCTACTTGCGTTGCGGCGAAGAAAGCGGGGAGGCGATGAATTGATACTCCCCGCTTTGTTACTGAGCCTGTCCGATAGATCAACTTCGAGCGACTATTCGCCCTTGCTCGTTAGCTTCTTAGTTAGCAGTCCGCCACCAACTAGCAGAGAGCCAACGATCGTGAGGGGCTCAGGTACCTCCTCAGGGTCAGAAAAGTTCCGACCGCCGCCAGCAGCAGAGGCGGGCAGAGAAGCTGCGGCTGCGATCGCGATCGCGAGACCAGTAACAAATGTAATCTTCTTTAGCATGATAATAACTCCGAGTGTGATGTGATTTAGGCTGCACACGTTGCACAATCGCAATGCGTGTCTACCTGTAATACTTGTAACACCGCTTCGGGGGTAAAATTATGAAGTGTGATTAAAGATACCGTATCTAGTGAAACAGTTTAGATGAAAGGGGATGCGAAGCCACTTATATAGAGTGAATTGCTAGAAATAAAAGCCACAGTCGGGTCGCGGCAAGCCGTCCAAAATAAGTGTTAAAAAAAGCACTGTGAAAGTTGCCATCTCGATCAGACTATATAAATATTTTGTATAGTTCGTAACACGTCATTGATTTGACGTCTAAAGTTACCTTATCTTTCCTAGAGATACTTTCATTCCGAATCTGCAGAGCGATTGCTTGTCCTTCCCACAGTGGTGTCACTTCTCCATTCAGATTCGATAGAAGTGTCTTCTTGCAGCTACGCTGCAACAGTAATAGACGCTCAACGCAAATTTCATGATTACACTAAGGACCTTGAGGCACGCTGCCACTGTTCAGCAGCCAGTGCCCTTTTTTCTGCTGCTAGCTGGTGGATCAGCCATGGCGACAATTCATATATGGCAAGTCGTCTCAGGAAATGATGAGAGTCTTCTAGCACTCAGCTTACTTTTTTGGCTCTCAGTGGGCCTTCTCCTGTGGCAACGACGACACCAGCTTGTTCAGCGTAGCGAGTGGCTGTCTATACTGCTTGGACTCGCCCTGCTGATTGCTACGTTGTGGGTGGGCCCTCAGTTAGAGCCTGAGCGCTACTTAGCCGCAGCGCCCTTTTTTATGTTACTGGGGCTGCTCCTCTTCAGCTCTGGATGGCGCAAT
>JBHJHJ010000035.1:0-16156 GCA_050330955.1 Elainellaceae cyanobacterium | reverse complement strand
TGGTCCCGCTGCAGGCCCCAGATTTCCGCTAGCATTTGCTGCCACTCCTGCTTGGGCAACACTGAGATGCGCACCCGCTCTAAATCTAGCCAGCCAGTCTTGCGGCTCGGGTCGTCGTCATCGCTGTGGTCATCACCCTCCGACTGGGGCTTAGCCGCACAGACCCGCAGGCGATCGCCCGACCGATAGATCAGCGTGCTGTGGTCACGGCCCACTTTAAAGTCGCTTACCTTCTCCGCCACCAGCTCGCAGTTTTGGGCTTTGAAGTCGTAGAGCTCAATTTTGCCGTCTGCTGGCGGGGTCATATCGGCCCAATCTCCCCCGAGACTTCCCTTGACGGGCAGTGAGCTAAACAGTACCCCGTCCTTAAAGCCCTGAATTTGCTCGTAGCGACCCTCCGCCACCGGAAAGCCCGCCACCCGCTGCTCTATGCCCGCTAGCTCGATGGTCAGCGGCGCAGGCCTATCTAAGTCGGGGCGATCGCCTCCGGAGGATGGCTCGCCATCGTCGGGGCCATGATCGCCTTTCTCCTCCTCCTTCTCGTCTTCAGACAGCGGCTTGGGCACCGGCACGAAGGGAGAGAGGGTATCCTTTTGAAGCGAAATCAGGAACGGACGCGTGGCGCGGGGGAAGTTGAGGTCGAAGTAGACGCTGTCGTACACCGGGTTGAACTCTCGCACCGACAGGAAATAGATAAACTTGCCCTGGGGGTCAAAGCTGGGGTCGTAGTCGAAAAAGCGCGGCGGCGTCAGGCGGTGGGTCTCGCCGTCGGCGACGTGGCACAGCTTGATAGACGAGGTGTATTGGGTTTCGCTGTAGCCATAGACCACCCACTCGCCGTCGGCAGACCAGCTAAAGCCGTGGATGCGCTGGTAGGGGCTGCGGTCTAGCACGCGGGACTGCTGGCTCTCTAGATCAATCCAGATGAGCTCGTGGCGATGGTTAGAGAGTATCACCTGGTTGCCAACGGGCGAC
Source organism: Elainellaceae cyanobacterium (assembly GCA_050330955.1). Taxonomy (GTDB): domain Bacteria; phylum Cyanobacteriota; class Cyanobacteriia; order CAKZMO01; family CAKZMO01; genus JBCCAG01. Next base: position 15,181 of record JBHJHJ010000035.1, on the reverse strand, counting down.
GCCTTCAGGTCCACCACGCGGCCAATGCCAAGCGCGCCTAGGAGGGTGGGCGCTACGTCAAAGTCGGTGCTCAACAGGGCTAGAGCTTCCGAGCCGCTGCCTGATGCCCCATTCGCCCCATCGGCAGTGCCCACTTGCTCACCTTGGGCACCCGTCGCCCCCACGCTTACCGCTACAAAACGGCTGCCGCCATGTAGCCACTGGGCAAGGCGGTATCGACCGGCCCCGGCAGGCATCAGCGGCATCACGGCCCCTTCCCAATGGCCAAAGCTAAAGCTCTGGCCCCGGCTAGTAACTAGCGTTGAGTGCCCCTTGGGGTGTAGGTCGTAGTCTTCTAGGTAGTGTCCCGTGTCGATAAACTTGCGCTGACGCTGTACCCTCGGGCTATGGAATGCGATAGGAATGGGATGCTGGGTGCCGGCAGCAACGTCAAAATAAAACAAGTCTGCCCCGGCGTGGTAGATCACGCGCTGACCATCGGTAGTGGCGTTACGCACGTAGTACTCGCCGTGGTTCGTCAACTGCTGCAGATCTGCGCCTGCGGGAGTGCAGGAATAGAGATTGCCGATACCTTCGTGGTCAGAAATGAAGATGATGCGATCGCCGACCCACATAGGGGCGGCAATGTTGCCCTGCAGGTCCAGCAGCCGCGCGAAGGTGCCGCTTCCCTCAGCGTCGATCCACATCTTCCCGGCAAGACCACCGCGATAGCGCTTCCAGCGGGCGGGGTCGCCAATGTTGCGGCCCAAAAGGACGCCCCCTTTGGGGCCAAACGACACCGTATGGGCCATGCCGTAGGGCAAAAGCTGGGGCAGCCCCCCATCAGCGCTGATGCTACGAAGCTGCATTAAGCGGCGAAACGGCTGTCCGGCGCTGCTGGCAAAAATAATGGCGCTGCCGTCCTGGCTCCATCCCGCCACTTGAACGGCGGCGCCCAAAAACGTCAGCCGCTGTGCGCTCCCCCCCGCTGCGGGCATCACATACACCTCTGCATGTCCCTCCTCTCGCCCGACAAAGGCGAGCTGCTGCCCGTCGGGAGATAGGGCAGGATGGCTGACTTCCCCCAAGTTTGCGGTGAGTCGGATGGCGGTACCGCCCCCAGTGGGTACGCTCCACAGGTCGTCTTCGCAAACAAACACTGCGCGATCGCCGTGGATAGTCGGAAAGCGGTAGTAGCCAGATAGATTATTCATTTTTAGGGATTGCGAGGTGCCGTATGACCGACATTAATAATAATCAGGCTTCTAGCGAAAACCCAAAGAAGTTAACGATGCGAAATATATAAGTATATGTCCCAAAGTTTTTACTGCCATGCCAACGGCACAATGGGATCTATAGCAATTCACGGCTACGTTTACTTATGGCTACCTACTTAGCGTTGGCCACTTTGCTTCGGACAGTTTTGGTGCTGAACTGGATAATCCTGGAGCCAAGACCATCTGAGAAAAGTAGCTCAATATGGAGCGCTAAGCAGCCTATCAGCGAATTTTCAGAGACATCAGGCTTAATAAAAGAAGCATTGATTCAAAAGCCGACGGCAGCGATTTGCCGGAAGTGGCCTGCATCGAGCCCCAAAAAAACTTGTGATTTGCCAGGAGATTTAATGAGCTACCTCGACACCACAACCCAGTTTTACAGCGACGTGGCCAAAGACCCCATGGTGGGCCTCTGCTGCGTGCAAAGCACCCCGCTACAGCTTCCGGGCCTCAGTGTGCCGGTGCTAATGCAGGAGATGAACTACGGCTGCGGCACAACAGTGCATCCAGCAGAGCTGTCTGGCGACCCGACAGTGCTCTACGTCGGAGTGGGGGGAGGTCTAGAGGCACTGCAGTTCGCGTATTTCTCGCGCCGTCCGGGGGCGATCGTGGCGGTGGACCCGGTAGAGGCGATGCGCGACGCAGCTCACCGCAACCTCGACGCCGCTGCCGAGGAAAACGAGTGGTTCGACCCTAGCTTCGTCAATATTCGAGACGGCGACGCCTTTAATCTACCGCTACCCGACAACTCGGTAGACGTGATGGCGCAAAACTGCCTGTTCAATATCTTCGAGCCAGAGGATTTGGCCCGCGCCCTCAAAGAAGCCTACCGCGTCATTAAGCCCGGTGGTCGCTTGATTATGAGCGACCCCATTGCCACTCGTCCGATTCCAGCGCACCTGCAGCGGGATGAGCGCTTGAGGGCGCTGTGTTTGTCGGGGGCGCTGACCTACGGCGAGTATGTGCAGGCCTTAACGGATACCGGCTTTGGTCAAGTTGAAATTCGGGCCCGTCGCCCCTACCGCCTGCTGGATGCGACCACCTACAGCCTGGGTGAGCCGCTGCTGCTAGAGAGTTTAGATTCGGTGTCGTTTAAGGTGCCCATTCCGGAAGATGGGGCCTGCGTGTTTACGGGCAAGATGGCGATTTATGGTGGGCTCGAGGATTACTTTCACGAGAATGCGGGGCACGTGCTGCAGCGGGGTGTGCCGCTGGCGGTGTGCGACAAAACGGCGGAGAAACTAGCCCAGAAGTTTCCGCAGGATATTGTGGTGACGTCGTCCACTTGGTTTTACGACGGCGGGGGCTGCTGTTAAAGAGATATCCCTAAAGCTGTGCAAAGGGCGGCAGGCCCCAAACTTGGGGCTCAAACGCTGTGAGGGAACTCAGCACTTGGTTGGCATCTCCGTACTGGTTTCCATCCTCTGGTAGCTCAGGCACCGCTACCACCGCCATGCCTGCCGCTTTTGCTGCCTCGACTCCCGCTAGAGAGTCTTCCATCACCAAGCAGGTGTCCGGCGACACCCCTAGTCGCGCTGCCGCCAGCAAAAAGATATCCGGGGCAGGCTTACCGGTCTCAAGGTCCGGGTCTTCTCCTGTCACTACCTGGTCAAACAGCGAAAACCAGGGGTGATGCTTGATCTTCAGTTCAAAGTGCTGCCGCGCTGAGCTGGTGGCGATCGCCTGAGGAATGCCGTGGTGATGCAGGTGCTTAACCAGCGCTTCGGCCCCTGGCTTGGCTTCGGCTTTGGGGTAAACCTGGGGCACCAGCGCCGCCTTTTCCTGCAGATAGGCTTCAGGGGTGAGGGGCAGCGCAAGCTGCCCGACGAGAATGCGGGCCGAGTCCTGGGCATTGCGGCCCGCGGTTTGGGCCAGGATGTCCCGGCTGAGGAATTTGCCGTAGCGACCCGCGATGGTTTGGGCGATCGCCGCAATCAGGGGCTCTGTGTCGAGGAGGAGGCCGTCAACGTCGAAGATGACGTGGGTGATGGAGGACATGGGCATAGGCTAGATGACCTCCGTCATTGTGTCACTATTTCGACGCTGCTGCGCCTACTCTGCTGACAGCTCTTGGATGAAGTAGCGAGAGGTGTCTTCATTGGGCGAGCGGTAGAGGGTGAGCCGGTTGCCGTTATCTAGTTCAAAGACATGAAAGACCGCTTGAGTTGGCGTCAGCTGCTGCTCCCGCGGGATGCCAGCATTCTCCGGGAAGTATCCGCCGCGCTGCACAACAGTGTAGCCTTCTAGAATGGTGAACGCTGTATCGAAGATGGTCTGAAAATCTCCAACAAAGTTTGGGTCGCTCTCCAGCTCGGCTAGAACGCCCTGGGAAACTACATTAGGATCGGAAAAGGAGATTTCTTCGAAGAGTTCGAATTGGGTCGTGCCCGACTCCGTTTGGGTCTGGGCAGACGCCGAGAGGGGCAGCAGCAGCAGCGCACTGGCTGCCAAGGAATACCAAAGTCGGATCATCATTGTTTTAATGAAATATTGCGATAGCTGTAACGTACGGCCAATCATTGTAAAAGGCGATCGCCCTGACAGCTGGAGCCCAGTGACAGTTTTTCGCAAGCGAAAGATTGGCATCAGGGTTGACGACAGGTGGGTAAACTTGGGGGATGCCGCTGGCATTGCCAATTTCACCGCGCCAAAAACCATCCCATGAGACAATAGAGCTTTACTGGGCCCTACTTATGTCTGCAACCTACATTAAAGATGAAGCCGAATTCGAGACGCTCCTGACGTCGGAGTCCGTATTTGTCGTTGACTGCACGGCGACTTGGTGCGGGCCCTGCCGACTGGTCGCCCCGCTAATCGATCGGCTTGCGGAAGAGTATGGCGATCGCGCAAAGGTCTTCAAACTAGACCTAGATGAGAACAAAGAAATTGCGAAACGATACAGCATCCGCAGCATTCCCGCTGTGATGTTCTTTAAGCAAGGGGACGTGGCGGAGACGCTTGTGGGCAAGAAACCCTATGAAGACTACAGCGCAGCGCTGACTAAGCACCTAGAGTAGAGGACTTTGAGTTCTAGTCGCGCTCTGCCCTAGGACTCTTCTGCTGGCGCTTCAGCATCCGCTGGCGCCTCAGCCGCTTCTTCAGAAGTCTCATCGGCTTCACTCTCGGCAGCTCCCTCGGCAGCCGGCTCTGGCTCGGGTTTAGGGGGTTGGGGTCTCGGACCCCGGACGAGGGCCGGATTCAGCGGGGGGCGCTTCTCGTCGCGATCCCGTCCTCCTTTGCGTCCCCCCTTGCGACGTCGGTCATCGCGATCGCCCCTGTCGTCCCGGAACCCCCTATCCTCTCGGCCACCCCTATCATTCGGGCGATCGCCACCCTCGTCCTGGCGTTCACTCCGCTCGCTCCGCTTGATCGGCTTGCTGACGGTACTTTCACCAGAAGGTGTCCCTTCACCTTCTGGTGCGCGCTTCTCACGCTCGGATTTCTTAATCGGTCGCTCAACCATCGGCCCCGCCTTTGCTCACGCCTTGCCGATTCTACCGTGAAAGGGGGCGATTGCCCTATTTCCCCCTCCGAATCTGCGCTCTGAATTATGGTAGGTTGTAGCCGAAACTCGACCTGAGCAATGGGGGTTAAATATGTCAATAGATCAACTCAACGCCGACTACGGGACCCAAGGACTGCAGTTTAAGACAGGGCAGGGAGATTTTCCGATAATTGAAATTGAGAATGACAGCGCAACTGCCGCCATCTCCCTCTACGGTGGTCAAGTCCTATCTTTTCAGCCCAAGGACGAGCCCAACCCAGTTCTATTTTTGAGCAAAACCGCTTACTATCGGGAGGGTAAAGCCATTAAGGGTGGGGTGCCCGTGTGCTGGCCGTGGTTTGGCCCCGATCCTGAGGGGCAGGGGCGCCCCAACCACGGGTTTGTGCGCAATCGCCTGTGGGACGTGGTGAAGACCGAGGCAGCCGGCGAGACCACTACCGTAACGCTGGGGGTAACCGCCAGCGACGACACCCGCGCAATTTGGCCCCAGTCTTTTGATCTCGCGATTGAAATTTCAGTGGGCAAATCGCTTTCGATGGCGCTCATCACCCGAAATACAGGCGATGCGCCTTTCTCGATTACCCAGGCGCTACATACCTACTTCATCGTGGGCGATGTTACCCAGGTCGCGGTGCTAGGGCTAGACGGTAAGGCCTATCTCGATAAGGTGGACGGCGGTACCGAAAAGACTCAATCGGGGGATGTGACCGTGGCACAAGAGGTGGATCGTATCTATCTGGACGTGCCGTCGGAGCTTGTGATCGACGACAAAGCCTTAGGCCGCAAGATTCACGTGACCTCTAGCGGCAGCAAAACTGCCGTTGTATGGAATCCCTGGGTTGAAATTGCCGCCAAAATGGGGGACCTAGAGGACAACGATTACCAGCGGATGATCTGCGTAGAGACGACAAACGCAGCTACCGACATCGTAGAGGTGCCTGCCGGGGAAGCCTTTCGCATGACAGCGACCTATCGCGTTGCGCGGGCTTAGGTCAGCGATAGAAAAAGCGGTGAAGCGCTGAGGCTCCACCGCTTTTCTGCTGAGGAAATTGGCCCTAGACTTTGGGCTTATCCTGCGTTAGCTTCTCCCAGGCAGCCCGAGCCGCTTCGGATAAGCGATCGCCAAATTCAGCGACGTCATCGACTAAAGTCTGCCAGTTCTTTTCCGCTTCAAGCTGGAGCTGAGCGATCGCCTTCTCCATCTCGTTAGGATCAACCAGCTTGTTTTGCTCCACGTTCTGACGCGCTTGACGGACCGCATTTAAGTATGTGTCACGAGCAAACTCGCCGGCTGCGGTTGCCTCAGACATGGCGCGGGTGCGAAGGGCGTCCACTAGGGCTTCAGTTTCCTGGCTCAGCACCTGGGGTGTTGCCGGCGCCTCGGGCGCTGTAGTCGGGTCATTGGGACCACCTGACTTGACAATGGCCTCATCGCTAGCATCGGCACCTGCGTCAGGGATACCTAAATTCGGGTTTTCGTTCGGTGTCATAAAATTATCTCCTTGTCGTAAACAGCAGTGATCGGCTTTTAGGGGACTTTGACGCCCATGTTCTGCTCTAGCTTTAGGAGCCGGCTGACCCGATCCTCCGTAGAAGGGTGGGTGGAAAATAGGTTATTCAAGCCCACTTTGGGAATGGCATTCATGATCAGCAGTGGCTCGAAAGCAGGGTTAGCTTGAATGGGCATTCGTCGGGCGCTCTGGTCTAGCCGCTGCAGAGCACTTGCTAAAGCTCGGGGATTGCCCGTCAGCTCAGCCGCACCTGCATCAGCACTATATTCGCGTGTGCGAGAAATGCCAAGCTGAATAATGCTGGCAGCCATGGGAGCAAGCATCACGGTCAGCAGCAGCCCTAAGGGGTTGCTGCCCCTATTGTCGTCTCGCGACATGCCGCCAAACCAAAGGCTGTAGCTTACCATCTGCGCCAAAAATGAAATAGCGCCACCCAGCGTTGCCGCCACCGCCTGAGTCAGGGTGTCGCGGTTGCGGATGTGGGTCATCTCGTGGGCTAAGACGCCCTCTAGTTCATCGGCAGGCAGCATATTCATCAGCCCCTGAGTTACAGCCACCGCCGCGTGCTCGGGGTCACGCCCGGTGGCGAAAGCGTTGAGGGACTGGGTGGGAATCACGTAGACGGCGGGCATAGGTAATTCAGCGCGATCGCTCAGCTTCTGCACCATTTGATGCAAGGCTGGGGCTTCATTAGGGCCAACGGGCTGGGCACGATAGGCCGATAGCGCAATGCGATCAGAGTAGTACCAGGAGCCTAAGTTCATTACCGCAGCAATCCCGACTCCGATGATTGCGCCCCCTGTGCCGCCAATTACCCAATAGCTGATGGCGATCAAGAGGCCGCTCAGCAGTCCCAGTAAACCGACTGTTTTAAATTGATTCATGGTCTTACCTCGTGCGTGCGCCTCGGCGGGGTAGCTCACGACTGGGTTCAAATCGGTGCTAAACGTGCTAAAGCGCTTACGGTCTCATGATATCTGGCGAGTAGTGGCGTTTCACCTTCATTGAGGGAGAGAAAACCGTCATGGGTGGGGTGGGGATTGCCGGAGTGTCGTTGGTTAGCAAAGCGGCTGCTTGGAGGCAGCCCCCCAAATCTGCGAACTGGGGGACGTTCACGAAATCTGTAGGCGATCGCTCTTCGCCTAATAGCACTATTTTGGGCCGCGCCTGTGATGGGCATGGATCTTGCTCGCAGGGCTAATGGCGGTAAACGGATGCTCTATTGATTCAGTGGAAAGGCGCAGGCGATGCGCTTTTTCTCAAAAGATATAACGCAAACCCTCCCTTTGGAATTTGCAGCTATGCGTCAGAAGAGACACAGTGGTAGGGGCATTCCATTCATAATGGGAATGGCCAGATTTGTTTGGCCTATCTCTCCGACGGGTCCCTTTCGAATTCATCCAGCAGGAGGCGCTGTGTTCTCAGGTATTACCCAAACAAACTCTCGTCAGCGAGAAATAATCGAAGTCGTTCTTCGGAACGGATGGGACTACATGCGGCGGCTGCTGGCCGGTAACGGCAAGAATGAAGAGCCCGAGCTGCCCACGCCAGCCGTCTTGCGCAATATCCTACTCGACCTCGGTCCCATCTACATTAAGCTGGGGCAGCTTTTGAGTACGCGCCCCGACCTACTGCCGCCAGACTATATCGACGCCCTGTCGGCTCTCCAAGCCACCGTCCCTCCCATTTCCTGGGGGGAGATTGAGCGGGTCATTCGCCAGCAGACTGGGCAGCCCATCAACCAGGTGTTCAATAAGATCGACCCAGAGGCGATCGCTGCCGGCTCCATTGCCCAAGTTCACCGCGCCATTCTCAAAAGCGGTGAAGAGGTTGCCCTCAAGGTGCAGCGCCCCGGCATTGACGTTGTAATCGACCAAGATATTGCCATCATCAAGGGGGTGGCAGACCTGGTCTCCCGGACAAAATTTGGCCAGTATTACGACGCGGCTGCCCTGGCGGATGAGTTTGCCGGCGCCCTGCGCTCAGAGCTCAACTTTTTAGAGGAGGCCGGGTTTACCGACAAGCTACAGCGCAACCTGTCCAAGAGCAGCTGGTTTGACCCAGACCGGCTCGTGGTGCCCAAAATCTACTGGGAACTGACCACTGAAAAAATGCTGGTGATGGAGTGGCTCAACGGCGTCCCCATCTTGACGGCTGACCTCACGGGCCAGGGATATAAGGGGGATGTGGAGGCCGAGCGCGAGGCCGTGACCACCCTGATTTTTCGCGTCTTCTTTCAGCAGCTCTACCTCGACGGGTTCTTCCACGCTGACCCGCACCCCGGCAACGTGTTCTACCTCGACGATGGCCGCGTCGCCCTGCTGGACTGCGGCATGGTGGGGCGCCTTGACCCTCGCACCCAGGGCCTGCTCACCGAGATGATTTTGGCGATCGCGGGCTCTGACGCCCAGCGCTGCACCCAGCTCACCCTAAAGCTGGCCTACCAGGTGCGCCCCGTGAATTTGGTGCAGCTTGAGAGCGACTACGACAACTTGATGCGTAAGTATCACAACCTCAGCCTGGACGAGCTGAATTTTAGCCAGGCTTTCTATGAGGTGCTGCAGGCCGCCCGCAGGAATCATCTGCGCTGGCCCAGCAATATGGGGCTGTATGCCAAAGCGCTGGCAAATCTGGAGGGACTGGGCCGTAAGTTTAACCCCAATGTGAACCTGCTGGATGAGGTCCAGCCTCTAGTCACGGACCTATTCCGCCAGCAGCTTCTGGGTGATAACCCAGTCCAGTCGCTGCTGCGCACTGGCCTAGAGGTCAAAAACCTCTCTCTAGAGACACCCCGCCGCATTGAGTTTCTGCTCGACCGAATTACGACGGAGAGCTTTAAGCTAAACCTCACCATGCGGGATTTGGACGGCCTGCGGCTGACCATTGACGATTCGGCCAACCGCCTCTCTTTTAGTATTCTTGTCGGTTCGCTGATTATGGGGGCGGCGATCGTCACGTCGCGGGAGCAATCGTCTGAGCTGTATTGGCTGAGTACGGTGCTGTTTGTGGCGGCGAGCTTGGTGGGGCTGTGGCTGATTGTCAGTATTGCGCGATCGGGGAAGCTGCGTTAGGCAGACTTTATGGCAGGTGTATTCTCAAAATACAGTCGGATACTCAAAAATAAAGTCGTACCCCGTGAAATACAGTCGGATACTCAAAAATAAACTTGTATACTGATAGAGCGAGCTAGCGAGTCTCTGAGGGGTGTACTTGCCATCAGATAGAATCCAGATCTGAGTTGGATTAGTGGGCAAGCTCTATCAATGGCTAAACGCAGCCGAAAAAGCGGCAGGACGACCCAAGTAAAACGGTTGAAGGAGGGACGCGGTCAGGGGCGCGGTTCTGACTATCTACCATGGCTGCACATTCAAGATGTTCCTTCTCAAGGACTTGCTAGCCGGGTAAAGGGCTGGCGACATGGCCGGGTACATCACTTCCTCAGTGATTTGGAAATCCGCTATTTCTATACGCTTGAGTGGGCCACCAATGTCTCAGATATTCGAGAGCAGTTCCCTCTGTTGCCGCTAGAGGAAACTATCGAGATAGCTGAAGCCTGCAACTTCCGTCATCCTACCGATCCCCAGACGCAGGAGCCCATCGTCATGACGACGGACTTCAACATCACCCTCCGCCAAGATGTTGGCTTCACTGACCAAGTCAGGACCATCAAGTCCGCTACTGACCTAATGTCAACACGTACTCTCGAAAAGCTGGAGATTGAGCGTCAGTACTGGGAAAGGCGCGATGTCAGCTGGGGTATTGTTACAGACAAAGAAATTCCGACCGTTTTGGCAGAGAACGTAAAGTGGCTGCATCCCTACCGCTTCATCAGCGACCTGGCACCGCTCACTGAATATGAGGTGCAGCGAATTAACAATTTCCTTACCCCATTAGTCCTCGCAAATGAGACCTCACTAACTGAGGTAACAGCGATCTGTGATGATCGCTTGGGACTCACCCCCGGTACAAGCCTGGCAGTTGCCCGCTACCTCATCGCTAATCGACAGTGGCGTGTGAACATGAATCAGCCTATCCAGCCCAAGTCCCCCCTGGTTCTGCTAGACGCGGTGATTGAGGAGACTAGGCAAACTATCGGAGGGTGAAGATGCTGTATGTCAACATGCTCCTGGAACACAGACAAGATGAACTGACTCCCCAGATAGAGCGCATTCTATGGCTCGACGGCTCAATGACCGATGTCGTCATCATCGACGTTAATGATGTGAAGGCGTTGCCCGTGTGGCGTAAAGCGAAAGATCTCATTCTGGCTGTTGAACGAAGAGAGGCCCATGTTTTAACGGCTGATACCTATGCAGGGCAGCTGGCCCCAGAGGACGCCATTCCTGAAAAGCATCGGCAGTACCGAGATGCTGCTTGGGAAATCATTGAGCCCCTCATCGGCCCTGACACTGAAGATATTTTTTCGCCAAAGCAGCGCGGGTTGCTCTTCAAAGCTGTGCAAGAGCGGACTGGTTGTACGAAGAGAACTCTGTACAAATACCTGCGCCGCTACTGGCAAGGTGGCCAGACCAAAAATGCGCTGCTGCCGCATTTTGACCGATGTGGGGCCAAAGGCAAGACTAGAGAAGCCAAAAACAGAAAACGGGGGCGTCCCAGCAAACTGGCTCAGGTCACTAAGCTGCCAACTGGCGTTAACATCAACGACGAGATTCGCGCAAAATTCAAGCGAGGTATTCGGCTCTACTACGAAAATCCACAACAAGTTCCACTGTCAGACGCCTATCAACGAACGCTAGAGCGCTTTTTTCACAAAGGTTATGAAAAGCTGTCTGATGGGACTCTGGTCCCGGTATTGCCACCAGCCCACGAGCTGCCTACTCTCGGACAATTTCGGTATTGGTATGAAAAGGAGCGCGATGCGACCCAGGCCCTATCCAGCCGAAAGGGCAAAAAGCGGTATCAGCTCAGTCACCGTGAGGTGCTAGGAGATTCGACGCAGATGGCGTTTGGCCCAGGGTCGCTGTACCAAATCGATGCCACTATCGGGGATGTTTACCTGGTCAGCTCCTTAGATCGCAGTCGCATTATTGGTCGTCCCGTCATTTACGTTGTTATCGACGTCTTCAGCCGGTTGATTGCGGGTATCAGCGTCAGCCTTGAAGGGCCGAGTTGGCTTGGGGCAATGGCTGCTCTGGAGAATACGGCTCAGGATAAGGTTGCCTTTTGTCAAGAGTACGGCATTGAGATTACCGAAGAAGACTGGCCCAGCCACCACATCCCGGAGGCCATCTTGGCTGACCGAGGGGAGCTAGAAGGCTACAACGCCGATAATTTGGTCAATGCACTCAATATCCGTGTCGCCAATACCCCGCCCTTCCGGGCGGACTGGAAAGCTATTGTAGAGCGCAATTTCCGGCTGAGTAACGATAAGTTCATCCATTGGACGCCTGGAGCAGTGTACAAACCCCATGAGCGAGGTGATGCAGACTACCGTCTAGATGCCACACTGGACTTACACCAGTTTCGCAAGCTCATGATTCTCTCAGTCCTTGATCACAACCGCGACCACCACATGAAGTGGTACCGGTTCGATGAGTTCATGATTCAGGACCATGTCGAGCCCTATCCCATTGACCTGTGGAATTGGGGGATTCGGAATCGGGCGGGATCGCTGCGCAGCGTTGACATGGACATGCTGCGCCTGAATTTGCTGCCCGGTGCAGAAGCGTCGGTGACCTATCGCGGCATCCGGTTCCAGGGCCTGTATTACGCCAGTGATCTCGCGCTCAAGGAGCAGTGGTTTGTCAAAGCCCGTGAGCGCGGCAGCTGGAGAATTCCAGTGGCCTATGACCCACGCAAGGTGGATGTGCTCTATCTGCGCTTAGGCGATCGCCATCAGGTGGAGCGCTGTCAGTTGGTAGACGCAGAGAAGCCCTTTCGCGGGCGGGACTGGCAAGAGGCACTGGACTATCAGGAAGTCCGTAAGCAGGCGACTCAGCTGGCTCGCTCTCGCAAGCAACAGTCCAAAGCTCGCTTTCATGCTCAGGCCGACAGCATCATCAAGGAAGCTGAGCAGCAGACCTCTGCCGCCCAGACGGGCCAGAGTAAGCGATCTCGCGTGAAAGAGATTCGTAAGAACCGTCGGCAGGAGAAAGAGGCCGAGCGTGATACTCAAGCATGGAATATTGGCGCTGAGGAAAGGCCGAAACGACCCAACTTATGGCTAAGGGCGATCGCACTAATTTGTAGTGATGATGATCTCACTAGACGATATGGTTAAAATGTCAGTCTATGCGGCTTGAAGCAAATTTTAAGCCTACTTCAGTCCCTGAGTCAAAAGATCGAAGCGCAGTAATATCATGTGCTATAGCAGCGGCAATCGCAGGGCGAATTTTTTCGCGAATTGTTTTTCTTGCTTTATCAACTGCCTTTTTAGAAGCAGAACCTAAGTCAAAATTCGAATTGTTTAATTCCGAGAGAAAACTTCCTATGAATATCAAAGTGCTTGAGGAAAAGCCCACTGTTCCATAGATAGATGTAAATGGTACACCACCTAAGCCAGCGGCTTCGAAAAATAGATAATTTTGTATATTTCCAATCTGATGAGTAAGGTACTGAATTGCTAGTGAGTTTCCACTTGGATCAATGGCATTTATTGGGTTGCCTTCTACATAAGTATATTTATTTATGCTTGATGGTCTTTCTAAGAATCCTGCAAATGAATCGCGACTGCTAAACCGCCCTGTAGAAGCATCAACATAACGAGTACGCAGGTAGTACTGTTCAAGACTCTTATCAAACTGCTCACCCGTAAACAGGTACTGATTCTCTGTACTATCGGTCTGCTGACTTAATTTTCCATAAGCATCATAAATGTACGTATCAGTAATAATACTGTCGTCATTGCTTAGACCACGAGTACTGCCCAAGCCATCCGTATGATAGAAAGCAACTTCACCACTCCGCTTCTGACTAATCAAATCCTCACCATAAACATAGGTCACATTTGTAATACCGCTGGTATACTCCTCAACAACTTGAGCGTATTCCTGCTGATTGTTATCAATCAAGAAATGAGTCACTTGCCCATCCACAATCTTTGAAACGCGAATCCCGTCCGTGTTGTATCGGAACTCGACCACCTGATTCGCGCCACCGTCATTCAGATTCGCCCCAACCAGCTCTCCCTTACTGTTCCAGGTATAGGTAACCTCCGTCTCCCCATCTACAGCCTTGGTCACCAAATTACCGGCATCATCATAGCTATAGCTTGTCACCCCGCTATCAGCCGTTTCTGTCAGCAATCGGTCATTGTCGTCATAGGTATAGGTTGTTGTACCCTCAACCGTACTCGTCCGACTCTCCCGGTTGCCCGTCGCACCGTAAACATAATCCGTTGTCTCATCACCATTTATGGGGTCTGAAACCGCTTCCTGAGTCAGCCTATACAAATCATCGTAGGTATAGTTGACCACTCGTCCTGTATCCTCTTCCAAAGTCAGGCGATTACCAACATTATCCAAGGTGTACTCGTAGCTAGAGAGTAGGCTACCGCTGCTATCCCGATTCTCAATCAGAAGCGGTCGATTGAGCAGATCATAGGTTCGAGATTCTGAGATGCCGTTAGCAAAAGCCGTCCCAACTAAATTACCCACTGGGTCATAGCTGTAGGTCGTGACATTGTCCTGCCTGTCTGTCACCGTTTCTAGGAAGCCTACCCCATCATAGGTATAAGCGACTGAACCCGACGGTGTGGTCAGCGTTTCAATATTGCCGTCGAGGTCATAGGTGTAGCTAATGAATGCGCCTTCGGGGTCTGTGCGTCGAGTAAGCTGATCCAGCGCATCATATTCGTACTGCGTAACGCCACGAGCGTCAGTAATACTGTTAATCTCGCCCGTCGCCGTGTAGGTATACAGTTCGTCTGCAGCATCAGGGAGGCGCACTGCACTCAGCAGATTATTCGGGTCATACTTGTAGGTAATCGTTTCGCCATTGAAATTCGTCAAGCTGGCTAGATTGCCGCCCGCGTCATAGCTGCGAGTTTCTATCTGTCCCAGCGGCAGCTCTGTCTCAGTCAGCTGATTGACCGCATCGTAATCAAACTCCGTTGTCCGACCCAGCGCGCCAGTCTGGGTGGTCAGGTTGCCGCTGCCATCGTAGCCGTATCGCGTGATACTGCCCAGGGCATCGGTAACCGCAATCAGCCGGTCAAGCCCATCGTAGCCAAACGCAGTCTCGTTACCGTTTTGGTCAATCTCTTTCACAACCCGGTCTAGCGCATCGTAAACCGTTCGGCTGACCGTCCCGTCTGCGTAACGAACCTCTGTTTCTAAGCCACGGTTGTTGTAGCCGTATTCTGTGCGTCGTCCCAGGGCATCAATAACCGCCGTGCGATCGCCTACCGCGTTGTACTGAATCTGGGTCGAGTTGCCTTTCGCGTCTGTCACCTGCACAAGCTGTCCTTCAGCGTCGTAGCCGAAGGTTGTCTTGTTGCCGAGTGGGGTAGTGAGGCTCTTTAGGTTTCCAGCATTGTCGTAGGCAAAACGCGTGATAGCCCCCAGTGCATCCTCTACTTGAATAGGGCGACCGAAGACGTCATAGCGATAATTCGTCTGACTGCCGTTCGCATCTGTAATGCGGGTCTGGTTGCCGTTGGCATCGTAGGTATAGCGCGTGACATTGCCAACCGCGTCTTCCTGCTCCAGCAAGTTGCCCCGTTCATCATAGCGATTGGTGGTGATGTTGCCTCTAGCGTCAGTGGTGGTCAGAACCTGATTGAAGTTGTTGTAGGTATAAGTCGTGGTGTTGCCTAGTGCATCCGTTTCCGTGAGCAGATTACCGCGATCGTCATAGGTGTAGCTGGTCGTACTGCCCCGGGGGTCGGTCTGGCTGGTGAGGTTGTTGTCGTCGTCATAGGCGTATTGAGTGATACCGCCTTCTGCATC
>JBHJHJ010000034.1:0-27964 GCA_050330955.1 Elainellaceae cyanobacterium | reverse complement strand
CCTCTTGCGCCGCACTCGTCGAATCCTGATGCTCGTCGTTGGTAAGGGCGGAGTCCGTGCGGTGGGAAGACACCGCTACCCGGAACAACTTCACCTTGTGGTCCTTGGGAAAGCCTTTAATCTTGATGGTTTTGCCACGCTCCAATTCCGACTCGTTCCATGCCAGGCTATCGACGTAGCGATAGAGAGCACCCCCGCCAGAATCGTCAACCAACCGATTCGACTTGAGCGGGCAGTAGTAGACCCGCTGGAGTGCCTCAATCAATAGCAACAGCGCCTTGGTGGCATACCAGGTATCCATCAACACCGCATGGAACGGCAATTGCTTATGGTGTATCGCGTTCACCAGCATATCCCGCACGTGGTTTAGCTTGCTTTTGCCATGCGCATAAAGGGGAGGCTGCAGCGTCGCTCTAGTTCTTCAGCAGTATACCAAATCGCTTCTACCGGGTAGGGGGCATCCCTTAAGAGCGTTAAAATCTGTCCGATACGCTCTAAGGGGGGCCAGTCAGTGTCACCCAGCACAAACAGGTCAATGTCTGAGCGACTGGTGGCTGTCTCTCTAGCCCACGAGCCAAACAAAATAATTTGCTCTGGGTCAAAGCGATCGCGCAGCCGTTGAACGGCGTCTTGGGACCAGGGCATGAGCGCTTCGGCATCCATAGAGGTTCCGGCTAGGGTTTTTCGCTGGGGATGTTGATCATCTTAGTTGATCATTTTAATGGGCGGGCCGCAGTTAACGTGCCGAACTTAGGCGACCAAAACTCCCCTCGACTCTGAAAGAAGGCTACCTCTTTGCACTTGCCACGGCGGTGGTCGAGGATCGAGCAGCGCAGCATCACCTTGTCTTGGCCGTCTTTGGTGTAGGCATAGCGCTCTAGCAGCGCCCCACACACCGGGCAGGGGTGGTCGGTAAAACTCTCTGGGCTAGTAGCGTTACGCTGGGCGTAGGGCCGCTCGTAGCGTTTTGCCTTAGCGTTCCAAAACATCACCGTGCCGCAGGTGCCCGAACACCGCAGAAAGTGCTTTGCCTTCAGCTTTTTAGACCGGGAGGGGATCTTGTTCATTGCCTCACCGCAGGTGGGGCAGGGCTGGTTTGCTTTCGAGCTGCTTGAGTTAGACTGGCCCGATTGAGACTGGTCAGATTGAGACTGGCCCGATTGCCCCGATCTTGACGTGGCCCTGGCAGAAGATTGCGCAAGCGATCGCCTCCCTGACGGTTCTTTAACCGGGCTCGCCGCAGGCTGCGCTGAAGCCAGCACCTGGGGCAACTGCTGCCGCGCTTGGACCAGGGCCGGGGCAAAATAGCGCTGGTGCCAGTCCGTGAGGTAGGTTTGCCACTCCTGGGTGCCGGTGGCGATCGCGTCTAAAGCCGCCTCCATCTGGGCGGTAAACTCGGGCTGAATTAGGTCTGGCAGCAGCTTTCCTAGGGCCTCATCTAACGAAAGACCCAAGGGCGTGGGCGTTAGCTTACCCTGCCGCAGGTCTACATAGTCTCGCTGCCGCAGGGTCTTGATGGTGGGGGCGTAGGTGCTGGGGCGGCCAATGCCCTTTTGCTCCATCAGCTTCACCAGCTTGGGTTCGCTGTAGCGAGGGGGCGGCTGGGTCTGCTTTGGGTCGGCCTGGACCTGCTGTAGCGACAGAGCCTGCCCTACGGTAAGGGCGGGCAGCACGGCGTCGGCGCTGAGGTTGTTCCAGTAGCGAGTGTAGCCGGCAAACGCCACCACCTGCCCCCGCGCCTCCCAGTAGGCCTCGCCGGACTGGGTCACCAGACGGGTTTTCCGGATCTGGGCCGCGGCGCACTGGGAGGCCACGGCGCGGTTCCAAATCAGGCTGTAGAGCTGGGTCTGGTCGGCGGAAAGCTCATGGCACTCCTGGGGCAGGCGGTTGACGTCCGTGGGGCGGATGGCCTCGTGGGCCTCTTGGGAGCCCTTGACGCCACGATGGCGGGTGGCGCTTTGGGGCACGTTGTCGGGGTCGTGCTGCTGCAGGTATTGGCGAACCGCTTGGCGAAAGGGGGCCGCTAGGCTAACGGAGTCGGTGCGCATGTAGGTGATGTAGCCCTTCTCGTAGAGGGTCTGGGCCACCTTCATGGTTTGTTCAGGGCTGAGGCGCAGCTTTTGGCCGGCGGCCTGCTGCAGGGTAGAGGTGACGAAGGGGGGAGGGGGTGACTGCTTGGTCTGCTTTGCTTCTAGGTGAATGACCTTGTGGGGGTGGGATTGGGCGATCGCCACCAGGGCATCGGCCCGGGCCTGGGACGTGACGCGATCGCCCTCTTTCTCCTGCGACGCACCCTGGGGGTCTGCGTCCTTAGCGCTGCCTTTAGGCTTTCGTTTCGGCTTCGGGCTGCTGCGGTAAAACGCTTTGAACCCCTCACCGTAGCTCACCCAAACGCTCCAGTAGTCCTGGGGCACAAACGCCTGGATCTCCCGCTCCCGCTGGCACAGCAGGTGCAGCGCCGCGCTCTGCACCCGGCCCATGGATTTGGCGCCGTTGTTGAGCGGCCACACCACGTGACGGCTGCCCTTATAGCCCACCAGCTTATCCAGGCAGTCGCGGGCCCGGCCTGCGGCGATCAGATTCTGGTCTAGCTGGCGGGGCCGGGCGATCGCCGCCCTCACTGCCTGGGGCGTGATTTCGCTGTACACCACCCGATGGGGATTTTTTAGCCGCAGGGCCTGCTGCAGGTGCCAGCCGATGGTTTCACCCTCCCGGTCAGGGTCAGTAGCGATATATACCGCATCGGCCCGCTTCACCGCCTGGCGTAGCTCAGTAAGCGTCTTTTTAGCGCGGGCGTCCCGGGGCTGATAGCGGCAGGTCACCCGATGGTGAGCTATCCCCCGGTGATCGCCCCCGGCGACCGGGCCATCGATCAAATCAAATCCGAGGGCGTCTTCACCGTCGTGAGCCAGCTCCCGCACGTGCCCCATGCTGGCTTTGACAACCCAGTCAGGCCCGAGAATCTGCCCCAGTTTTTTTAGCTTTCCAGGACTCTCAATCAGCAGAAGATTGGGCATTGTGTCTGGCTCGCCAACTGTCTAAGTCACATTGCTACTCCATTTTAGAGTACGAATGAACTAATATCAATTCCTGTTTGATGTCGGTATGAGCCTCGTCTGTTTTAGGACATGACAGCAAGACCCGATCCGAGTTAAATACGGTTATTCTTCAAACCCTCGTGTTGGAGACTTCAAGCTATGGCATATTGCATAGAGGGCGATCGTCAGCTGTCCGCGCAGCCTCACCCATCCGATGACTCTTCTATGACCGCCTATTTTATCGCTCTGTACACTTACCAAGGAGAACACCTGTTTGGTGATGTCTTCAATGGCGCGGTGCAGCTCAACGCCAATGGTCAAATCATACATAGTCACTGGCTTGCCTTGCCCCATCAGCATCCTGACCTACAGCTCGATACCTTCATCGTGGCGCCCGACGGTGTCCGCGGCATCTTATTTCTAGAGCCCGCAACTTCCCCTCAGTGCAGCAGCATCGCTGAAATTCTAGAGGACTTTAAGTCTCACTCTAGCCATCGGATTAGCGGCATTTATCCGCGGGGGGACCTGCCCCTTTGGCAGCGCAACGCCTGCTGCCTGACGATTCGCAACGATACGTCGCTGCAAATCCTGAGATACTACATGGAGGTCAGCACCTCCTTGGAGTAACAGAGTTATGGCAGCGCCCGCCCTACTGGCTGGCCTCGGGCCGCTGGGCGAGATAGAGGTAAAGCTCCTCCAAGCTGATGGTGTCCTCGAATCGGGCGAGTTCTTGAAAGGTCAGCGTTGCGGATTGGGGTGCGATTAGCGGGTTCGATAGCACGAGTAAAAGTTGGTCCCCTTCAATATCTTCTGCCCGGTCTTCAGCCTGTCTCACGAGTTCCTCTTGGTCTTCGATCTCACGATTCTTGTATGTCCAGAAGCTGCCCGTCTGCTGTATTTCAGGGTAGTAGATGGGAACGTCTAGGTACCCCGAAATCACCGAGGCTTCTCGCAGCCGGCTGCCAAAAATGGGAAGCTCGTCGAGTTCCTTCTCCTGCATAAATGCTGCTGCGGCCTCTCCGGCTGAGAAGGGACGCAGGTAATCCAGACTAGCCGCATAGACGCCGGCGATCGCCTGCAGACAGAGCAGAACTGTGAGGAGCCGCCGCAGGCGGTTTTGGGAAGTCGAGGGAGCTTGGTGTCGGGATACAGCCCGCACCTCCATCAGCCAAAAGCAGATAATCAGCAGAATAAAGAAGTGTCCCCAATGCCGCGCAAATGGGGTGTTATACACCACTGCTTTAAGGAGCACGAGGGCGGAGGTGCCGAATAAATAGGTCAACACCACGGCTCGATCAGACGAAAACAGGGCGGCAAATGCAAAAACCAAAACGAGGGATAGCACGAAGGCAATGCAGGTGCCAATGGGAACGCCGTAGAGCGTCAGCGTATCAAATCTTTCGCTGAGAATATCCAGGACGTTGGAGTTCCAAAACCACGGTCTAGAGATGGCCGGAACGGCGGTGTAGCTTTTCCAGATGTCAGCGATCGCGTCAACAAAACGGTCTGCGCGCTCCGGAAGCAGCGGTGCGGCTCCCAGAATAACGCCGGAGGAGGCCGCTGTCAGCGTGGGGCCACCATTAGCCGCAGCTTGAAGCCCCAGGGCATCGAAAATACTGGGAAGAGAGCCCCGCATAATCTGTAGCCCCGCTATAATCCAGCCAAATCCAGCGATGGCTAGCCCAGATACGAGTCGGGCAGGCAGCCGCCAACGGGGCTGCTTCTGCGCATCTAAAACGATGAACAGGGCCAGAGATAGGCTAATGATAAAGCTGTAGGCGTTTGTGTTAGCGATTAATAGGATAATGGCCCCTAAGACCAGGTAGCGCTGCCCTAAACGAGCATAGATAGCGCAGAATAAAAAAGACAATAAAATGCCGAGGTTATAGTTTCGACTAATAAACGTATATTCAAAAAAAATGAAATAGCTGAACGAGAGCAAAAACTTGTGAACGCGCGATAGTGGTGATGCTTTGACGATTAAACAGACGATTCCTGTAGATATTACCAGGTGAAATATCTGCATAATCAACGGATCAGATGTGATTCGGCTAAGGCCATAGAGACAAAGGTGCCACAGCGCCGGATGGCCTTCATAAACCATGTTTTGAAAGAGATTGGCAATTGAGCTGCTGTCTCTCGCCAGCATCCAAGACTGGAGCTCGTCTCTCCACATTTCATGCTGGAGAATACCCAATAAACCAAAAGTAATGAAGCCAAAGACTATTGAGGCCTCAACAAGGATAGAGTTCTGATCCAGACGTTTGGTCATAAGCAATAAGCCGGACAAAAAGGTAAATAAATCTAAATTGTTTCAGAAGGCAGCGTTTTCTCGCCGATAAACACATATCTAGCGAGGAAATGCGGCCTTCCAGTATAGGCAGAGTTCAGTATGTCATTTTTTACGTCGCTCTAGTGACTGTCTACACGGTGTCAGGCTTTGGATCTGGCCATTTTGGAGTCGATTCTACCCACGCCACTGGGCGCATTTCCTGCAGGAAATACATATGGAGCAATCCTATGCGATGTGGGAGAGGAGAGGCGGGCACAATCCGCCCCTCCTCTCATTTCATAGTTCATAAGGGATCTAGGACCGCTATATTTAGACGGTGCTTACGGCCTATGCCGGTACCCTGAACGCAGGGTTTTATCCCACAGTATCGCGTCCATCTCGATGTTTCCGCCACAGCTCTCAGTCTGATTTAACCTTTTCCTGCGCACCCAACTCTAATATGGACCTCAGATTCGCATCATGCTGACCTAAGCCCTGAACTTTAGAGTACGGACAGAGTTAAGTCACTCCCCAATCGTTGATTACTTCGCCATTGTCGCAGGAGCGCACCATGACCTTCACGAAACCCATCACGAAATTAGCCGCAGCCCGATTGAAATCTGTCCAATCGAGAGCCCGACCCGGATATAGAGGGGCGCCTCAACCCTCTTTTGCCGCTGTGCGCCGGCTTTTTCGGGGGCTGTTGTGGGCCGCAGCCGCCTTTTTCTTCACCGCGTCTCCTGCGATCGCCCAAGACTCAGCAGGATTCGCGCCCCAGCAGTGGCTCCAGTCAGCCCTGGAGTGGATTCAAGGTTTAGGGCCATTGGGGGGCATCGCATTTATCGCCATCTATATTGTGGCGGCGGTCGCTTTCTTGCCAGGGTCAATATTGACCCTCGGGGCAGGCGTTGTTTTTGGGGTCGTCTTGGGCTCTCTTCTCGTGTTTATTGGGGCGACCATCGGCGCGACGGCGGCTTTCTTAGTGGGGCGCTACCTAGCCCGGGGCTGGGTGGCCCAAAAAATCGAAGGCAACGAAAAGTTTAAGGCGATCGACACGGCTGTGGGACGAGAGGGATTTAAAATCGTGTTGCTCACGCGCCTCTCCCCTGTGTTTCCTTTCAACCTGCTGAACTACGCCTATGGGTTGACGGGGGTTTCTCTGAAGGACTACGTTTTGGGCTGTATCGGTATGCTGCCCGGTACGATTATGTACGTCTACCTCGGGTCTCTGGCTGGTAACCTCGCGACCTTGGGCGCTGGTGAGACGCCCGACAACGCCGCTGTTCAGTGGGCAATTCGCATTATCGGATTTATTGCCACTGTCGCTGTCACGCTTTATGTCACTCGAGTGGCCCGCAAGGCGCTGGATGAAACCGTGGACAAAGACGTGGATGGTGATGTACAGCTCGACAGCTAGTGCACACATAATCCGCCTTATTGCAGCATTTTTATTCGTTATTCCACAGCACGTATCAGAATCCTAGACAACCGCCATGACACGATCCACAGTTCAGCCCGTCGTGATTCCGCCGATGGATAAGTACAACCAGGCGCTGGTGAATAATGTTCACCCCGGCGACTGGCAGAATCCTCGCCCTAAAGAGCGCTACGATTTAGTTGTAATTGGCTCCGGCACAGCAGGCTTGGTGGTGGCCAAAGGGGCGGCGGGTCTGGGGATTGGCCTCAAGGTGGCGCTGATTGAGAAGCACCTCATGGGCGGAGACTGCCTCAATGTGGGCTGCGTGCCCTCTAAAACGATTATTCGCTCAGGCCGGGCGGTGGCTAACATGCTGCGATCGCTCCCCTACGGCGTGCAGCCCCCCGAGCACGTCAAGGTAGACTTCCCTACCGTCATGGAGCGGGTGCGCCGGGTGCGGGCAGAGATTAGCCCCATTGATTCAGCCGAAGCGGCCCAGAAGTCGGGCGTGGACGTGTTTTTAGGCCATGGGCACTTCGTCAGCGACGACTGCGTGCAGGTGGGAGATGCCAAGCTTCGTTTCAAAAAAGCGGTAATTGCCACCGGGGGAAGAGCAGTGCGCCCCAACATCGAAGGAATTGACGAGGCAGGCTACCTCACCAATGAAACGGTGTTCAACCTAACGGAGCAGCCCAAGCGGCTGGCCGTCATTGGCGGCGGTCCCATTGGCTGTGAGCTGGCCCAATCCTTCCGGCGGCTGGGAACCGAGGTAGTCCTATTTCATCGCCACGGTCACCTGCTCAACAAAGAGGACCCCGACGCGGCAGAAATTGTGCAGCGCTCTATGGTGGAAGACGGCGTGCAGCTGGTGCTCAACGCCAAGCTGGAGCAGGTTGCTGCCACCCCTCAGGGCAAGCAGATTACCTACGCGGGCAACGGCACCTCAGGAACTCTCGTCGTCGATGAAATCTTGGTTGGGGCAGGCCGGGCCCCCAACGTGGAGGGGCTAGGTCTGGAGGAGGCCGGGGTTGAGTATGACCCCCGGCGCGGCGTAGTTGTAGACGATAACTTGGTCACCAGTAACCCCAGGATTTTTGCGGCGGGGGACATCTGCATGAACTGGAAGTTTACCCATGCGGCAGATGCAGCGGCCCGCATCGTGATTAAGAACGCGCTGTTTACGCCCTTTGGCCTAGGCCGCGCCAAGCTGAGCGATTTGGTCATGCCCTGGGTAACCTACACCGATCCTGAGGTGGCCCATGTCGGCCTTTACGACCACGAAGCCCAAGACCAGGGCATCGACACCCACACCATCAAAATCAACTTCGATGACGTGGACCGGGCGCTGGCTGAAGGGGATGAGGAGGGCTTCCTCAAGATTTTGCACAAGCGCGGCTCGGATGAGATTTTGGGCGCTACGATCGTGGCCCCCCATGCTGGCGACATCATCAGCGAGGTGACGACAGCGATCGTCCACAAGATCGGGCTAAGCAAGATGTCGAGCGTCATTCACCCTTACCCCACAGAAGCTGAGGCCATCAAGAAGGCGGCAGATGCCTACCGCCGAACGCTGCTGACCCCCCGCTCTAAGGCGCTGCTGGGGCTGTTGACTAAGTTCGGCTAACCCTTCCGAGAGGCTCTTGAGGGAAACTCTGACCACGGAGGGACAAAATGCTGCATCAGATTGATTACCATGATGATGTAAAGTTTTGTAACAAAAAGGGCAGGACACCATGGCTAATGTCGAAGAAAACATCCTCTCTGCTAAGGACGCCGTAACCGATCCGCTGCCAACGCCTCCGGACATGGACCAGACCGTGAGCGCTAATACCCTGAAGGAGCGTCTCAACTGGGGGGAGCCGGCTCTCTCTATTCTCGATGTACGGTCCAAAGAGAGCTTTGATGATGAGCGCATTCTCGGCGCCATCAATGTATCTGCAGATAGCCTCGTTGGCGATGTCAGTGAGAAGCACGCCCTAGAGGCGAACCGCGATCTGTTTGTCTACGGCAGCTCTGATGAGGCTGCTTCTGAGGCTGCTGGTCAGCTTCGCCAAGCGGGATACAAAAAGGTGGCTGCGGTCAAAGGTGGCCTCACCGCATGGAAGGCCTGTGGGGGCTCAGTAGAAGGCATCAAGACTCACTAGGGGCGATCGCCCTTTGTGCCTGATGCACTGGGCTTTGAGCGGAATACTTAAATCAACCTGTGCGGTGTTGGAAGTCATCTTCTAGCGCCGCATTGTCATTGAGCTCCCTGTCACATCAGACTTTTTGACTGCGAGCACGTTAACGTAGCGGACATAACTCGTTAGGCTAAGGGAGGCCTCTATGGGCATATAGGGCCGCGCTCTACTCTGATGTCACCTATGGTCGATTCGTTCCCTCAGATTTCAGACGCTCAGTCTACCCTCGCAGCACTCAAGCAATATTTCGGCTACGAGCAGTTTCGCCCCGGCCAGGCCGACATCATTGACGCTACCCTGCGCAACGAAGACGTGCTGGTAGTGATGCCCACCGGAGGGGGGAAATCCCTCTGCTTTCAGCTTCCAGCCCTGCTAAAGCGCGGAGTAACCGTGGTCGTCTCTCCCCTGATTGCCCTAATGCAGGACCAGGTGGACGCGCTGCAGGGCAGCGGCATCGAGGCCACCTTTCTCAACAGCAGCCTGGACGGTCAAACCGTAAGACAGCGGCAGCAGGCGGTGCTGCTGGGCAAAATCAAGCTGCTTTACATGGCCCCGGAGCGGCTGCTGCAGGAGCGCTTCCTGATGTTTCTGGATGAGGTGCGAGAAGAAGTGGGGCTAGCTGGGGTGGCCATTGATGAGGCCCACTGCGTCTCGGACTGGGGCCACGATTTTCGCCCTGAATACCGCCAGCTCCGGCGGCTACGGCAGCGCTACCCTGAAGTGCCCTTCATGGCGCTGACCGCCACGGCCACTGAGCGGGTGCGGGAAGACATCATCGCCCAACTCCAGCTGCGCCAGCCCCGGGTCCACGTGGCCAGCTTTAACCGCCCTAACCTCTACTACGAGGTGCGGCCCAAGCAGCGGCTGGTGTACTACGACCTCTTAAAGCTGATTCGCAAGGTCAACGGCGAATCGGGTATCGTCTACTGCCTCAGCCGTCGCCGCGTGGATGAACTCACCCAAAAGCTGCAGGAGGACAATATCTCGGCGCTCCCCTACCACGCGGGGCTGAGTGATGGGGTGCGATCGCAGAACCAAACCCGATTTGTGCGGGACGACGTGCAGGTGATTGTCGCGACGGTGGCTTTTGGCATGGGCATCAACAAGCCCGACGTGCGCTTTGTGGTGCACTACGACCTACCCCGCAACCTAGAGAGCTACTACCAGGAGGCGGGACGCGCCGGGCGGGACGGGGAGCCGGCCCAATGCACTTTGTTTCTCGGCTACGGCGATATTCGCACCATTGAGTATCTCATCGACCAAAAGTCCGACCCCCACGAGCAGCGCATCGGGCGACAGCAGCTCCGGCAGGTGTTGGACTACGCCGAGAGCACGGTCTGCCGCCGTACCATTCAGCTCGCCTACTTTGGCGAAGACTTTGCGGGCAGCTGCGGCAACTGCGACAATTGCCTTAACCCTGTCCCCACCGAGGACTGGACCATTGAGGCGCAAAAGTTCCTCTCCTGCGTGGCCCGCTGCCGCGAGCGCTTCGGCATGGCCCACATCATCGATGTGCTGCGGGGCTCTAAAAAACAAAAGGTGATCCAAAACGGCCACCACCAGCTCTCTACCTATGGCATCGGGCGCGATCGCACAGTGGAAGCCTGGCGCACCCTGGGCCGCTCTCTGCTACACCAGCGCCTGGTGGACGAGACCTCAGACGGCTATCCAGTGCTGCGGCTCAACGCGCTGAGCTGGGAGGTGCTGCGCAAGCAGCGCCAGGTGGAGATTGCGATGCCGAAGGTGGAAGCGGTGGCGACTGCAGAGCGGGCTATCCCAGAGGAGGCAGAGGCCCTGTTCCAGAAGCTCCGCGCCCTGCGCAAGCGGCTGGCAGATGCCCAGTCGGTACCGCCCTATGTGGTTTTTGC
This sequence comes from Elainellaceae cyanobacterium, assembly GCA_050330955.1. Classification (GTDB taxonomy): domain Bacteria; phylum Cyanobacteriota; class Cyanobacteriia; order CAKZMO01; family CAKZMO01; genus JBCCAG01. Next base: position 17,189 of record JBHJHJ010000034.1, on the reverse strand, counting down.
CGATTCTAGTTTGAGAGTCATGGCCCAGACGCGCCCCACAACCCTGGAGGCATTTGCGGAGGTGCCGGGGGTGGGAAGTCGTAAGCTGGAGCGCTATGGACCGCAGTTTATAGCGGAAATCCAGGCCCATTAAGCCCGACATTAATTTCCATACGTAGAGCAAACAGACGTAGGGACATGACGCTGCCATGCCCTTTTCAAAATCAGCAACGCAGCCAAGGCATAGCAATTCTAAATCCTTGAGAATTGTTGTGAACCCCCTTGTAAGGGATTGTGGAGTTTGGTTGTAAAGAAACTGTGAGCTATGACAGTATAACTTAAGCTTACTGGCCCAGTTTTCAATCTTTCTTAATCAAGTTTTACTAACCTATCGGCCCGCAGCCAAAATTATTATGAAAGTCTTGATTGTGGAAGACGATAAGACGGTTGCGCACGCTTTGCAGCATTTACTTGAGAGCCATCATTACGCCGTTGATGTTGCCGAAGATGGCGAAGCCGGGCTGCAGATGGCGGACGCCTCCACATATGACTTGATTTTGCTCGATGTTGTGGTGCCTAAGCTCAATGGCGTCAGCTTATGTCAACAGCTTCGCGCGCAGGGACTTGAAGTTCCTATTTTGCTGCTTACAGGACAAGAAGCGGGACGAAAAGCACTGGCCAATATCGGCGCAGATGATTGTGTCATAAAGCCGTTCGATGCGGAGGCGCTCATTACACGGGTGCAGGCCCTATTACGTCGCGGCAGATTGAAGCATCAGGTCAGCATAACCTGGGGTGAATTAAATATTAATTCCTTAGAGCCGCTGAACCCCGAAAATGCTTCTATTTTAGGGTCCAAAGCTGAGCAGTCTGAGGCGCCAAAAACGGCTTTGGAAACCCTTCAGGCGCAAAATGAGCGCCTAAAGCAGACCATTGAGTCAGAGCGCGATCGCTATCGGGCGCTACAACACCGCGATCGCCAGTGGCAGGCCCTATTTGATCAGGCCCTAGATGCAATCACTATCCTAGATGACGAGGCGCGCTACGTTGACGTCAATCCTGCGGCCTGTCGCTTGTTTGGTGTGGGTCGAGCAGCGTTTCTAGAGTGCAGCGCCGCCGATTTTTCTGGCTCAGACGTAGATTTCGCCCAAGTTTGGCAAGTGTTCCTACAGCAGGGACACATGTCAGGGGAGTTTTGGGTCTACCGCCCTGATGGCACCATCCGAGAAACAGAGTTTTCAGCGATCGCAAATTTTGTTCCGGGGCGTCACATGTCAATCTTGAGAGACATTAGCGATCGCAAACAGCTCGAAGCGGAACGGAAGCAGGCAGAAAGCCAGCGTCAGCAGCAGTGGGAGCGCGATCGCCTCATTGCCGAAATTACCCACTCTATTCGACAAACCCTAGATCTAGACCAGATTTTGCAGTCCGCTGTAGACCAAGTGCGGCAGCTTTTGCAGAACGATCGGGTGATCATCTTTCGGCTTCAGCCCAACCAGCAAGGGATCGTTGAGGCTGAATCTGTCGCCCCAGAGTGGACTGCGATGGTGTCTATGGTCATTCGGGACTCTTGCTTTAGCGATCGCTACACAGAGCTCTATCGACAGGGACGAGTCACCGCCATCAGAGACATCTATGCCGCAAACTACAACCCATGCCATATCAACCTGCTCAGCAGCTTTCAAGTGCGAGCGAACTTAATTGTGCCCATCCTGCAGGAGCAAAAGCTGTGGGGCTTGCTCATCGCCCATCACTGTTCTAAGACCCGCTCCTGGTCAGCTGAGCACATTCAACTGCTTAAACAAGTGGGTGCTCAGCTCGGGATCGCCATTCAGCAGGCCGAGCTTTATCAGCAGGTCAGCCGTGAGCTGCTGGAGCGCCGTCAAATTCAATCGGCCTTGCAGAAAAGCGAAGAGCGGTTTCGATCGCTCACGGCCTTTGCACCTGTTGGAATTTACCAGACCGACACAGAGGGGCACTGCGTTTACACTAACGCTCGTTGGCAAGAGATCTCTGGGTTGACCTTTGAAGAGAGCCTCGGTGATGGCTGGGAGCGGGGTATCCATCCCGAAGATCGCGCTGCGGTTTTTACGGCCTGGAGTCGATTCGTCCACGAGCGCCGACCCTTCTCGCTAGAGTTTCGCTTCTTAACGCCACAAGGAAACGAGCGCTGGGTCCACGGCCAGGCAACAGCAATTTATTCGACAGCAGAGGAAATCGTCGGCTACGTGGGCGTGAACGAAGATATCACCGAACGTAAGCGGGCTGAGCAGAGAATCCGCGAGCAAGCAACCCTAATCGATATCGCCACGGACGCCATTTTCGTGCGCGACCTGGAGGATCGAATTGTATTTTGGAGCCAGGGGGCAGAGCGGCTCTATGGCTGGACTTCGGACCAGGCGATGGGGCAGGCAGCCCACCAGCTATTTGGCCGAGACGCCCACTCTACTATTGAGGACATCCTCAAAATTGTCATCGCCCAGGGGTTTTGGCAAGGAGAGCTAGCGCAAGCGACAAAAGCGAATCAGAACATCACCGTGGAGAGCCGCTGGACCCTAATGCGAGATGCCGCAGGACGACCCCAGTCTCTCCTCGTTGTGAACACTGATATCACGGAAAAGAAGCAGCTTGAGTCTCAGTTTCACCAGCTGCAGCGCTTGGAAAGCTTGGGGCGGCTTGCCAGCGGTATTGCCCATGACCTCAATAATGTGTTAACCCCAATTTTGGCTATTGCCCAACTTCTCCGCTTGACGCAGCAGGAACTAGATGATCAAGCTAGGGAGCATTTGGAAATCATAGAGCGGAGCGCCAAGCGGGGCGCGGACATGGTCAAGCAAGTTCTCACCTTCGCACGAGGAGGGTATGAGGAACCAACGACTGTAGACTTGCTTCCTTTGTTGAGAGATGTCGTCAATATCATTCAGAAAAGCTTTCCAAGCTCGATTAGAGTTCGCTCAGATTTTTCGGTTTTAGATGCTCCTAATGCCCTGACTAGAACGGTACTCGGCAATCAGACGCAGCTGCATCGAGTGTTTCTGAACCTGTGCACTAATGCCCGAGACGCAATGCTGAGTGGAGGTGTGCTTACCCTCTCAGCTGAGCGCGTGATTGTTGACCCAGCCTTTGCTAGAGGGAATCTGGGCCTTGAGGTCGGGACTTATGTTGCGGTTACGATCGCGGACACTGGCGTTGGCATCCCCCCAGATGTCCGCGATCGCATGTTTGAGCCATTTTTTACTACGAAAGAGATTGGGAAGGGGACGGGATTGGGCTTAGCCATGGTGCTGGGTATTGTCAAAAACTATGGTGGATTTTTGCAGGTTTTCAGCGAGGTGGGGCAAGGGACGCAGATGAAGGTTTATCTGCCCACAACTGAACAAATGCCTACGGAAGACGAGCGCCAGGACAAATTGAGGGGTGGAAACGGGCAATGCATTTTAGTTGTGGACGACGATAGCGCCGTACAGCAGAGCACGCGATCGCTTTTGGAAAATCAGGGCTATATTACGCTGGCGGCCAACGATGGCCGAGAGGCGCTCGAGCGCTATGGCCAGCATCAAGGCGAGATTCAGCTGGTCATTTTAGATGTAATGATGCCCACCATGGGTGGGGTCCCCCTGATTAAGCGGCTCAGAGCAATTGACCCAGGCGTGAAGGTGATCGCCATCAGCGGACTAGCCTCAAACCGAGATGATGTCTTAGCCGCCGGGGCAGATATATTTTTAGCCAAGCCCTACACTTTAGACAATTTTTTGAAGCACATCGGTCTTCTGCTGGAAGGTCGTCCAGACGCCTAGACACTGCTCAAACGACTCCCGCAGCAGCATTTTGACCCATCCCAAAAAAGTGACTCTGCTACGGGAACCTGTCATGACGGCATGCGTCTAATTACCCATAGCCCTTGGTAACGCTTGCTACCAGGAATGATATAGCGCTGGCCACTTTGCTTAAGACACTTAATGGCTTCGCCACAGGATGCGAACGGTGATGACCTTGAGAATTCTAGAGCCAAGTTGCGATAACTCTGAGGCCAGCAGCAAAAATTCTAGAGCTCACACCAAAATTTTTGCCGAGACTGGGAATTTTAACCCTTAAACAGACTTGCGAATTGGGATGCACGCCACTCATCAACACGCTCAACGTTTTAAGGAGAGGCCATGGCCCGCATTACAGTAACTACCACAGCAGATTCTGGCTCCGGCTCTTTGAGAGAGGCGATCGCCAATGCTAGCAACGGCGACACAATTGTTTTCGCCTCTGACCTGGCGAATCAGACCATCCGTCTGGAGGAACAGCTTTCTGTTGATAAGAGCATTACACTCGACGGAGCCGATGCCTCAAACCTCACCCTGAGTGGCCAAAACAAGACCCGTATTCTGCACATTGCATACAACTACGTCGATGTGGCAGTGCGCAACCTCACCTTTGCCAATGGTCGTGCCGCTGACAATGACCCCAATACTAAGCTGCAGGGCGGGGCTATTGAGCTGCGGGACCCTAACACTTTGGTAGTCGAAAACTCCCGCTTTATCAACAACTCAGCCGAGCGCGGCGGTGCTATTCACGTCGGCTATGGTGCCAGCGCTACCATTATCGATAGCGACTTTGAAGGCAACGACGGCACTTTGGCCGATGACGGCTTTAGCTCTGGGGCAATTTCTACCCTTGGTGGTGGCGAGGGCGCGCAGGTCGTCAATCGGAGAGGCGATCGCGAGGTGGGGGGCAATGCATTCCTCGACATTCGCGGATCTACTTTCACCGACAACAAGGGCTCCTACGGCGCGGTTTATACCTTGTTGGGCGGACTTCGGGTGGAAGACTCTGTTTTTCGCAATAACGAAGGTACGCGGGGCAGCGGCGCTATTTTCACCGATGGCGCTAACGGTACCGAGAGAGCTGATGATCTGGGCGGAACCACAATCATTCGCAACGTTATCGCCGAGAATAATCAGGGCGGTGGTAATTACGGCGGCGCTTTTTACTTTTATGGCTACTCTGGTGATACGTATATCATCGAAAATACTCGAGTTACAGGCAATAGCGCCTTTCGTGGTGGTGGCATCGGGGCTCAGTCAGCACGAGATGAAGATGACGGCGTCGAACTCATCATCCGGAATTCCGTTATTGCCGATAACACAGCCTCGTCACAAGGCGGTGGTCTCTGGACTGACGTCAAGGGCGGTGTCACCATTGAAGACTCCACCTTCTCCGGCAATCGTGTAACTACCCCCGACGGTGGCGGCGACATTGGGGGAGCAATTGTGCTCAATACCCCTGAGCAAGCCGAGTCAACAATTACCAATACCACTTTCGTAGATAACTATGCCGATCGCCAGTCGGGCAATATTTGGATTGGCGGCAGGGATAAGGCGAAAAAAGTCACCATCTCTGACTCCCGCTTTGCCGGCAACCGTGCTGGCACTAGAGACACCGAAAACACGGCTAATTTTGAGGTTAACGATGGCGGCGGCAACGTGGTTCAGAGTGCTACGGGCGTCGATGGAGGTCTTCCTAATGCGACGCTAGTAGAAAACTTACAGCTTGAGCCTGAAGTGCCTGTAGTTGAAGAGCCTACAGAAGAAGCGCCTGTAGAGGAAGAGCAGCCTGTAGTTGAAGAGCCGGTGGCTGAGGAGCCTATAGAGGAAGATCAGCCTGCAGCCGAGGAACCCGTGGAGGAAGCACCTGTCGAGGAAGCGCCTGCTGTCGAGGAGCAGCCTGTGGTTGCAGAGCCGGTGGCTGAGGAACCTGTAGAAGAAGAGCAGCCCGTAGCCGAGGAACCCGTCGAAGAAACGCCTGTAGAGGAAGAGCAGCCTGTCGCGGAGGAACCCGCGCAAGAAGTGCCTGTCGCGGAGGAACCTATCGAGGAAGTGCCGCCCGTTGCTGAAGAGGACCCGGTTGCTGAGGAGCCCCTAGAGGAGGCTGAGGTTGAAATTCCTGAGGGAGAACTAACCTTAGACTCCCCGGAGATCGCAGATCCTCAGCCCACCGATCCTCAGCCAGAACCCGATCCGCTTCCGCTCGAGCAAGAGCCAGCTTTAGAAACTGAATCTCCTACAGAACTAATCCGCTTCGATGCTGAAGACCTTACCCTCAAGGGCTACCGGCTACGAACCGAGCCGGGGAATCACGATAACCGTATTGCTACGCTCGAGAGCGGCAATAAAGTGGGTAAGGCTAAGGGGGTGTTTGAGGGACCAGCAGGTACCTATCAGGTGAAGCTAGGCTACTTCGACGAGAATGATGGACAGGGCTCCTTCAAAGTCAAAGTGGCTGGGGAATCAGAGTCCTTTAAGCTCGATCAAGACCTGCCTTCCCGCAGACCTGACGCTCGCGCTAAGGCAGAGCGCATTACCCACGAGGTTATTGATCTTGAGCCGGGCGATCGCTTTGTAATTCGAGGGCGGCGAGATGGCGGTGAGATGGCCCGTTTCGACTACATTGAATTTAGCCCCATAGATGCAAACCCAGGCGTAGTCCAAAATGCCTCTGAAACGCCTTTACCTACTGAAGCCGGTTCACGCATCGCCAGCGGAATATTGGATTTACGCAACGTTGACTATAACGCTGACGGCACCCCTGACCAAGCGGTCTCTGTCGATCTTAGCGATATCAAGAGCTTCGCCAGCTACGACAACTTCGGGGGATTCTACCGAGCAGAGCGGGCCAACGGTGCAGTCCGCGATCCCTTGACCGATAAGCTAATCCGCCCTGGGCAAGAAGGCTATGCAGAGGCAGCGTTAGAGCAGCGGGTGAGTGAGCTTTCGTTCCACGCAGAGGACGGGCAAATGTCCGCCACGGTAGAAACGGGAACTTTCCTTGTCCCCTATCTTGTGACAAACGGCGACGCAGAGGCGTTTTTAGAGCAGAACCCGCTCAATGAGCGCACTCGCGATAGGCTCAATGCCTACTTCGGCATCGGTGAGGCAAACCCCGACGGCCTTGATCACATTAAGGTCGCAGGCAGCAGCAGGTTCAGCTTTGAGGATCTCTATGGATTGGGAGATAAAAGCTTTGATGACCTCTCCTACACGGTAGACGTGGGTGCGGCATGATAATAGACTGGCCGCTCGATTGGGGACATTCACTGGCTCAGTGCCGAGAATACCCCAATTAAGTGGCCACACAGCGCAGATCCACCGCTGAAGCCATCAGTCTTTGTCTAGGTTATCCAAGTATTTAGCAACGGTTTGAACGTCTTTGTCTCCTCGACCCGAGGAGTTAATCACGATGCGAGGGGTTCCCTCCAGCGTCGGGCAGAGTGTATCTAAGTAAGCAAAAGCGTGAGCCGTCTCCAAGGCAGGGATAATGCCCTCAAGCTGGGAGACCTGCTGAAAGGCCTTAACGGCCTGCTGGTCAGTGACACTGTAGTACTCTGCCCGATCGCTAGCCATCAGATAGCTGTGCTCTGGCCCCACCCCAGGATAGTCTAGCCCAGCGCTAATGGAGTGGGCTTCAATCACCTGACCGTCATCATCCTGCAGCAGGTAGCTCATCGCCCCGTGGAGAACCCCCACCCGACCGCGGGTCAGCGTGGCGGCGTGCTCATCGGTGTCAACACCTCGCCCGGCGGCCTCCACGCCAATCAGGCGAACCGATGGGTCATCCACAAACTCATGAAACAGGCCCATGGCGTTCGAGCCACCGCCGACGCAGGCCAGCAGAATGTCAGGCAGGCCGCCCCACTTCGCCTCACACTGCGATCGCGTTTCTTGACCGATGACTGCGTGGAAGTCGCGCACCATCATCGGGTAGGGATGGGGACCGGCCACCGAGCCCAGGATGTAGTGGGTGGTTTCCACATTGGTGACCCAGTCCCGAATGGCTTCTGAGGTGGCATCTTTTAGGGTGCCGGTCCCTGCTGCCACCGGCCTCACTTCGGCCCCCATCAGCCGCATCCGGAACACGTTGAGGGACTGGCGCTCCATGTCGTGGACGCCCATGTAGATGACGCACTCAATGCCAAAGCGGGCGCAAACCGTTGCGGTGGCGACGCCGTGCTGGCCGGCCCCAGTTTCAGCGATGATGCGGCGCTTGCCCATGCGCTTAGCGAGCAGGGCCTGTCCCAAGGCATTGTTAATCTTGTGGGCGCCCGTGTGGTTGAGGTCTTCGCGCTTGAGGTAAATCTGGGGGCCACTGCCGTCGGGGCGCGCGTAGTGTGCCGTTAACCGCTCCGCAAAATACAGCGGACTAGGGCGCCCCACATAGTCTCGAAGAAGCTGCCGCAGCTCAGCCTGAAATTCAGGATCGCTGCAGACATCGCGATAGGCAGCCTCTAGCTCGGCAAGGGCGGGCATTAGCGTTTCGGGAACGTACTTGCCGCCGAACTGACCGAAACGGCCCAGGGCGTCGGGACGGGCCGATGTCGGAGAAGTAACCCGAGCAGGCTGAGCAGGGACGGGAACAGGAGTTTGTGTCACGGCAGATTAGCGGGCCAAAGAAACAGCAGATAGGAAAAACACTTAAGCGCTTCTACTGGCCTCTTATTATAAAGGGTTTCCTTAGAAGGAGAAATGGTCCTAAGCCTGACCTGCTGATGTCATCAAGGTTGAGTTCTCTGGGGACGGGGCAACGAGGGGGAAACGGACGTAGAAAGTGGTGCCGACGTTTTCTTGACTGCTGAAGCTGACCTTCCCTTGGTGAAAGGTAATGCACTGTTGCACAATCGCGAGACCCAACCCTGTGCCTCGAATGGTATCGACGTTACGGGCTCGGTGGAAGAGCTTGAACAGGTAGGGCTGGTCCTCCTTGGGAATGCCAATACCTTGGTCGCTCACCGCGATCGCTACCGCCGCGCTATCCCGAGAGACCGAAACCTCAATCGGATTTCCTGGCTCAGAATATTTAATGGCGTTCGAGAGCAAGTTCGAGAGCACCGGGCGCAGCAGATCGGCGTCGAAGGCAATATGGCCTACGTCGCTATTCACCGACAGCTCAATTGAGTGGCCAGGGCTGATGCTGTGCTGCATCTCGCTGATAATTTCGTGGCAAAACACCTCCAAATCACCGTAGCTTGGATTAAACTCCAGCTTGCCCGCTTCCGCCTTACCCGCCACCAAAACGTCTTCCAAAAGCCGCGTCATGTTGGCGATCGCCGCGCGAATCCGCTGAAAATAGGCCTGCTTTTTCTCCTCGCTGGCCAGGTGACCATAGTGCTCCAGCAGTTCTGTAGAGGTCCGCATCACCGTCAGCGGGGTGCGAAACTCATGGGACACCATTGAGACAAAGCGCGACTTTAGCTCATTGAGCTCTCGCTCTGCCTTGAGGGCCAGCCGCATCTCATCCTCAACCTTTTTACCTCGCCGAATCATTTGCTCGCGGAGCTGAATGCTCTCGATCATGACCTTGAACGCCTGAGCTAGAACGCTCATCTCATCTCTCAGGCTACGATGGAGATGAGCATTTTTCCACAGAGAGAACCGGGGCGCCTTTCGCCCTAGGGCTGCATTCTGCTGAGACAGGAACAGAGCTTCGGTATAGTCTCCCGCAGCAATTTGTTCTGCAGAGCGGGTCAGCTCAGTGATGTGCCGGGTCAGCACGCCGGAAAGCACATAGATGAGGATAAAAAGTACGCCGTAGGTGACGATAAAGGACATCAAGACGCGGTTACGAATTTGGTCTTGAAGCTGAAACACATAGTCCGCCTCGATATCTAAGCCCAGAACAGCAACCACCTCACCCTGCTCATTTTTGATCGGGGCAAAGGCAGACATCCAGGTACCCCAGTCGTCAGTATAGACATTGGGCTCCTCAGTGAGCTGTCCCGTCTCAATCACGACGCGAGGCCGAGAACTCGCCTCATCCGTTTCCAGAAAACCGACTGCTTTCGAGCGGTCGTAGTTAGCCCACAGATCGACCAGAAAAACAGTTTCGAGTTGATTATCTGGAACCGCCGCCGGGCCACGCCGCCGGTTTTCGCTTGCGGGGCCGACCACCAGCGAGTACAGCCACGCCCGAGGCTCAATACTCTTAACGGTTTCGAACCACTCCATCTGGTTCTGATAGCGCGGATCGTCTGAGAACCCAGCGCTGTTGGGCTCGCCGCTTTCATAGAGGGAAATGAGTTCATCGGCATCAACACCCTCGACAGCCCCTTCAAGGGTCGAGCGCAGGTCAGACCGCAGCCGCGAAATAGTTTTATCTGTCGTAAAAGTATAAAACCAAAAGAATGCACCGGCGAACACGATGCTGAAGATGAGGCTAAACCCAACCAGCAGTTTCACCCGCAAACTCACAAACTGGAGGGATTCCCCGGTCGAGTTTTGAGGCTCGTCTAGAGATGAGGTTGATGAACTGTAATTGGCCTTGAGTGGAAACGGAGTCACGATATCTGCTCTAGACGGTTATATGCCCAGACGCGGATGATAATCACACCTGCAGACCTGATGACCTTGGCCAGCCTATCCCGGTGTATTTTCAGCCCCTAATCTGGATCCGAAGCACTCAGGCTCGTTGACCTAAGCGCGATAAAAATATCTCAGATAAGTCTCTTCACTACTTTGAATGATGCGTCCGGATGTCTATCGCTACTGACTACATCCACCCTAACGTTAACGGCCTAGTTCTATTCTATTGATTAAGCTTAGCGGTGCCTATTTCCTATACCACCTCAACAGTATCTCAATTGTAGTGCCCTATGCTATTTCGAGTCAGCCGGTAATAGTTTACGTAGGGCTAATCGTCGTAGCGCAGCAGCTTACGGTAAAACGCCCGAGAGAAGTCGGTTAGCTTAGCCGACTTAACGTTGAACAATACATCGATTAGGTAATCAACGAATTCAAAGTTAGCCAGGGTGATCTCGTAACTCAGCTCTTCGTTGTCGTCAAATCGAATGCGGCACCGAGTCAAATCGGCAGGAAGCGATGAGACGTTCCACGTCGCGAGGAAGGGAATGCTCTGCCCGCCCTCAATGTGGCGATCGCCTTCGAGATTCCCGCGCTGGTAGAGGCTGATGGCGTAGGGGAGGGCGCTGCGCTTTCTCCCTTGGTAATAGGGGCTGTAAACGTTAACGTCTCGTTCAACGGCTGGTTTTAAGTCTTTAAGAGACATCCTTATCTCCTCCTAGTGAGTCCTGACAACGCCAGACACCGTCATGGCTAGATCGGTTCTGAGAGATTGAGCCACATATGCCCCCTGACCAGGCGTTTTGGAGCCGAAGCTCTATACTACCGGAGAATTCATCGGCGATAGGATACTAGTATGCCCCGACGGAGCCTGATTATCCCATGGCATTCTAATATCTTTAGCAACTTTTAGGGCTGCTGTATGCTCTAAAGGCCTAATCAACATGTAAATCAGGCATAGCTCCCAAAAAGCCCCTGGCAGAGTGATTGAATATGGACATATCGACTGGAGCGATTCTATTAAATTTCGTCTTGGGATGGGTCACAAGGGGGAGATACCCCTTGAGGGCCATCCCAAAGCCTATTGCGAGTATGGACTGTAAGGGATGCTGCGACAGGTCGTTGTAATTGGAGGAGGGGCAGCGGGGTTCTTTGCGGCGATCGCCTGCGCTGAGGCCCACGCGGGAATTCGCGTCACGCTGCTGGAGGCGGGCGCCCGCTGCCTGTCGAAGGTGGCCATTTCCGGCGGCGGGCGCTGCAACGTCACCCACGCCTGCTTTGACCCGGCGCGGCTGGTGACCCACTACCCCCGTGGGGGAAAGGCGCTGCGCGGGGCCTTCAGCCGATTCCAGCCCCGAGACACGGTGCAGTGGTTTACGGGCCGCGGCGTACGCCTGAAGACCGAAGCCGACGGGCGCATGTTCCCGGTTACTGACGACTCTGGCACCATTATTGCTTGCCTGCAGCAGGCGGCGCAGCGGGCCGGTGTCGTCGTGCGCACTGGGGCAGGGGTGCAGCAGGTCACACAGCAGGCGGACGGGTTTGACGTCATGACTAAGGGGGAAACCCTACAGGCAGACCGGGTCATCCTCGCCACCGGCAGCAGCGCCAGAGGGCAGGCGATCGCCCAAAGCCTGGGTCACCACATCGAGCCGCCGGTCCCTTCCCTGTTTACCCTCAACATCAAAGAAGCAGCGCTCAACGCTTTAGCGGGGGTGGCGATGGAGCCTGTGCGGCTGCGGCTGCAGCTCCCCCAGGGTAAGCCCCTAGAGCAAACCGGGCCGCTGCTGGTAACCCACTGGGGCGTCAGCGGTCCCGCCGTACTCAAGCTTTCGGCCTGGGGAGCGAGAGCCCTGCAGGCAAGCGGATATCAGGCGACGCTGCAAATCAACTGGCTCCCGGAGCACAGCGAAGATCAGCTGCAAGCCGCTCTTAGGGAAGCCAAAACCCAAATGCCCAAGCGCACCGTGGCCACCCCGCCTGCAGCGATCGCCCCCCTGCCTCGGCGGCTGTGGAGCTACCTGCTGGCGCGGGCCGGCGTCGAGCCCAAAACGCAGTGGGCTCACCTTTCTAAGGCGGGGCTGCGTTGCCTGGTACAGGAGCTGCTGCGGAGCGAATTTGCGGTGCAGGGCAAAGGCGCCTTTAAAGACGAATTTGTCACCTGCGGCGGGGTGCGGCTGTCGGAGGTGAACTTCAAAACCATGGAAAGCCGCCTGTGCCCAGGGCTCTACTTCGCGGGGGAAGTTCTAGACATCGACGGAATTACGGGGGGCTTCAACTTTCAGAGCGCCTGGACCACGGGATGGCTGGCGGGGCAGGCCGCAGGAGCCTCCCCGATTCCACAGACCGGCGCTACAGAAAATCACTCTTCAAAAAAGCCAAGCTGCGCCGCGCCGTCTGAAACCTGAGGGGGTCTGCGGGTCTTCTGAGCTGAGTGGCCCCGCAGCCCCACGGCGATGTGGGAGTGCTTTTCAATCTGACGCATCACGTCTTTAGCCCTAGAAATTACCGAGGCAGGCAGCCCCGCTAGCCGCCCCGCCTCAATGCCGTAGGAGCGGTCTGCCCCGCCGGGGCGCACCTGATGCAAAAAGATGATTTCGTCGGGCATTTCCTTGACGGTGACCTGGTAATTGGCTACATTGCCCACCAAAGAGGCCAGCTCGTTCAGCTCGTGGTAGTGGGTGGCGAAGATGGTGCGGGCGCGGATGTCGCTGGCCAGGTGCTCGGCCACGGCCCAGGCGATTGAAAGGCCGTCAAAGGTGGCGGTGCCCCGGCCAATTTCGTCCAGCAGCACCAGGGACTTGGCGGTGGCGTGGTTCAAAATGTTGGCGGTCTCGTTCATCTCCACCATAAAGGTGGACTGCCCGGTCGCCAGGTCGTCCACCGCTCCCACGCGGGTAAAGATGCGATCGCACACCCCCAATGTGGCGCTGGCGGCGGGCACAAAGCTCCCCACCTGGGCCATAAGCTGAATCAGCCCTACCTGCCGCAGGTAGCAGCTTTTGCCGCTGGCGTTGGGGCCGGTGAGAATAATCAAATCGGGCACTCCCTGGACGCTGGGGGTCTCGGCGGTGCCGGAGCCGATTTGCGTGGCGTTAGGTACAAAGAACCCCGCCGGCAGAGACTGCTCCACCACAGGGTGGCGCCCCTGCTCAACGGCAATTTCGCGGCTGGGCAGCATTTGGGGGCGGCAGTATCCCTGGTAGAGGGCGATTTCGGCCAGCCCCGCCAGCACGTCCACCGCAGCGATGCTCTGGGCCACGGTGCGGATGTCGTCGGCGTAAGCGCTCACCTCAGCCCGAAGCTGGGCGAAAATCTCATATTCCAGGTCGTTGATCAGCCCCCGCGCCTTCAACACCCGGTCTTCCCGCTCTTTGAGCTCTTGGGTGACGTAGCGCTCTTCGTTGGTGAGGGTCTGCTTGCGGTGGTAGTCGGCGGGCACCTGGCCCAGCTTAGATTTAGACACGCTGATGTAGTAGCCGAAGGCCTTACTAAAGCCCACCTTCAGATTACTAATGCCAGTGCGATCGCGCTCCACCGACTCCAGGGCGGCGATCCAGTTTTGGTCGTCGGCAATCTGCTGCCGCATGTGGTCCAGCTCGTCGTGCACACCGGCTTGGATTAGGTCGCCCTCGGTGAGGCTGATGGGCGGACTGTCGACGATGTGGGCCAGCAGGCGATGGCCTAGGTCCTCTAGGTCGGGGGGGACGAGCTGCAGCGCCGCCAGGTAGGGGGACTTGGCCTCTCGCACCAGAGCCGCTAAATCCGGCAGCCGGGTCAAGGAGTCGGCCAAGGCGGTAATCTCCCGGGCGTTGGCAGTGCCCGCCCCCGCTCGCCCCGTCAGCCGCTCTAGGTCGTAAATCTGCTTGAGCATCTGCTGCAGCGCCTGCCGCAGGGGGCCATTGTCAATCAGCTCCTGTATCGTCTCTTGGCGAGCGTGGATGCCCCCCAGATCCAGCAGGGGCTGCAGCAGCCAGCGCCGCAGCGATCGCCCCCCCATGGCGGTTACCGTGCGGTCTAAGGCCCACAGCAAAGAGCCGTGAAAGGTGCCGTCCCGCGCCGTCTGAGTAATCTCCAGGTTGCGGCGGGTCTGGTGGTCGAGCACCAGGTACTCCGTCAGCGCGTAGGTGGACACCGGCTGCAGCAGCACGGGAACCTGCTTTTGGGTGTCTTCTAAATACTGCAGCAGCCCCCCTGCGGCCCGCACCGCCAGAGGCAGCCGCTCGCAGCCCACCCCTTCCAGCGACCGGAGCCGAAAGCGCTCCATTAGCCGCTGCCGCGCCTCGCTGTGCACAAACGGCGTCTGGGGGCGAAAGGTGTAGCAAAAGCGGGGGGGCAGGCAGTCGGGCAGGTGGGGGGAGGTGTCGCCGGGGCGCAGAAACCCGCCCAAGTCGGGGGCGTTGGTGGGCACCAGAACCTCTGAGGGGGCCAGGCGCATCAGCTCTTGGCTAAGCGGCTCTAGCCCAGTGGACTGGGTGGTGAGAAACTCCCCGGTGGACACGTCGGCGTGGGCCAGCCCCCAGTGCTGCCCGACAATCACCACCGCCACCAGAAAATTGTTGCGGCGGGCGTCTAGCATGCCCTCTTCTAAAATCGTGCCGGGGGTAACAACGCGGGTCACCTCCCGCCGCATCAGCTTCCCCTGGGCCTCGCTGGCGGTCTCCACCTGGTCGCAGATGGCGATCGCATACCCTTTTTCTAAAAGCTGGGCGCAGTAGCGCTCCACCGCATGGTGGGGAATGCCCGCCAGGGGCACCCGGCCCACGCTCTTGCCCGCCTCCTTGCTGGTAAGCACCAGCTCTAGCTCCCGCGCCACCAAAATCGCGTCTTGAAAGAAGGTCTCAAAAAAGTCGCCAATGCGGTAGAGCAGCAGGGCGCTGGCATACTGGGCCTTGATATCCACGTACTGCTGGAACATGGGGGTGAGGCGATCGCGCTCCACCTGGCGGTAATCGGCGTAGCGCACGGTGTGCTTGATCAGGCGCTCAGGCAGGCCTTCCACAAGCTGTTGGGGATTAGGCTGTTGAGGATCGGGCTGTTGAGGGTCTGGCTGTTGGGGTGGAGGGGAGGTCAAAGACGCATCAGTCATGGCCAGAGCAGCGAAGATGGCTAGAGTTAAACAGGTCGAAGCAAGCCCCTATTGCAATATCGGGCAGCTCAAATGTGCACTAAAGCTTAAAGGAACCGCCCGGTTCTGTCTAGCGCTCTCAGGATACTCAGGTCTCGGCTCGACTTTAGGGCGTTGTGCAAAGCGGCATTGTCAGGCGTCTTAATATTTGTAATACTTATTAATATTCAACGCATCGATCAAAGATGTCGTTTCGACGAAGACGTCCACCAGCAGCAGCAAGCTCAAAAACCAATGACAGGATTTATCCGAGGCCTATTTGGCGCTAGAAAGAACGAAACCGACGCGGGCAGAGGGCCAGCCAAGCCCAAGAATACTGGGTCCTACTACCTCAACCCCGACGACGCCAAGACCTATGGTGACATTGACTACATGCGCACCGCCAAGACCGTAAAGCGTACCTTTCCTAAAGGAGATGCCCGCGTCCGCCAGATTTCATCAGAGCAAGATGTGAATGCGTCCAACGCCCCGACGAATAGCGCCCCCGCTCAATCCTTCCGCCCGGCTGAGCCACCCAAGAACACCTCAGCGCCTTCTGTAGACTCGTCTTCGAATCGCCGCAAGCCAGACAGCGGCATGGACGTGTTCCGCAACATGGCCAAGGACATTCGCAAGGGCTAGTGTCTGTTGGCAGAGTGTCACATGCCTGTCTTCATCTAGGTAATTCGGTCTATATGATGAGTTCAACAGGTGAATGAATGCTGTGGGGGAAGATTGTTCTTCCCCTTTTTATTTGCTTATGCTAGGAGACCGATCTGCTAGTCGTGTTGTGTCGCTGCCAGTGGACGTGGCATGCCATGTCCTTACGGGATGCGTATTCCACACCAGCAAAGTCTCGTTCCAAAACCACCGAATTATTGCTCTGAATTATTGCTCTGAATTATTGCTCTGTACGAAACCTGTGTGGATTTAAATCCACACGCGTCTCACGTCAGTACTATAAATGGAAGGATTCTTCCATACACACCTGAACCTAACGGCCCCAGACGGTCGCTCTATATCTGGGGCTTTTTTTACATAATCTACGCAAATCATCCGCGTGCAGGGCGAGCAGTGCCACTATCATTGAGGATCCGTTTCAGTTAGGCGGGGCAGAATCTTGATAAGCTGCTCGCTGAACTGGTGTTTGAGGTCATTGATGTCAGCATAGGTCGTATAAAAATGACCTTTGTCGCTGAGTTCATCTTGAAAGTCAAATAAGCTCTCAAAATGTTTACGGTTGCTGCGGGTTACCTCAGTCACAAGCTTTTTGAAGTAGGTATAGACCAAAGGCCTGTTATTGGCCTTGAACGTATCGTATGCCTTGAGGAATTCTTCCTTCGTATATTGGCCGACCTTGCTGTGGAAGAGGCTCACGAAAATGTCGCATTCGGCGATCGCGAGGTTGTATTCGTCTTGTAAGCGCGTTTGAGACATCGCGTCTATGAAATCTTCCCAAAGAACTAGTTCTAAGAAGACGCCGCTTTTGACGTATTCCTTGTTCTTGCGGTTGATGAATATCTCGAACTGCTCGCGATCGCCCTTTAGCTCTGAGGAGGAGGCGAGGAAGATTTTGATGGTTTGCATTGCAGGAGTGTTTGCGCCTACTAGAGACCCCCTGTAGTCCCCCTTGGCTTTGGCGGAGCCTGCCCGCAGGGCGTAGGGGACGGCGACAGCCGGAGGTGTCTCAGGTGGTGCGGGCTCATCGCCCTTTTTATCGGGCAGACTCTCGGCAATATCTTGAAAAGCGAAACCCTCTAGCA